>CALXKW010000100.1 GCA_944389045.1 uncultured Clostridia bacterium | reverse complement strand
ACAGCCTCCGGCAAAATCCCGGCCATGTGAAAAGCCGAAGGATTTCGCATTCCGATTCCGCATTGCTTCTGCATTGCGGTCTCGTATCCCGATTCCGCGTCGTCTGACCGCGCGTTTTCCCCATTTTCTGAAAAACGGCGCTGTAAAAAAACCTACTTTTTCCGGAACCCCCTTGCAAAATCCGAAGAAATATGCTATACTACCTTCGGGCGCCGGTTATCCGGTTGTATAGGTGTACCTAGAACACTTATGCAGGTCTGTCATATTGCAGTATGGCAAACCGCCTTTTTTTTACGTTCTCATTATAGCTTAAAAAAACACTTTTGTCAACCGGTTTTCGAAAATTATTTCGGTTTTTTTGAAAAATTTTTTCAACGGGTTTTTCAAGAAAAGCCTTTCATGAAAAATATCTGTCTATACAAAGCCCTCTTTCGGCGCTTTTCGCGAAAAGTTTCCTAAAAATCTCTTGCAAAATCCCGAAAAGTGTGCTATTCTATCCCCGGGCGCCGGTCATCCGGTTGTATGGACGTGCCACGGACGCCTGTGCAGGTCTGTCATATTCCAGTATGACAGACCGCCTTTTTTTGCGCTTTTCCCGCTTGCCACCGCCCTCCGGCTTTCGCCCCTGCCCCCGTTCTTCGGTTTTGGCCCTTGCCACACGGCCTCCGGGTTTACTTCTTGCCACCGGCCTCCGGGGTTCACCCTGTGTGGACACGGACGGGGCCGAACGAGCACGGCGGACGGCTACACGACAACACAGACAGCGAGCGGCGGCACAGACAACGAACAGCGGCGCGATCTTCTCCCATCCGCCCGGCCTTCGCCTATCCACCCGGCCTCCGGGTTTGGCGCTTGCCTCACGCCTTCGAAAAAGGATTTAGTTTTTGATATATCTTACATTCCGAGCCGAACCGATTTTTTTGATCGAGCCCTCTCTTACCATAGCGCCCAGAACCGCTTCTACTGTCGTCGGGCTGACATCGGGCAGGATTTTGCCTATTTCCGCTTTCGATAGGGGAGTAAGGCTGTTTAAAACGGTGGCTTCGACACGCGCCTTTTTTGTAATCTTCTTACCATGCAACACCGCAAATCTCTTATCCAATTCCTTGTAGCACATATAGAGCATGGAAAGGAAATTCTGAATGAATGGCACATAGTCATTCTCATTCGTGTGCCAGCCTGCGGAGGATTCCTTGAGGGCTTCGTAATAATACGCTTTGTAATTGTTGATCTGCTCTTCAAAGGAAATATACTTTCCCGCATCGTAGCCGTTTTTGTACAGAAGAAGGAGGGACAACAATCTCGACATTCTGCCGTTCCCATCTCGGAACGGGTGTATGCACAGAAAATCCAGAATAACGCATGGAATAAGCAGCAATTGATTGATGTTGGAATTGCTTCTTGCCTCCAGATAGGCAAGCTCCAGCTGTTCCATTGCCTGTGCCGTTTCGTGTGCGGGAGTTGGTCTGAACCTGACCTTGCGATTTCCGTCGGCATCGGTTTCGAGAATAACATTGTCATCGGTCTTGTATCGACCGCCGTATTCATATCCCGCAGAGGACATCAGGATATTATGCAGTCTCAGAATATCCTCTCTTCTCAAATCCAAATATTCATGTCCCAAGTGTACTGCATTCAGCGCATCTCTGTATCCGAGGATCTCCGCTTCGTTATGATTGAGCGGCGCGCTGTTTTGATTAACGATTTCCGCAATTCGCTGATCGCTGGTCACAATGCCTTCAATAGCATTGGAACTCTTAACAGATTGAATCTTTGCAACCGCTTCCAGCTCGGTAAATATCTGCTTATATCGATCCTTCCGCAGTCCCGCCATTGTTTTTAATTCCGCAATGCTTATTGTCAGATTCAAAAGCCCTGCTGGGAGCAGACCGTTGTCCAAAAAGGAATAGTCAAATTTTCTCATCTTCTTATACCACCCCCCCGTATCTGCCTATTATCATAGCATAAAATATGCAGATCGTCAAGATGCTCTCGCCCGTATCGGTATATTACAAAGGAAATGATATGCAGAAAGCGGAACATGCAAACAGGCAGATTGTCCGCAGTGCCTTTTCTTATTTTTTCGCCATTTGGAACGGGGCCGGACGGCAACACAGACGGCGGCACGGGCGGCGGGCACGAACGCGCGCGGCGACACGGGCACGAGCGGGAAACCCGACCGAAGCGGCGGGGCGGGTGCGTACCCCGGCCGAGACGCTTCCGCCGTTTGCCGGGGCGGGGCCGAACGAGCACGGCGCACGGCGGCGCAACAACGGGCACGGACACGCACGGCGGCACGGGCACAAAGCAGAAAACCCGACCGAAGCCGCGGGGCGGGTGCGTACCCCGCCCCGCCGAGACCTTCCGCCGTTTGCCCGGACGGGACTGGACAAGCACGGCGCACGGCTACACGACAACACAGACAGCGAGCGGCGGCACAGACAACGAACAGCGGCGCGTTCTTCTCCCATCCTCCCGGCCTTCGCCCGTTCCCCCGTCCCTCTCCCATCCGTCCCGACCACGCCCGCTCTCCCAGCCTTCTCCCGTCCTACCGGCCTCTCCCTTAAATCTTTTCTTTTGCTCTTGACAGATTCCTCTTTTTGCTCTATAATGAGACGGGTAAGTCATTGGGGAACCTTTCAAAGGCCGGCAAACCGCCGATGGACATCGGCCGCACACGAGCCGGACAGACACCGACCGCCGCACAGCGCGCCGGACAGACGCCAATCCGCCGCAAACGCGCCGCACAAACGCCAATCCGCCGCCGGCGGGTCGCCAAACCCGTCTTCAGCTTCGCACGACCGCTTTTAAATCTTCGCTTTTGAATCACCGCTTTTGAATCTTTGCCTTTGAATCACCCCCAAACCACATAACGATACCGCCGGGTAAACGCTTGCAGTCACTCCGTTAGGCCATAGAAGGAGTGAGCAGGCGTTTTTTTGTCTGACCGGACTTTCGGCTTTTTTGGAGGAAACCATGACAAAATCGAACTGCTTTCAGGATTTTTTGAAGTACTCGTCCCTGAATGTCTTGGGCATGATCGGCCTTTCCTGCTACATTCTGGCCGACACCTTTTTCGTCTCGCAGGGAATCGGCATGAACGGGCTGGCGGCGCTGAATCTGGCGATTCCGATTTACAGCTTCATCCACGGAAGCGGCCTGATGATCGGCATGGGCGGCGGAATCAAGTACTCGATCGCGCGCCATCACGGCGACCGGAAGGCGACCGACCGGATCTTCACCCACGCCTTTTGCCTTGCCGCGCTCTTCTCTCTCTTTTTTGCAGCCGCCGGCCTCTTCTTTTCCGACGGCATCGTTTCGCTTCTGGGCGCGGACGAAGAGGTCTTCGCCATGACCGAAACCTATCTGCGCGTCATTCTGCTCTTCTCTCCCGCGTTTCTCCTGAACAATCTCCTTCTCTGCTTCGTGCGCAACGACGGCGCTCCGCAGCTTTCCATGGCCGCCATGATCGGCGGCAGCCTGTCTAACGTGGTTCTGGACTATGTGTTCATTTTCCCCTGCCAAATGGGGATCTTCGGCGCGGTGTTCGCCACCGGCCTCGCCCCCCTGATCAGCATTCTGATTCTGTCGCCGCATTTTCTCCGGAAACAAAACGGCTTTCGCCTCTCAAGGTGCCGGCCGGAAAAGGGCCTTTTTGCCGGCATCCTCTCCAACGGCGTGCCCTCTCTCATCACCGAGCTTTCCTCCGGCGTCGTGATGATCGCGTTCAACGCCATCCTCTACTCCCTTCAGGGAAACACCGGCGTCGCGGCATACGGCATCGTCGCCAACCTCTCGCTTGTCGTTCTGGCCATCTTCACCGGAATCGGTCAGGGCATTCAGCCGCTTCTCAGCAGCAATTTCGGCGCGGGCAATCGGAAGGATTTTGAAAAAATCTTCCGCTACGCGCTCGTCTCCATGCTGATTTTGTCCGGCATCCTCTATGCCGGCCTGTTTTTCGGCGCTTCCCCCATCGCTTCCCTCTTCAACAGCGAGAAAAACGAGGCGCTTCAGCGCCTCGCCGTCCGGGGCCTGAAGCTCTATTTCATCGCCTGTCCCTTCGCCGGGTTCAACATCCTTCTCTCGGTTTATTTCACCTCAGCCGACTCCCCCCGCCCCGCGCATGTCCTTTCGCTCCTGCGCGGCTTCGCGGTCATCCTCCCCACCGTCTTCCTTCTCTCCTATGCCGCGGGTACCACCGGCGTATGGTGCTCCTTCCCGGTGACCGAATGCCTTGTCGCCGCGGCCGGCCTTCTCTTCCTCCGCGCGTCCGAGAGGCGAAAAAAGGCCAAAGGGCTTGACACCCAAGGGCTTGAAATAAAGAAAGACCCAAAGCCCTGACAAAGAAAGTAAAGAAAGAAAGAAAAAAATTCGGGACAAAGACGCTTCCGGCACGGCAATCCTCGTTTTTTCAGAACACATACAGCGCCGAGAAAGCTCCGCCGCCCGCCAAAATAAGCGGCAAATCTCATCACCCAACAAGGAAAAGGCATAGCCGCGGCGTCTGTGCCTTTTCCTTATATTATGGGATAGTACCCTATCTCGTATCTGTCAGGCAACAAATAAGCCTGATAGACGGGTATGGGAGGATTCTTCTCTTTTGTAATCTTCAAAAGTGCCGCCTTATTCTTCTCTTCAATATTGATTCCCAAGATTATTTTTGTAGCATATGGTATCTTCTCGATTTTTATATTTGAAAAATTATCCAAAACAATTCTCCATTCTTTCTCATATTCCCAAGCCGAATTCTTTGTAAGGATTGCTTTCAAACATGTCTCAGCAGAAAGCTGAGAAATAGCCGAATCTTTCATATAATTCGGATCCATTTTTTTGCGTAATCCTTGAATTAATGTTTGGAGATTTATCGCAATCATATCATCAGAATAAGTAACCTTAAGTAAATGCTTTAAGGGAAAATCGGTTCCTATTGCTTTATTAAAATCATATTCAATGCAAAAGCCTTTATGTTGATCTGCGTAATGCGACCACATCAAAATTGACTTTGGATTTTCTGATAAGCAAGTCGTTTTAAAAAATCTTCCCGGAAACTTCCGCATAATATCAAAAACTTCTAACGCTTTATTGTTATATTCTATTAATGTTTGTTCGTATGTTTCATACTTGAACGGAGTGTTATATATTCCATCAACCAGCCAAATGGGAATGATTATTTTGTTTTTTTTCCTTACTGTATTTACAATGTGATATTTTTCAGCATATCTGTATACAAAAAAATCTAACAAACATTCTTTGGAAACTCCAATTATATCATCAAATTTAGAAAACACTTTTTTTATAATTTTCTCATATGCATCTACAGACAAAGTAGCACTCGAAATTTGAGGAAATAATTTTAAATACTCATCGTCAATGAAAAATTTAAAAGAGCAAAGAACTTCTGGGGGATTTCAATATTTGCAATTGCTTTTCCGAATAAATTAAATAATTTCGATCGACACTTTTTATATCTTTTGACCCTTCAATGGATTGAATGATTTCCGGTAAAGCAAAAACGGCGTCTATATCCAACTTATTTAAATTATATGTTTCAGAACGCGCAATAAAATATGCTTTAATTATGTCCGTGATAGAAACCGCTATAACACCTTCATACGGATCGTTGTATCCCGTAGGAGAATTAAAAAACAGCGTATCGTTTTGAAAGTTACTCAAATCATAATTTTTTTCCGAAAATTTGCAATATTTATATAAGAACGGGTACATATTTTTATCTCCAATTCCAGTGGGATGAATAGTATTAGTATTCTACAAATAATAACCATTCAAGGAATTTGTTGGCACAGAAACATCCTCGTTCTGTGGGATTCGAACCTTTGCGGATTTAGTGGAGAGCATGCTTCCGTAAACACAATTTTACAGCCAATCCTTCCCCTGCCGGAAACAGGGTCGATTCAAATATAACACATTTTCCAAGCTTTCCAAACCGGCTCTTATTCACTTTTCCGTGGTTTCGAAGTGGGTTTCGCATAGTTTTCCGAATAACAAATCAATGCCTGAAGAAATTCTAAATGTTAGACGAAAAACCCTCCAAATAATATAAAGAACCTGAACCGGGATTCGATTCAGGTTCTGACTGGCGGCACGGCTACAAGTCAGTTAGAACTGATTATTCGCGAAACATATTGTTTCATTGTGATATCTAAAAGAATCGAAATGTAAACAGAGACAACATTAGAGAAAATCGGAAATAAAACTATCTTTCGCTTCTATTTCCGAGGTGTACAATGTCATATTCAAATATGATGTCGCCTTCTATACCATGAGATTCCAGTCTTGACTGCAACTCGCTAATTTGATTTTCCCATGCGTTCGCTTGATCCATACTTATTCCGAACGAATGGTGGACAAGTTGTCCAACAACCTTGAGTTGAAAATGTGTTTGTTCATCGTTGACCTCGCTTTATGTTTTAGTGACACGAATGTATCTTACTCCAGAGTAACATTGTTTTCGATTAGTTTTTTTCGATTACAAATTTGCGTGAGAGGCTTGCTCTGAGCAAGTAAGTGGTGCTTAACACCATCATATAGTATTTAATTAATCCTTCCGAGTTCTTCCACAGATCATCAGAGTCATAAAGTCTGTGCACACGAATAGAAGCGTATTTTTTCGACAAGACCGCTTTGAACGCCGTCATAGACAATGACGAATAGCGTTTCATTTTTGCATCAAAATCAAATGCAAACAATTCCGCTTCCAGTTCAATTAAGCGCTCTTTAATCTCCTCCAATCCGCGGTCGTGATATAGTTTCTGGCAATACGATATAACGAATCCAATTGCTTGTCTAAAGAAACCTCTAACTTTCCCGCAAGAAAAATCGGATCGTGCATAAGTTCTTGCATCATTACTTTAATTCTTCTATTCCACAAGATAAAAGATACTTATATATGCCGTCATAATATTCTCTATTACGTGACGGATCTTCTTCCGATGATACGCCATACGGCACAAATATCACCATTCCCTGTCTTGAGCGCGTTAGGAGTACTCGGTACGAGTTTTCCAAATAACGCTTTTGCTCAGGTTTATTTCTCTTGTTCCACCGTGTGCCGCGGAAAGAATAGTGATCCCATCCCTTGCCGTTAGTAGTTCTTCTTAAATCGGCATCCCAACAAACAATACCCCAGTCAATTTCAAGTCCTTGTACTTTGAATTCGCTTGCAACAATCTCAAGCATATTAGAAGATCTGAGGTCATCGCTTGGTGCTAAAAACCAGTTCTTTACGTCTATCTCTGTGGGCACATAAATGCCTTCAGGTTTTAACCTTTGTGCACTACTACACGCCATAACACCGCACCGTTGCGACCCTCTAACTTGCTTTCGCACCCATTCCTTAGCTAATTGATAATCTCTTGTAAGGTATACAGGATACCTTACCGATATTAATTTATAAATCTCAGCTGTTTGTTCTGGCTTGTTGTCAATAAGGTAATCGACGAACTGACATTGTTTGTCTGCTCTAAACGAGCGAATTGATGTTTTTAAGTGTAACTCTATAATTTCATAACATCTATCACATCCGAGAATCATCTCTTTATCAATATTTTTGTCTTCTACCTGATTAAAAATCTCAGAAGAATAGAACATCTCCCATTCGGTATAGTCCTGTATGCCGCATCTGAACCATTCGTTGATGCCGACTTCGCCATCATAAATATCCTGGCCCAAGCCAACCAAACATATCATAACTGCCCAATCCTTATGACGATCCATAATGCTATACAATAAGTGAGGTTCGCTTATGGCCATTTTAGGATCTTTATGTTTGCTTGCCATCTTCTGCTGATTCCAAACGCGCTGAGCTTCATCAAAAATCAAAATATTCTCCGGCGTCGGACGATTATGGGATGCATTATCCTTTTTAAATGCAAAACTACTTTGTATCAATGCTTCTATAGCGGCTTTTGTCTCTTTGTTAAACTGTTTTTTAGCTTTTACACTACGTATCAGAGCTTCGCGCAAAACCTCTACCAATGGGCCGTTGCCAGAAAGATAAACACTCAGATTCGAGCCGCCCTTATCCAAATTCTTAGCAACAATATCAAGCCCCACTAATGTTTTGCCCGCTCCCGGAACTCCCGTAACAAAACAAATACACTTCTTTTTGTTAGTCTGAGCATATGTAATGACTTCGTTGAGTTTGTCTTCACATGCGTTAATATTGTCTTGGCCTGCCTCTGATTGTGCTATTTCGCTCAGATGGTGTGAACTATACGCTTCTACAGCCGCTGCAATAATGGTTTCCGAGGAATATATGGAGGACGCCAAAGCCTATTTGCAGCTTACCCAGCAGGAGCAGCTGATTTGTGCTTTGACT
>CALXKW010000099.1 GCA_944389045.1 uncultured Clostridia bacterium | reverse complement strand
CCGGCATCGGTTCGGCTATTCTGTTTTACAGCGGTTCCTCCTCCGGCGGAACCGACATCATTGCGCTGATTTTGAAAAAGTATACCTCGCTCGATGTGGGAAAGGCGCTCTTATGCAGTGACTTCCTCATTTCGGCGGCGGCTTTTCCTGTCTTCGGATTCCGGACGGGACTTTTTTCGCTCCTCGGCCTTTTCGCCAAGGCCTTTTTGGTGGACGGCGTGATTGAGAGCATGTATGTCTGCAAAAGCTTTATGATCGTTACCTCCGACCCCGAGCCGATCACGGACTACATTATCCATACACTGCATCATTCGGCCACTACGGTGAATGCAATCGGCGAATACTCGCACGGCGATAAGAAGCTGGTTTTCACCCTCTGCAAGCGGGCGGAAGCGGTTCGCCTGAAGCAGATGCTGCGAAAGCTCGATCCGGAGGCTTTCGTGATCGTGCAGTCGACCAACGAGATCATCGGGCGAGGCTTTCGCTCGGTATGATTTTTCTCTTCCCGCATTTTTTCATCTGCCATACCGGCTTTTCAGTCGGCCGCTGAAAATTCAGGCCGGAATTTAAGAATCCGTCCTTTCGGATCAAACGAAAGGACGGATTTTTCTTATCCGACCGTCGGATATGCCTGAGAGCATTTTGTGTTTTTTGCGTCTTTGGCTCTTTTTACGCGCCGAGGCATCTGAACACGAAGGCGGCGGAATAATAGACAGGCCCTTTCGGTTCCCGCCGCAGCGCCATGCCAAAGAGCGGCCTTACAGTCCGGGAATGATGGCCTTGGCAAAGAAGAAATAAACAAGAAGCGATATCGCGTCCACAATGGTGGTGATGAAGGGACTGGCCATGACGGCGGGATCAAAACCGAGCCTTTTCGCCAGAATCGGA
Source organism: uncultured Clostridia bacterium (assembly GCA_944389045.1). Classification (GTDB taxonomy): domain Bacteria; phylum Bacillota; class Clostridia; order Oscillospirales; family CAG-272; genus RGIG1993. The sequence goes on along the minus strand of CALXKW010000099.1, from coordinate 7,528 downwards.
AGGGTGCAGCCGATAAACTTGGCCGCGATAACGGTGACGGCGAGCGTCAGGCAGACCACCGCCGTGATGAGAAAGCCCTCGGAGGAGAAGGTGAGCGCATTGTGGATCAGGAGCATATCGACCAGAACGATTTTGACAAAGTTGGCAGCGGCCAGCGTAATGGCACAGAAGAAGGAAACGCGCAGTTCCTTCCAGATGACCTTAAAGATGTCATGGAAGGCAATCTCGTCGAGGGATATGCCGCGGATGACCGTGACCGAGGCCTGCGACCCCGAGTTTCCTCCAGTATCCATCAGCATCGGAATGAAGGCGGTGAGGGCGACCGAAGCGGCCAGCGCGTTTTCAAATGAAGTAATGATGAGTCCGGTGAAGGTGGCCGAGATCATGAGAAGCAGCAGCCAGGGAATGCGCGCCTTCCAGATCGAGAAGACCGAGGTGCGCAGATAGGGTGTGTCGGTCGGCGTAATGGCCGCCATGATCTGCATGTCCTCTTCGCTCTCTTCGCTGATGACGTCCATGGCGTCGTCGTAGGTGACAATGCCGACAAGGCGGTTTTCATTGTCTACGACAGGCAGCGCCAGAAATCCGTAATCGATGAAGGTTTTGGCCACCGTTTCCTTGTCCTCGTAGGTGTAGGCGAAGACCACGTTGGTTTCCATGATATCTTGGACAAGCTTTCCTTCATCGGCTAACAGCATGTCCTTGACGGTGACCACGCCGAGCAGCTTTTTGTTGGGGTCGGTGACGTAGCAGGTGTAGATCGTTTCCTTGTCCACTCCCACGCGCTTGATGCGCTCAAAGGCCTGACTGACCGTCATAGCGGGCTGAAGACGCACATATTCGAGCGTCATGATGCCCCCGGCGGAGTCGGAGGAGTATTTTAACAGGGTGTTGATCGAGGCTCGGGTCTCGGTAGTGGCGTTGGCAAGAATGCGCTTGACCATGTTGGCCGGCATCTCCTCGAGAATATCCACGATATCGTCGTAATAGAGCTCCTCGATCACCGTGCGGAGCTCGCTGTCGCTGAAAGAGCGGATCAAAAGCTCCTGCTCGCCGCTCTCCATCTCCACGAAGGTTTCGGCGGCAAGCTCTTTGGATAAAAGACGGAAGGCGATGGGAAGCACTTCTTTGGGAAGCTCAGCAAAAAGCGCGGATATGTCAACGGCATTCTCTTCGTTCAGTTTTTGTTTGAGGGCCGAGTAATTTTTTTCCTCGATCATCAAAGCGATTTCGTTGGCAGTGAGCTCCATTGGTAAACACCTCCCGGTACATTTTGGATTGTTTCGTAACCCTTTCGATTCGGAACAAAACATTATATCACAAGCATTCTGGAAAATCAATTAAAAAAAAGAAACTTTTCTATCCGAAGCTTGGGATTTTTTTCTTCGAATGGAGATTGTCCTTGACTTTTTACAATAGTTTTCATATAATAGAATGTATTACGGCAACTGGTTTGCCCATCCGTGAGTGGAGGAATAGGACAGTGAAAAGCGATTACATAAAGGTCGTCAAGTTCGGAGGAAGCTCGCTTGCCGACGCCGGTCAGTTTGAAAAGGTAATCCAGATTATCCGGGAGGACGAGACGAGGCGCTATGTGGTTCCCTCGGCACCCGGAAAACGGTTTGACGGGGATTTCAAAGTGACCGATAAACTCTACGAATGCTATCATACCGCGAAGATGGGAGGCGATTTCCGCATCGCCCTGGCGGCGGTGCGCGACCGCTATCAGGCGATTATCGACGGGCTTTCGCTCCCCCTCGATCTCTCGGAAGAGTTTCGCATCATAGAGGAAAATCTGACGCAGGGGACCGACGCCGATTATATGGCCAGCCGCGGCGAATATCTGAACGGCATCGTTTTGGCACGGGCGCTCGGGTTTGATTTCATCGACGCCGCCGACGTCTTGTTCTTTGAAGAGGACGGCATGCTCGATACCTATAAGACGCAGAAGGTGATGGGAGCCGTGCTGAAGCTTCATCACAATGCCGTGATTCCCGGTTTTTACGGCTCTCTGGCTGACGGTCGGATCAAGACCTTTACCCGGGGCGGAAGCGATATCACCGGTTCGGTGGTGGCCCGCGCCTCGGAGGCGGATATTTATGAGAACTGGACCGATGTGTCGGGTTTTCTTGTGGCCGACCCCCGCATCGTCGATTCGCCGAAAAACATCGAGGTGATTACCTATCACGAATTGCGGGAGCTTTCCTACCGGGGCGCCAATGTTCTTCACGAGGATGCCATTTTCCCGGTGCGGATGGCGGGCATTCCGATCAACATCCGCAATACCAACCGGCCGGAGGACAAGGGAACCATGATCATCGCCCATGCCGACAGCAAGGCGGGGTGCGGACCGATTACCGGAATCGCCGGCCGGCGCGGTTTCTCGGTTCTGACGATTGAAAAGGATATGATGAACAGTCAGGTGGGCTTTGGGCGCCGCGTTCTGCAGGTCTTTGAGCATAACGGAATATCCTTCGAGCATCTTCCCTCGGGTATCGACTCGGTGGGCGTCATCGTTTCGACCGAGGCGCTCTCTCCCAAACGGGACGCGGTGATCAACGAGATATGCCGCGTGGTAGAGCCGGACAGTATCCAACTGGAGGAAGGATTGGCGCTGGTGGCGGTGGTAGGCCGCGGTATGGTCAACCGCGTGGGAACCGCGGCGCGCGTGTTCCGGGCGGCGGCCGATGCGGGCGTAAATATTCGAACGATCGACCAGGGTTCCCGTGAATTCAACATCATTCTCAGTGTAGCTGAATCGGATATGGAGCGTCTGATCCGCGCAATCTATGATGAATTCTACAAAGAGAAGCCCTGAAACTTAAAAAAGGAAAAAGAAAGAGTGTTTTTACATGGAATATAAGGTCTTTGACGCGCATGTTCATGTCTATCCAGATGCCATCGCCGAAAAGGCGAGAGTGGCGCTCGGCCGTTTTTATGAGTTTGAGGTGCCGGGAGCCGCCACCTTTGACGGATATATCCGCGAATGCGAAAAAAATCACACGCAGGGGTTTCTTCTTTTTTCTGTGGCGACCTCGGCGCATCAGGTAAAGAGCATCAACGACTACATCGCCGGCCGGGTGGCGGCGGCGCGCGCACTCGGCTATGAAGCGTTCGGCTTTGCCGCCATGCATCAGGATTTTGAAGATGTGGAGAACGAACTCGACCGCTGCCGGGAGCTGGGGCTTTGCGGCATTAAAATTCATCCCGACATCCAGGGCTTCGATCTTCTGGACCGGCGCATGTACCGCGTCTGCGCGGCGGCCGAGGGGCGCTTCATCATCAATTTCCATATGGGAGACGACAGGGAGCGTTACCGCTTCTCCGAACCGAAGAAGCTGGCGAAGCTTTTGGAGTCCTTTCCGCGACTGAAAGTGATCGCCTCGCATCTCGGAGGCTATCGCGCCTGGGAAGAGGCTTCAACTTACTTGTACGGCAAGGATGATGTCTGGTACGACAATTCCAGCGCTCTGTGGGCCATGTCACCGGAAAGGGCAAAGGAACTGACCCTTGCCTGCGGAACCGACCGGGTGATGTTCGGCACCGATTTTCCGGTGATGACCATCGCGCAGTATCGGGCACTCTTTGATCTGGAAGACTTGGATGAAAAGACCAAACAAGCGATTCTCTATGACAACGCGATCCGGCTCCTCGGTCAATGAACAAACAGCTCTTATCCGACAAGGCAGCTGCTTCGGGAAAGAGAGGGAAGGGAGCGGATATGTCCGATTTTCCGACAGCGGATGCGCCTGTGACCGATCTCTGGACAAGACTTGCCGCCGCCGACAAGCCTTTGGTGCTCTACGGAATGGGCGACGGTGCCGACAAGATTACCGATGAACTGGCGCGGCGCGGTCTTTCCGTTGCCGATTATTTTGCCTCCGATTCGTTTGTGCGGGGGCAATTTTTTCGCGGCAGGCGCGTGATGACCCTCTCGGAGATCCGCGAAAAGTATGCTTCTTTTATCGTCTTGGTCGCTTTTGCCAGCTCACGCCCCGAGGTGATCGAACAGATCCGTGCGCTGGATCGAACCTGCGAGCTCTATCTGCCCGATGTTCCGGTGATAGGGGAGGGGGTTTTTGACGCGCGTTACTATGAGAAAAACTTATCTTTCCTCAAAGAGGCGCGGGAGGCCCTTTTTGACGAAGAATCCCGTTTGTTGTTCGACAATGTCATCGCCTTTAAGCTCTCGGGCCGCTTTTTGTTTCTGGAAAGGGCCGTTTCGGACAAAAATGAGATTTTGACGCGTGTTCTTCGCCCGGAACGCTATTGTGTCTGCGCGGATCTCGGCGCGTATACCGGCGACAGCGTGCGGGAGTTTCTGCGTTGTTTTCCTCATCTTTCCCGCATCCTTGCCCTTGAGCCGGATATCCGGAATTTCAAAAAGCTGACCCGCTATGTCGAGGAAAACGAGCTCTCGTTTGTCGAGCCGTATAACCTGGCCGCCGGCGCGGAAAACGGTGAGATGCTCTTTCTTGCCGGCGGAAACCGCGGTGCGCGGACAGAAAGGCGGTCGGAGGACAAAGCGGAGAAGGAAACGGGCGGAGGGCGCAGGATAAAGGGGAATTCGTCTGTCCGTGTTTGCACGCTGGACAGCCTTCTATTGGGAGAACAGGTGGATTTCATCAAGTACGATGTGGAAGGAAACGAATACGAGGCCTTGCAAGGGAGCCTCTCTACCATCAGAAAGTATGCCCCCGATCTGCTGGTGTCACTCTATCATCGGAACGAAGATCTTTTCCGTCTGATTCTTCTGGTGAAATCCTTCGGAAAGCATTATCGCCTCTATCTTCGCCGTTTCGCCGGCTTTCCCGCTTGGGACTTAAATCTTTACGCCGTTTCGGAGCGGTAGCTTTGCGTTTGGGTTGAAGCGACTGCCTGAAAAGAAAAATCGAATGCTTGGATTGAGTGGGGGTCTGCTAAAACCAAAGGACGGCGACTTTTGCTTCAGGCGGCAGGCTTACTCTTTGTCTCATTCGTATATTTTTGTGATGAATATACAAAAGATGAGCGGTCTTGGATAAAGATATTTTTTCCTTTTTGTGATGATTTTTTGAAAAATGGTTGAATTTTTCGACACATTATAGTATAATAGAGCAGATTTATTTTTTTGGAGAGAGAAATGGCCATTCATACCATATCCAATAACTGTCTCGTTGTTACGATTTCCGATCACGGCGCCGAACTTCAAAGCCTGAAGAGCTCGGACGGCAAGGAATACCTCTGGCAGGGGGAACCCGAGTTCTGGGCCAGACGTTCCCCCATCCTGTTCCCCTTTGTGGGTGCGCTTGTGAACGACAGCTATCGATATCATCAAACGACCTATCCCTCAAAGCAGCACGGCTTTGCCCGCGATATGGATTTTGAGTTTGTTGGGAAAGAGGGATCGAAAATCGCCTTTGTTCTTACGGCAAACGAGGAAACGAAAAAAATCTATCCGTTTGATTTTGTTCTGACCGTGGAATACAGTCTCTTCAACAACGAGCTCCGTGTTTCGTGGACTGTGGAGAACCGCGGGGAAGAGCGGATGTATTATTCGATCGGCGCGCATCCGGCCTTCAACCTGCCGCTCGAGATGAAGCGGGAGGAATGCTACATTCAGTTAGACCGGGCTCCGCGCACGATCACCTCCATTTCCGGCCGCTATGCTGCCGGGAAGACCAATGTCAAGGATGTAGTGCGGATTCTTCCCAACCACACCATCCGATTGGACAAAGAGCTCTTTGCCAACGACGCGCTGGTCTTTGAAGACGATCAGGTGCACAAGGTTTCGCTCTGCACCCCCTCTCTTGATCCTTTTGTGGAGGTGGCCTTCGATGCTCCCGTCGTGGGAATCTGGTCTCCCTATAAGAAGGACTGCCCCTTTGTCTGTATCGAGCCTTGGTATGGCCGCTGTGATGACGCCGATTTTCAGGGGACATTGGAGGAGAGAAAGTGGCAGAACACGCTCGAGGCGGGCGAGAAGAAGGAATACAGCTATACCATCACGGTCATGTGAGTCATAAACCGCGGTATCGGCCAATAGGATTAAGATGCGGGGAAGAAAATGAATTCATCCAAAAAATGATAAGGCAAAAAATGAGGCGCCCATCCGGGCGCCTTTTTTGTTTTATGGGGAGATTTCGACCGAATCTGTAAGACCGAATCTGTAAGACCGAATCTGTAAAAATGCTCTTTTCTGCATGATGATCACGCGAATAGCTGCCGGATAGTAGGGAAGGGTTAATGAGGGTTTGGAAGAAAAGCGGAATTCTGCGATTTGCTCGCAGCAGATTCGGCCTTGATACTTCAATCGTCAGAAGTTCGCCTGCATGATGCAGTCGTTTCCCGATCTTTCTGAAGTGCCGAATAGGCCTTTTCGGCTGCCCAGAGAAAATAGGAGACAGCGTCGATCAGTTCGGTCAGACGGAAGGGTAAGGACCGTGTTTCCCTGTTCTCGGCATCTTCATAGGCCCCGTGCATCGTGTCGTTGCGAACTTTGCGGGCCATCTCTAAAATTTTCAGATTTTCCGAATCCAAAAGAGAGCGGGTCTCCCATTCCTCTCCAAAGAGAATGGAAAAATACTGTACGATTTTGGATTTCGAGCGGTCGTATCGGGGCCTTTCTTCACCCGGTCTGCGGTCGATCAAAAGACAGGTCCGGTGGAGAGCGCGCTCAAGGAAGGAATAGAAAAGGGCGGTCATCTGACGGGAGGCATCTTGTGCGATAGTTTCCCACATGTCTAAATTGTCTTCGGCTCCCATCCGCAGTTCAAACGGTGTGCAGAGCGGATCGGAAAGGGATGGGTCCTCCCGGCGGTATTTTTCCAATCGACATGCGGCCTCCCGCCATCTCTTTTCCAAGATCCGACTTACCTCAAAGGCGTACTGATTGAGAGAGGCAAGCTCCTGTTCAAATGCGACAAAAGGATAGATCTCTCCGCAGAAAAGCGTATAGACTGTCATTTTGACCGGAACAAAGCGTCCTACCTCATCCAGCGTAAAGGAAAAGGCGGAATTGTCCTCGATCCCTTCAAAAAAAATCAGCTTTTTTGTTTTTTCCATCTCTTTCTCCCTTTTGACCGTTCAATGGACCGGAAGGGCCGCGCTTCCCCTGTCCAGGAAAAGGCGGACCTCCTCCGTTCGACGATTTTGCTAACATGGGGCAAATACCCTTTCAATCCACCCACTCCGCGGGAAGTGGGACGTACCTTTCATACAGTCCTTTGCGCAGCTTGAAAATTTTCAATCCACCCGCTCCGTAGGGAGTGGGACAAGAAAAGAATTACAAACAGATTGTACAAACAACTATTTCAATCCACCCACTCCGTAGGGAGTGGGACGGAAAGGAGTGGTGGAACAGGACGAAAAAGAGAGATTTCAATCCACCCACTCCGTAGGGAGTGGGACAATCGGCAGCGCCGAAGAAGTCCGGCAGGCAACATTTCAATCCACCCACTCCGTAGGGAGTGGGACTCAACGCACCTGACGATATGGATGACTAATAAAAAATTTCAATCCACCCACTCCGTAGGGAGTGGGACGAGGT
>CALXKW010000098.1 GCA_944389045.1 uncultured Clostridia bacterium | reverse complement strand
TGAAACCGCCGTGTACCGAACGGTACGCACGGTGGTGTGAGAGGACGGCGGCTAATCACCGCCTCCTACTCGATTGCTATTCGATCACAGCAGTAAGGTCAGAAGCGGAATGGACAAAAAACAAAAAAGCGTCGAGACCAAAACAGAGTCGGCCGCCAGCTCGGCTCCGCTCTCATGGAGCTCGGCCTGACTGAGAATCACCGCCGCGCAGGGCGTAGCACTGAGAACAAGAAGCGAGGCCTTCAGTATCGGATCGACCGGAAGAAAATAGACCGCGCCGTAACAGAACAGGGGAAAGACCAGAAGCTTCATCAGCGCGATCCCGTAGACCAGAGGACGGCCGAACACCTGTCTGAGCGGCATGGAGGCAAGCCGGATTCCCAGAATAAACATACAAAGCGGCGTGGTCATAGCGGCCACGGTATCGATTCCCCGGATCAAAACCGCCGGCATATAACGCCCCAGGCCGAACAGATAAACAGGCAGAGCCAGCAGAAGCCCGAGCATGTTCGGATTCAGAAAAGCCGCTTTGAGCGACATGTAGCGCGGATCCCCGGTCAGGCAGAAAATTCCCATCGTAAAGACAAGAATGTTCATAGAAACCATGAAAACCGCCGAATAGCAGGCCACCTCCGGATTTTCGGGAAAGAGCGCCCGCACGACCGGCAGACCGAAAAAACCGACGTTCCCCATGGCCGATCCGATGGTAAAAAGACGATACCGGCTGTCATGATAGCGCTTCCGGAAGATCGTATAGAGAATGAACAGGAACAGGATCTGCAAAAAAAGGGTCAGAACAAAGAAAATCCCCATATTTTTCAGATCGGACAGCGAAAAATCGAGCGACATAAAAGCCGAAAGCTCGAGAAAGGGAGTTCCGATATAGACAAGTATCGCGGAAAGCGTGGGAAGATGCGCACTCTTTGCCTTTTTCATTTTACAAAGAAGATAGCCCGGCAAAATGTAAAAGAGCGTAAGCAGGACATTTGAAAGCGCAACCGTAAAACCCATGGCAAAGACCTAAAATCCTTTTTCTTTTCTTCCCTTGTCCCTCTGTCCGCCGCATAGAAACCTTTGGCATCGGGAGCATTCTTTTTATCTTAGCACAAACCGCATCGAATGACAAGAAAAAAGCGGAAATTTTTCAAAGGATCATCGCGCCAAGAGAGAAAATAAAAATATAGGAGAGCGTAAAACGGGCTTGAAAAGCCCTTTCGATTCTGCTATACTGACTAAAAAGCATCCTCGCTCCAAGAGATAAACCGCCTTTCCCGGCGCCCAATCGCCGGCAAGCGAAAAGCCCGGGAAAAAATAGGAGAACAGCCTGACGCGGAAGGAATTTCTGAAGAAAGGATAAGGAGATTGCAAAGCCATGAACGAAGAGGATAAGATTCTGGCGGGAATTCTGTTTTCTCCCGCCGACCCCGCGCTGAAAGCGATCAAACAGAGAACGCACGACCTCTGCGCAGAGTACAACCGCACGCTTGAAAAAGAGAGCGAAAAGAGGCGCGCCCTTGTCGGGAAGATCTTCAAGAGCGCGGCCGAAGGCGTTTTTCTGCAAGGCCCGATTTATATCCACTACGGGAAGCACACGACGCTCGGAAAAAATTTTTTCGGAAATTTTAATCTGACGATACAGGACGACGCCGAGGTGACCATCGGCAACGACTGCAATTTCGGCCCAAACGTCACCATTGTGACGCCCCTGCACCCGATGCTGGCCGAAGAGCGCCGCGAAATGCTGACGGCAGACGGCGAGCGCAAACATCTCTGCTATGCCAGACCGGTTCGCATCGGAAACGACTGCTGGTTCGGCGCCAATGTCGTCGTCTGTCCGGGCGTGACGATCGGCGACCGCTGTGTGATCGGCGCCGGAAGCGTCGTCACACGGGACATCCCCTCCGACTCTTTTGCGGCGGGAGTGCCCTGCCGCGTGATCCGCGAAATCACAGAAAAAGAAAGCCTCTCACACAGCCCCGAAATTCTCGCGGACAACCGGATCCTATCGCCCGAAGCGGAATGAAAAACGAAACGATACGAGCGGCGGAGAAAACCGCCCAAGGAGGAAGAATGCCATGCGTATGATCGACAAAATGCACACGGGTGAGCTCTATCTCGCCGGAGAAGAGGAAATCACAGCGGTACAGACCCGCTGCCTTGACCGCCTGTACGATTTTAACGCGACGCGGCCGACCGAAGCCGAAAAGCGGCAGAACATGCTGAAGGAAATGTTCGCCGAGATCGGAGAGGGCTGCTACATCGAGCCGCCCCTTCATTCCAACTGGGGCGGAAGGCATGTCCATTTCGGCAAAAACGTGTATGCCAATTTCAATCTGACGCTGGTGGACGACACGCACATCTATGTCGGCGATTACACGATGATCGGACCCAATGTGACCATTGCGACGGCGGGGCACCCGATCCTGCCCGCGCTTCGGGAAAAGGCCTATCAGTACAACGCATCGGTAAGAATCGGAAAGAACTGCTGGCTGGGGGCGGGGGTCATCCTGCTTCCCGGCGTCACGGTCGGGGACAATACGGTGATCGGCGCGGGCAGTGTGGTCACCAAAAATCTGCCTTCCAACGTCGTGGCCGTGGGCAATCCCTGCCGCGTCCTGCGCGAAGTGAACGAGCACGACAGAAGCTATTATTTCAAAGACCGGAAAATTGACTGGCAGACTCTCGTCGATTCCCCTCCGGCCGATTAATAAGCAAGGAAGTGCTGCCGATGGAACTTTACGTCCGTTCTTTTCGCGAACTGACAACCGACGAACTGTACGATATCTACAAACTGCGGGTCGCGGTCTTCGTCGTCGAACAAAACTGTCCCTATCAGGAGATCGACGACGCCGACCGGGAGGCCTATCACCTCTTTCTGAAAGACGAAGCCGGCATCGCCGCCTATCTGAGAGTGCTTCCCCCCGGCGTCGCCGGACAGGACACCGCCATCGGCCGTGTCATCGCCGCCAGAAGAGGCCGCGGACTGGGAAAGAAAATTCTTGGCGAGGGAATCCGCGTAGCCCGCGAAAAATTTTCCGCCCGCACCATTGCCCTCGCCGCACAGGCCTACGCGGTACCCTTCTACGAAAAACTGGGATTTCGGCCGGTTTCCGATCTGTTCTTGGAAGACGGCATCCCGCATATCCGGATGATCTGGCAGGACGGCGAAACTCAAAATCCGGATACGCAGGCGACAAAGGGTTCCTGACCCTTCAATCTCATATCCGGCAAATTTTTTCGATATCAAAACACCCGCAGAAAAACTGCGGGCGTTTGAATTTAATTTGTAGTCCGCGGGACATCAACCAATCCTCGCTCGGGAGAATGAGCGGTAAAGCGTGCGAACGACGGTTTTCTTTCCTGCCCCATGATCAGAAGCGCCGAGGCGGAACTTCCGGATTTTGCGCGGCGTTTTCTCTCATGAGAGAAAATCGTTCTATCGCCGCTCTTTGCCGCTACTCTATACTCGCATTCGTATGAAGAACAAACCGGTTTTTATCGTAGGAGAGAAGCCCCTCTCTCTGAAGAGCGGAAAGCGCTACAGACATCGCGGCCCGTTCCACGCAGAGATAGTCGGCCAGCTGCTGACGGTTGTACGGAATGGTGAAGGAAAGGCTTTTGCTGCACTGGGCCTCGGAGGATAGAAACGACAGAAGTTTTTCCCGCGTCGAGCGCTTGCTCATATGGGTAATCTTATTGTTGAAGCGCAAAGCTTTTTCGGCAAGAGTCGATACCAGATTGCGGATCATCTGCGTATGATGAAGGCAGCCGGTAGGACAAACAGAAAGGATCCGGTTGATGTTCAGCATCAGAACCGAGGCGGGACTGTCGGCGACAATACTGACATTCAAAACGCTTCCGGACGACGCGGCAAAGGATTCGGCGAAAACGCCGCCCGGAACGACACGATCCATAATGCTTCTTCGTCCCCAAATATCCTCCTGCACAACCAGGACAGAACCGGAAAGCAAAAATCCCATAGATTCGGTAACGCTTCCGGCCCGCAGAAGATATTCGCCTTTTGTGTAATCCTTTTCCCTGGCGTTCAGACAATGCAGAATCGAGCGAATCTTTTCCTCGGTCATCCCTCCAAAAACAGAACTGCTTTTCATGAGCGAAAAATATTTTTCCATAGTGCCTCGTCCGATCTTCTCGTTTTGTTTATTATAGCACGCTTTCGGTTTCCATACAAGTTTTCCGAAAAAAGCTCTGTTTTGTTTGAAAACAAACAGACTCGGGACAAGTTATTTGTTATACTGTCCTTACAAAAGCCAAAAAACAGAATCGGAGGATGGTCAAATGGTAAGAAAAATCATAGAAATAGACGAAGAAAAATGCAACGGCTGCTCCGCATGCGCCGAAGCCTGTCATGAGGGTGCGATCGGAATGGTGAACGGTAAAGCGAAGCTTCTGCGAGAGGATTACTGCGACGGACTGGGAGATTGCCTCCCCGCCTGCCCCACCGGTGCGATTTCGTTTGTAGAACGCGAAGCGGCAGATTATGACAAACAGGCAGTCACCGCAAACAAACGGAAGAAGCAAAACGAAGCGCCCGCCCTGTCGGGCTGTCCCGGTAACAGACTGCACTCGTTTCACAGAAGCCAAGAGGAGCCCGTCCAAAAAGCCGAAGTCAAAACGGCCCCACACTCCCGGCTGGAACAATGGCCGTGCCAAATCCGGCTGATTCCAATCCACGCGCCCTGCTTTGACGGAGCGAAGCTTCTCATCGCCGCCGACTGCACAGCCTATGCCTATGCGCGGATGCACGAGGATTTCATGAAGGGAAAAATCACACTGATCGGCTGTCCAAAGCTCGACGACGTCGATTACAGTGAAAAGCTGACCGGAATCCTCCAAAACAACGAGATTCTGAGCGTGACGATTGTAAAAATGGAGGTGCCGTGCTGCAGCGGTCTGGAAGCGGCCGCAAAAAAAGCGCTGCAAAAGAGCGGGAAATTCATCCCGTGGCGGGTCGTCACCGTCTCGGTTGACGGAAGGATCCTCAGCGATTAAACCCGCTTTTTGGGTCCGGATGTCAGAACCCCTTCCGGTCTTTTTCGAAGCGGGACAGCGGACCGAAGAAAGCAGTCAAAAATATCCCGGCCGATTCAAAACCAAGTCGGCCGGGATATTTTTAACAAAGATTGGCGTCCTGCAGCATCCTTCCGGCCTCTGCCGAGCCTCGGACGCTTTTAAAGGGCACGATTTCTCCGCATTGTCTGTTTGAATGTTTTTTCGGTCATAACGATCATCAGAACGACAAAAATAAGGAGATAAAACGGTAAGATTTGCAGGCCGATCCTTCTGCCGATCACACCGAACAGAGGCGGAATAAAGGTGGTCCCGACATACGCGCTCGCCATTTGTATACCGATGATTGCCCCGGAATTTTCCGCACCGAAATTGCTCGGGGTCGAATGAATGATGCAGGGATAGATCGGCGCGCAGCCAAGACCGATAATAATAAACCCGGCAAGGGCGACAAAATTCTTTTCAACGGGAAGGACAAGGCAGACGATTCCGCCGAGCAAGATGCCCGTGCCGAGAAGAATCATCTTTCTGTCTCCGAGTCTGTCCATAATCAAGCCGCCGAAAAATCTTCCCACCGTCAAGCCTATGTAGAAGAGCGACGCAAAAGCTGCGGCAAATTCCCCGCTCACGCCTCGCACCTCAACAAGATAGCTGCTTGCCCAATACATTGCGGTGGCTTCCGCCGCACAGTATGAAAAGAAACCAATCAGAAGAAAAGGTACGCCCTTAATTTTCAGCGCCCCGATCAGTCCGACGCTTTTTCCGGTAAGATTGACATCGATTCTGTTCCGATTGGTCTTCCATACGGGAAGCGTCAAAAGAAGCAGCAGGCCGATGCCGAGCTGAAGGAAGGATACGATCCGATATCCGTCGCTCCACTCGGAATGAGTCAAAGCATAGCTCATCACAAAAGGACTGACAATCGTTCCGACTCCCCAAAAGCAGTGAAGCCAACTCATATGCCTCGATGTATAATGCATTGCAACATAGTTGTTGAGTGCAGCATCAATCGCCCCAGCGCCGAGACCGTAAGGGATTGCAAACAAAATCAGCATCCAAAAACGGTCTGAGAAGGAAAACCCAAGCAGGGCCAGCGCCGTCAGAAACACACTGACAACCGTTACCACACGGGTACCAAGCTTTCTTGTCAGCCGATCGGACATAAGGCTTGAAACAATTGTGCCTCCCGATATAATCATAGAAACGATCCCCATATAGGAAAGCGGGACATTCAAAGCGGTATGCATCACCGGCCATCCCGCGCCGAGCAGAGAATCCGGCAAGCCAAGGCTGATAAAAGCGATATAAATAAGAATCAGTAAGAGCGTATACAAACGATTCCTCCGTACTCTGAAAACCGAACAAACAGTACGTGAAAAAAGATTTTTCTCTCTCTTAACCGCGTCGGACAGATTCCCGAAAAAGGCCGAAAAGCTTCTCACAAGGCTTGACCGCAATCAGAAGGATTTGAAATGACTTGGGATTAAAGGTCCGGGATTTTAGATTCGGGGCCCCCTTTTCACGAGACTATTATACGCAAAACGCCATGGGATTTCAAGAAGTTCCTTGCGGCATTCTCTTGTATTATTCTCATGATGATTCTACAATTTTTCAGGATTTTTTTCAGGATTTCGTGCTCCCGGAGAACTTCAAGCCGCGGATACATACAACGGCGCATATATCTCCTGTTTGTTCATACGATTAACTCCGATATATGCTCTTTTCAATGCCCGGCAGAAGAAAATAAATCGATTTCCCGATCCTGGCTTCAAATTCGGCTTTTATTTCATAGGTTTTATTCCAGCGGTCAACCGAAAAAGGATATACACCGTACCGCCGTGAGGTATCGATAAAGCGTTTCTCTAAGACACAGAATCCGCCCGCTTCGGCAAGTGCGTCACAAAGGATTATCAATTTGTCGTAATCGTCATACGAAAGTTGGTTCAGATAGTCTTGGATAAAGTCATACTGTTCGTCGGTTATATCTTTTTTGCCAATATCGGCGTCGATGTCCTTCACGGGATAGGAATGCGTCAGGCAAACTCTTGCCACCTCATCCCATCCCTTCGACATCGCATAATCATAACCGTCTATTATGTGTCTTACCGCAGCAACGCCGGTTCTTCTTCCGATATCGTGCAGCAATCCGCAGACATAGGCCTTTTCTTTGTCCAGGCCGCAAGAAGCGGCGATACGCTCTGCGGCTTCTGCGACATAACGCGAATGCTCGGTCCATGGCCCCGGGTTGAGCCGACCTGACAGCTCCAGTTCCCGTTTTGCCTCTCTTCTGTCCGGAAACACGATTTGTTACCCCTCTCCGTAAGCTGTTTTCATTCTCCAGAAAATTCAGACAGATCCTGTAGTACTCTTAAAGTATAAATTTATATCGTCAATTCCGCCGCTGATATCGGTCCTTTTTTGTCCGTTTGCTGATTTTCTTCACTGGTTTTGCTCTTCCTTTTATAAAACAACTTCCAATTCACTTTCATAGCCTGAGCTCTGCGGCCCAATTGCGACATGAAACCGTTTGCCCCAGTATTATATCATAAATAAATCGAAAAGAACAGTGGTTAGAAGAAAAATTTCCGCCCCTCAGCGGAAATCAATCCCACTATGGGACGCAATACGCAATTCGACCACCGGCCTCCGCCTGGGGCTTGTCCGCCTGGTATTGCTATTTTTCGAAAAAAACGTTATTTATAAAAATCCAGCTCGTTTATAGCGGCCTGAATATGGTTGAATCCATCTGCCAGAGGTTTTCCATCTACAAAAGCATGACTAATTTTCATGTGCATGGACATTTTAAGGCGCTGATTTTCCTCTACATATTTTCCCCAGCCAACACAGGGAACGGTATTGTAAGTTTGATCGCTCATTCCAGGTGGATTGGTCAATACAGGCAAAGTCATGGCTTGAAAATCGATCCACGGAATGACTGAAAAATAAATTAAATCAGTAGTTTACGAGATTGGTGACATCCATTCGTACCGTCATATCGTAAATAGATGTAGTCATGCCGATAAATTCTCGAAATAATTCCGCTCTTTCCCATTTATTCAGATTGATTTTTTCTCGCTTATTCATTTTCAAACCTAAACCTCTATTTTCGAAATTCGATATGTAAAGGAGTATATCACAATATGGCATATAAATTCACTATCTCTATTATTGCCCTCCCCGGTCAAGGAACCGAGGCCGCTTGCGGCCTTTCTCGGCTTGTTCCCTCTGCTTGTCAGCCTCTACCCGCCCCTCCACACCTGTTGCGGGCCAAAAGGCCCTTTTGACCCGCTGATAGCCGGCGAAACAGAAAACCCGCAGGTCCGTTGAAAAGGAAACCTGCGGGTTAAAACATTTATTCCCACTCTTTTACAATATTCTCCCACGCCCTATTTTCAGTTCGTTTTCCTATCATTTCAGGCGTTTTTGAGA
>CALXKW010000097.1 GCA_944389045.1 uncultured Clostridia bacterium | reverse complement strand
AGGAATTCGTCTACGGTCTTGCCCGGAAGACCTCCGCCGACATCGTCATCACCGAAATCGGCGGCACGATCGGGGATATCGAATCCCAGCCCTTTCTCGAGGCCGTCCGCCAGATCTCTCTCGAGGCCGGGCCGCAGAACAGCCTCTTCATCCACGTCACGCTGGTTCCTTTTCTCAAAGGCTCTGATGAACACAAATCGAAACCCACGCAGCACTCGGTCAAGGAGCTGCAGGGAATGGGGATCCACCCGAATCTGATCGTTCTGCGCTGCGACGAGCCGCTCGAAAAGACAATCTTCAAAAAGATCTCGCTTTTCTGCAACGTGAAGCCCGACTGCGTCATCGAAAACATCACGCTGCCCAATCTCTACGAGGCTCCCCTGATGCTCGAAAAATCGAACTTCTCGGCCGTAGTCTGCCGCGAGCTCGGTCTTCCGGAGTCGCCGTCCCCCGACCTTAGCGAGTGGACCCGAATGGCGGAAAAAATTCACGCCCGGAAAAAAAGCGTCACCATCGGCCTTGTGGGAAAATACGTCGGCCTGCACGACGCCTATCTTTCGGTGGCTGAGGCGCTGCGCCACGCGGGCTACGCGCTGAACGCCCATATAAAGATCCGCTGGATCGACTCGGAGGAGCTCACAGCGGAAAACCGGGAACAGACTCTCTCCGGCTTGGACGGCATTCTGGTGCCCGGCGGCTTCGGAAGCCGCGGGACCGAGGGCATGATTCTCGCGGCAAACGAAGCCCGGACCAAAAAGATTCCTTATTTCGGCATCTGCCTCGGTATGCAGATCGCCGTCATCGAATTCGCACGCAACGCTGCGGGAATCGACGGGGCGAACTCCGGCGAGTTTGACGAACAGTGCCAAAACCGCGTGATCGATTTCATGCCGGGACAGAGCGACACGATCGATAAGGGAGGGACGCTCCGCCTGGGAGCCTATCCCTGTGAAATCCGCCCGGGCACCCTCATGGAACGCTGCTACAAAAGCCTCTCGATCCGTGAACGCCACCGCCACCGCTATGAATTCAACAACGAATACCGCGAGGTGCTCGAAAAACACGGGCTGATCCTCTCCGGCCTGTCGCCCGACGGAAGACTGGTCGAGACGGTCGAGCTCTCCGACCGGCCCTTCTTTCTGGGCGTGCAGTTCCATCCCGAATTCAAGAGCCGTCCCAACCGGCCGCATCCGCTCTTTCTCGGCTTTGTCGCCGCCGCCCTGACCGCGGCCGAAGAGCGGGAAGCCGCACAGGCGGGAAACGACCGGACAGAAGAGGAGAAAAAGAAATGAGTCTGCATGAAGAATGCGGGGTATTCGGCGTCATAGAGCCAAGCGTGACCGACGTGGCCGGCATCGTCTACGGCGGACTCTTCGCCCTCCAGCACCGCGGACAGGAAAGCTGCGGCATTGTGGTGAACGACGACGGACTCTTTTCCTCCCACAAGGATCTCGGTCTTCTCAGCGAGGTCTTTTCCCCCGAGACGCTCGCCCGCCTGCCCAGAGGGAAAATGGCCGTGGGACATGTCCGGTACGGCACGACGGGAGGAAATTACCGTCAGAACTGCCAGCCGATCGAGGTCAACCATCAAAAGGGGCGGCTGGCGCTGGCCCACAACGGGAACCTCTGCAACGCGGCGTCTCTCCGAAGCGCCCTTGAGCTTTCGGGCGCCATCTTCCACACCACCAGCGACACCGAGACCATCGCCTATCTTCTCGTTCAGAAACGACTGAAGACCCCTTCGATCGAGGAGGCGCTCAGCGCCGCGATGCCGCTCTTCGAGGGCGCCTATTCTCTCATTCTGATGTCGCCGCAGAAGCTGATCTGTGCAAGGGACCCCTACGGCTTCCGCCCTCTCTGTTTCGGCCGCACGCCGGAGGGCGGCTATGCCGTCGCCTCCGAAAGCGCCGCTCTGAAGGCGGTGGGCGCCGCCTTTGTCCGGGACGTCGAGCCGGGGGAAATTCTGGTCTTCAGCGAAAACGGCGTCGTCTCCCGCAAGGAACACTGCGCGACACGGGAAAAAAGGCTCTGCATTTTCGAATACATCTATTTTTCCCGGCCGGACTCGGTCCTCGACGGCGTATCGGTCCATGCCGCGCGCCTTCGCGCCGGCCGCCTTCTGGCAGAAGCCTTACCGACCGAGGCCGATGTGGTGATCGGCGTGCCCGACTCGGGCCTCGACGCTGCGCTCGGCTTCAGCCAGGCTTCGGGAATCCCCTATGAAATCGGCTTAGTCAAAAACAAATACATCGGACGAACCTTCATCTCGCCCGGCCAGAATTCGCGGATCGATCAGGTCCGGATCAAGCTGAGCGCAGTCGAAGAGGCCGTCCGGGGCAAACGGGTCGTGCTGATCGACGACTCGATCGTGAGAGGAACGACGGTCGGGCGGATCGTGCGGCTTCTTCGGGAAGCGGGCGCACAGGAAATCCACCTGCGGATCTCCGCGCCTCCCTTTCTCCATCCCTGCTATTACGGCACCGACATCGACTCGGGCGATCAGCTGATTGCCTGCCGCCACAGCGTGGAGGAGATCGCCGCCCTTCTCGGCGCGGACAGTCTTTTCTATCTGCCCGTATCCTGCCTTTCTTCACTGATCGGAAGCGGCGCGTACTGCGGCGCCTGCTTCGACGGCCGCTATCCGACCCCGGTTCCCGCCGACGGCGGGGGCAAGGAGAGCTTCGAACGAAGGCTTTCGGACAAACGCCCGTAAAATCCCAAGCTTCATAAAACAAACTTTTGCCCTCTCTCTCTCTCTGCAAATTCTCAAAATATAAGAAAACGAGGTATTTCCATGGCGGACTGCAACAGAAAACTGATCCTGGAGGACGGAAGCGAATATTACGGCAGCGCCTTCGGCGACCGTTCCGACCGGATTTTCGAAGTCGTCTTCAACACCTCGATGGTCGGCTATCAGGAGATCCTTTCCGATCCCTCCTATACCGATCAGGGCGTGGTCATGACCTATCCTCTGATCGGCAACTACGGGACGTCCGACGGGGATTTCGAGACCGAACGGCCGACGATCGGCGGTCTCATCGTGAGGGAATACAACGATTTTCCCTCGCACTGCCAAAACAGCGCCCCGCTCGCGGAGGTCATGAAAAAATTCGGCATCCCCGGACTTGCGGGCGTGGATACACGGAAGCTTACCCGCTCGATCCGCGATTTCGGCAGCCGCCGGGGACTTCTCACCGACGCTTCGACTCCCCGTGAAGAAGGGCTTCGCCGGCTTTCCGAGAGCACGCCGCCGACCGACGCCGTCCGGCGGGTGAGCTGCCGGACGATCCGGCAGCTGCCCGCTTTCGAAGAAAAATTCCATGTGGTCGCTGTCGACTGCGGCATGAAGGAAAACATCGCGCGCTCGCTTCGCGCCCGCGGCTGCCGGCTGACCGTCGTCCCCTGGGACACCCCCGCCGGCGTCATCGAGAGCTTTTCGCCCGACGGCGTCTTTCTCTCAAACGGGCCGGGAAACCCCGCCGACGTAAAACCGGTCGTCGAAACCGTGCGGGCGCTTTGCGGAAAATTCCCCCTCTTTGGCATCTGCCTCGGACACCAGATCGTCTCTCTGGCCTACGGCGCCTCGACCTATAAGCTGAAATTCGGACACCGCGGCGGCAACCATCCGGTTAAGAACCTTGCGACCGGCCGGATCGAGATCACGTCTCAGAACCACTCCTTTGCGGTGGAAGAAAAGAGCCTTGCGGCGACAAGGCTGACCGTCACCCACAAAAATCTTCTGGACAACACCGTAGAGGGCGTCGAATGTCTCCGCGACCGCCTTTTCAGCGTTCAGTATCACCCGGAGAGCGCGCCCGGCCCGCAGGACAGCGCCTATCTGTTCGACCGCTTTATCCGGATGATGGAGGAGGAAAAATCCCATGCCTAAGAGACAAGACATCCATAAAATTCTCGTCATCGGCTCGGGGCCGATCGTCATCGGACAGGCGGCGGAATTCGACTATGCCGGCACGCAGGCCTGTCTTGCCCTCCGGGAGGAGGGCTACGAGGTGATTCTCGCCAATTCCAACCCGGCGACGATCATGACCGACCCCGCCATGGCCGACAAGGTCTATATGGAGCCCCTCACGCTCGAATATGTCGCCAAGATCGTCCGCTATGAACGGCCCGACGCCATACTGCCCGGCATCGGCGGGCAGACCGGGCTCAACCTTGCCATGCAGCTCGAAAAGAAAGGCGTCCTCGCCGAGTGCCGCGTGGAGCTGCTCGGAACGCCGAGCGCCAGCATCGAAGAGGCTGAGGACCGCGAACGCTTCAAGGCGCTCTGCGAACGGCTCGGCGAGCCGGTTCTTCCCTCCCGGATCGCCCAGACCATGGAGGAGGGGGCCGCCGCGGCCGCCGAGATCGGCTATCCGGTCGTGCTCCGCCCTGCCTTTACGCTCGGCGGAACCGGCGGAGGCTTCGCCGAAAACGAGGCCGAATTTCTCTCCCTGATGAAAAACGCCCTCACGCTCTCGCCCGTCGGACAGGTGCTGATCGAAAAGAGTGTAAAAGGCTACAAAGAGATCGAATACGAGGTCATCCGGGACAAAAACGACACGGCCATCGCGGTCTGCAACATGGAAAATCTCGATCCGGTCGGCATCCATACCGGCGATTCGATCGTCGTCTGCCCCTCGCAGACGCTCAGCAACCGGGACTATCAGATGCTGCGGGACAGCGCGCTGAAGATCATCCGCGCTTTGAAAATCGAAGGAGGCTGCAACGTCCAGTTCGCGCTCGACCCCCATTCCTCCCGCTATTATCTGATCGAGGTGAACCCCCGCGTCTCGCGCTCCTCCGCGCTCGCCTCGAAAGCCAGCGGCTATCCCATCGCCCGGGTCTCGGCCAAAATCGGGGTCGGGATGACGCTCGACGAGATTCCGATCGCCAACACCCCCGCCTCCTTCGAACCGACGCTCGACTATGTGGTCACCAAAATGCCCCGCTTTCCCTTCGACAAATTTGCCGACGCCGACAACACGCTCGGCACCCAGATGAAAGCGACCGGCGAGGTGATGGCGGTCGGCCGGACATTTGAAGAAAGCCTTTTGAAAGCCGTCCGCTCCCTCGAAATCGGCCTGTACCACCTTCGGTCGGAAAAGTTTTCCGACTGGGACGAGAAGGCCCTGCTCTCCTATATCCGCACCGGGACAGACGACCGCATTTACGCCGTCGCAGCGCTTTTCCGCCTCGGCTGCGGCATCGACCCGATCGCCGAGGCGACCGCCATCGACCCCTTCTTTCTGAAAAAACTGAAAAACATAGTGGAGGAAGAAAAAAAGCTGGCCGGCCTCCCCGGCGACCTCGCGGCCCTGCGCGAGGCCAAAAGGCTCGGCTTTTCCGACCGGGAAATCGCCTCCCTCTGGAACAGGGGCGAGACCGAGATCTTCGCTCTGCGAAAGAAGGCCGGCATTCTTCCGGTCTATAAAATGATCGACACCTGCGCCTCGGAGTTCCGAAGCTATATTCCCTACTTCTATTCGACCTACGAGGAGGAGAACGAATCGGCGGTGTCGGATAAGAAAAAGGTGGTCGTTCTCGGTTCGGGGCCGATTCGCATCGGTCAGGGCGTAGAGTTCGACTATTCGACCGTCCACGCCGTCCAAACCATCAAAGAAGCGGGCTTTGAAGCCATCATCATCAACAACAATCCCGAAACCGTCTCAACCGACTATACCTGCTCGGATAAGCTCTACTTCGAGCCGCTCTGCCCCGAGGATGTCATGAACATCATCGAGCTCGAAAGGCCGGAGGGCGTCATCGCCACCCTTGGCGGCCAGACCGCGATCAATCTGGCGGAACCCTTACGGGAACGGGGCGTGAAAATCATCGGAACCGACTGCGATGCCATCGAGCGCGCCGAAGACCGCAAGGCCTTCGAAAAGCTTCTTCTCTCCCTCGGAATTCCCCAGCCGAAGGGGCGGGCCGTGACCGACCTTGAAGAGGGGGTCCGGGCCGCGGCCGAAATCGGCTATCCGGTGCTGGTGCGTCCCTCCTTTGTGCTCGGCGGCCGCGCAATGCAGATCGTCGCCAAAGAAGAGCATCTGCGGCAATACCTGAAGACCGCGGTGGAAATCGACAAAAACCGGCCGGTTCTTGTCGATCACTACATCCGCGGCAAGGAGGTGGAGGTCGACGCGGTCTGCGACGGCCGGAAGGTCTTTGTGCCCGGCATCATGGAGCTGGTCGAGCGAACCGGCATCCATTCCGGCGATTCGATCAGCGTCTACCCCTCCTTCAGCATCTCGGAAAGCGTCAAAAACAAGGTTCTCGCCTACACCGAGAAGCTCGGCCCGGCCATCGGCATCGTCGGCCTCTTCAACATCCAGTTTATCGTGGACGAAAAGGACGAGGTTTACATCATCGAAGTCAATCCGCGCTCCTCCCGAACCGTTCCCTTTCTCTCGAAGGCCACCGGCTTTCCGCTTGCGGACATCGCCACCCGGGTCATGCTGGGAATGACCCTTGCCGAACAGGGAATTTTTACGGGCTATCCCCGGGAAAAAGACCGTTATTACGTCAAGGCGCCGGCCTTCTCCTTCTCAAAGCTGCGCGGCATGGACGCCTATCTCTCCCCCGAAATGAAATCGACCGGCGAGGCCATCGGATACGACAAAAAGCTGCACCGGGCCATGTACAAAGCCCTGATCGCTTCGGGAATCCATTTGCAGAATTACGGAACGGTGGTCGTCACACTGGCCGACGAGGACAAGGAGGAAGCCCTGCCGCTTGTCGAGCGCTTTTACCGCATGGGCTTCAACATCGAGGCGACGATCGGAACCGCCAATTTCCTGAAGGAGCACGGCATCCGCACCCGGGTGCGGCGCAAGCTCAGCGAGGGAAGCGAAGAAATACTCGACTCGATCCGCGCCGGCTATGTCAGCTATGTCATCAACACCCGCGCCATCCTATCGGGGGTCCATTATATAGACGGCGCGCAGATCCGCCGCTGCGCCTGCCAGAACAACATCACCATGCTCACCTCTCTCGATACCGTGAAGGTGCTTCTCGACGTTCTCGAGGAGACCACCATCGGCATTTCCACCATCGACGCCTGAAAAAGGAGGATTTATGCACTTTACGAAAATGCAGGGGCTCGGCAACGACTACCTCTATGTTTACGGAGAACCGGAAAACCCGTCGGAACTGTCGGTTCGGCTTTCCGACCGCCATTTCGGCGCGGGTTCGGACGGCATGATCTTCATTTCCCCGTCCGACGCCGCCGACTTCCGAATGCGCATCTTTAACGCCGACGGCAGCGAGGCCGAGATGTGCGGCAACGGCATCCGCTGTGTCGGAAAATATCTTTACGACAAGGGCTATACCGACAAGAAACGTCTGAAGATCGAAACCCGAGCCGGCATCCGCACGCTCGAGCTGACGGTATCGGGCGGAAAGGTAAAGCGCGTGACGGTCGACATGGGAAAGGCCTCCTGCCGGGAAATGACGCTTGAGGAAAACGGACAACGCCTTTGTTGTACGCTTGTCTCGGTGGGGAACCCCCATCTTGTGCTCTTCGTCGATCACATCGAAAGCGCGCCCCTGACCACGCTCGGCCCGCGCCTGTCCGCGCACGAGGCCTTTCCCGAAGGCGTCAACGTCGAGTTTGTTCAGCCTCTCGGCGACGGGGCGCTCAGAATGCGGGTATGGGAGAGAGGAAGCGGCGTGACGATGGCCTGCGGGACCGGGGCCTGCGCCGCGGCTGCCGCCGCTCTGGAAAAAGGGATCTGCCGGCGGGAGGACCCGATTCGCGTCGAACTGGACGGCGGTACTCTGACGATCGCGGCCGCGGCCGACAACACGCTTCGCATGACCGGCCCGGCGGAATTCGTTTACGAAGGGGAGGTTGTCTGATGCTTATACCCAACCGAAATTATGCTTCTCTCAAGGATTCCTATCTCTTTTTCCGAATCGCCCAGAAAACCAAAGCCTATCTCGAGCAAAACCCCGGGAAAAAGCTTCTGCGCATGGGAATCGGCGACGTATCGCTCCCCCTCTGTCCAAAGGTGATCGGCGCTCTGCACGAGGCGGTGGACGATCAGGGAGACAAAGGCCGCTTCCACGGCTATATGCCGGAATGCGGCGCCCCGTTCTTCAAGGAGGCCGTTGTTTCCCATTACGCACAGCGGGGGGTTGCGCTCTCGCCGGAGGAGGTCTTCGTCTCGAGCGGCGCCAGCGACGAATTGGGCGACATTCTCGATCTCTTTGACAAAAGAAGCAGCGCGCTTGTCATCGAGCCAGCCTATCCGGCCTACGTCGACGCCAACGTCATGGCGGGCCGAAAGATCCTTCCGCTCTCGGCCGGACGGGAAAACGGCTTTCTGCCCATGCCGGACGAGAGCCTTGACGCCGACCTGATCTATCTCTGTTCGCCGAACAACCCGACCGGGGCGGTCTTCGACCGCCGCGGGCTCAAGGCCTGGGTGGACTATGCCAACCGGCGAGGAGCCGTCATTCTGTTCGACGCCGCTTATGAAGCCTTCATCGAGGAGGACGATCTGCCGCGCAGCATCTTCGAGATAGAAG
>CALXKW010000096.1 GCA_944389045.1 uncultured Clostridia bacterium | reverse complement strand
CACGGAAGCCGGATGCGGATCGAATATCTGATTCCCACCCGCTGTCTCTTCGGTTACCGCAGCAAATTCATGACCGATACCCGGGGCGAGGGTATCCTCAATACGACGTTTGAATGCTACGCGCCCTACAAGGGGGACATCGTGGCCCGCTACACCGGGTCGCTTGTGGCCTCCGAAGACGGGGTGACCACCTCCTATGGCTGCTACAACGTGCAGGATCGCGGCACGCTTTTTCTGGGCGCCCAGACCGCGGTCTACGAGGGGATGATCGTGGGCGAGAGCCCCAAGCAGGGGGACATCGTCGTCAATCCCTGCAAGGAAAAGCATCTGACTGCCGTCCGTTCCTCCGGGGCCGACGAGAAGCTGATTCTCACGCCGCCCCGCATCATGGGACTGGAGGAGGCCATCGAGTTCATCGCGCCCGACGAGCTCATCGAGGTGACCCCCAAGAGCATCCGGCTCCGCAAGGCGATTCTCAATACCCAGAACCGTCTGAAGGCGCAGGCAAGACAGAAGTCATGACGTTTTCTCCGCCGTTTTTTGAATAAGCGGCAATTTTCTGCAAAACCGGCTTTGGCTCTTTTGTTCTTCCGCAAAAGAGCCAGAGCCGGTTATTTTGATGGATTTAGAATCGGATTTTTTCGAGGAAGCTCCTGTTTTCGAAAGACAAAAGGAGAGCGCGGCGAAAACGCGCTCTCCTTTTGTCTTTTATATTTTATTTCGCTCACCAGTATTTTCGGTCGAGACTGCGGAGCTGGATGGCTTCGGCAACGTGAGGCGCGGCGATCAAATCGCTCTCCGCAAGGTCGGCGATCGTCCGGGCCAGGCGCAGAATGCGGTCGTGGCCCCGCGCGGAAAGGCCGAGAGAGTGAAAGGCGGCTTTCAGAAGCGAGGAAGCCTCCCGGTCGAGGGTGCACCAGCGGCGGATCTCGGGGGCGCTCATGGCGCTGTTTGAGAAGAGCGAAAGCCCGGCGGCCGAAAAGCGCTCCCGCGCGCGGGCGCGGGCGCGGTTGACCCGTTCGCGGATCTTTTCCGAGGATTCGGAGGGGGAACTGTCGGCCATTTCCTCAAAGGTAAGCGAGGGCACTTCGATCTGGATGTCGATGCGGTCGAGCAGCGGCCCGCTGATTTTGGACATGTATTTTCGGATTTCGGCGGGCTTGCAGGTGCAGGGGCGGGTGGGGTGGCCGAAGTAACCGCATTTGCAGGGATTCATGGCGCAGACCAGCATGAAGTTTGACGGGAAACGGAAGCGGCCGAGCGCGCGGCTGATGGTGATCGAGCCGTCTTCGAGCGGCTGGCGCAGGGTCTCGGTGACTCCTTTGGAAAACTCCGGGAGCTCGTCGAGAAAGAGAACGCCGTTGTGGGCCAGAGAGACCTCGCCGGGAAGGGGCAGGGAGCCTCCGCCCGACAGGGCCGCCGCGGACATGGTGTGGTGCGGGGCGCGAAAGGGGCGTTCGGTGACGAGAGGAGAGTCGGCCGGCAGCGTGCCGGCGATCGAGTGGATCTGGGTGGTTTCGAGCGCCTCCTCGAAGGTCATTTCCGGCAGAATCGAGGGGATGCGTTTGGCCAGCATGGATTTTCCGGTGCCGGGCGGGCCGATCAGGAGCAGGTTGTGGCCTCCGGCCGCGGCGATCTCGACGGCCCGTTTGGCCCTCTCCTGCCCCTTGACGTCGGCAAAATCAAGGCGGGGGTTCCCGGTGTGCAGAGCTTTTTGGAAGAACTCCCGGTCAAAACGGAGAGCCTCTTTTGCCGTGATGCCGTTGAGAAGCGGGACGAGCTCGGCCACGTTCTCCACCGGATAGACGTCGATTCCCTCCACGGCGGAGGCCTCGGCGGCGTTTGCGGCCGGTACATAGACGCTTTTCAGTCCCTTTCTCCGGGCTGCGAGGCACATGCCGAGCGCACCCCGTACCGGGCGCACCTCGCCCGACAGCGAGAGCTCCCCGAGAAAGCATTTGTCCGAAATGTCGGTCTTGATCGTACGGGCGGCGCTCAAAATGCCGACCAGCATGGCAAGATCAAAGGAGGAGCCGGTTTTTTTGATGTCGGCGGGGGCCAGATTGATGACGATCGAGCCGTAAGGAAATTTGAAGCCGCTTGATACGATGGCGTTGTAGATGCGTTCGTTCGATTCCTTTACCGAATTGTCGGGCAGACCCACCACCTCGTATTTCGGCAGCTTGTCTTCGAATATGGTCTCGATGGTCACCGGAAAGCCGTCCACACCGAACAGGGCGGCGGAATAGGTGGTTGTCAGCATAACAGCGCCTCTTTGTTCAAAATCTGTTTTTCTTATGATAACATATTTTTCTTTTCTTGTCAAATCTCTTTTTCCGAAATCTTTCCGCACCGATCGGCCGGAAGGATGTATAAGTCTGGAAGAAAGAGGGAATACCATGAAATAGCAAGAGCAACACAAAGGACAAGGAGGAGCTATGAAAAAATATAAGTGCAAGGTGTGCGGCGAGATCTTTGAGGTGCCGGAAGGAATAGAACCGGTCTGTCCCCGCTGTCATGTAAAGGGAGATAAGCTGGAGGAGATCGCGTCCGACCGGTTTTCCAAATATGCGGGCACCCAGACCGAGAAGAATCTGGAGACCGCCTTCTCCGGAGAATCGCAGGCCACCAACAAATATATCTACTTTGCCTCGGCCGCGCGGAAGGAAGGATACGAGGAGATCGCCGCCATCTTTCTACAGACGGCGGAAAACGAACGGGCCCATGCGAAGATCTGGTTCCGCGAGCTGAACGGTCTTTCGACCACGGCGCCGAATCTCGAGTCGGCCGCGGCAGGGGAGCATTACGAATGGACCGATATGTACGCGGGCTTTGCCGAGACCGCCGATAAGGAAGGCTTCCACGAGCTGGCCGAAAAATTCCGCATGGTGGCCGAGATCGAAAAGCGTCATGAGGAGCGCTACCGCGCGCTTCTTTCGGATGTCGAGACTTCTAAAGTTTTCACCAAGTGTTCGGTGAAGGTCTGGGAGTGCCGCAACTGCGGCCATATCGCCGTGGGCGTGTCGGCGCCCGAGCGCTGTCCGGTCTGCGATCATCCGCAGGGCTTTTTCGCGGTTATGAAGGATACGGATCTCGCGGAAACGTAAGGCAGAATGCGGGCCGTTCAGCATACTCGGCCCGCATCATGCCGCGGAAGGGGGCCGCGGGGAAGAGGAAGGAAAATAGAACGGGAAGGGAGCGCCGGCTTCTTCTGTCCGGCTTCTCTGGGGCGCCCTTCGGGAAAGAGGCATTTTTCGTAAAAGGGAATATACTGACAGCAAGGCGAATCTCTCTGCCGAATTTTTGTAGAGCGCGGCCTCGGCCGCGCGGGTTGAGGTTGACAATGCAAGACGTGATAAAGGAAATTCTGATTCCCTTTTTCGGGACGGCGCTCGGCGCCGCCTGTGTGTTCTTCTTAAAGAGCGCTCTCAATCGCCGTCTGGAACGCGCGCTATCCGGCTTTGCCGCCGGGGTGATGGTGGCGGCGTCGGTCTGGAGCCTTCTGATTCCTTCTATGGACAGCGCCGAGGCTATGGGAAAGTCTCCCGCGCTTCCCGCCGTGATCGGACTGTGGATCGGCTTTTTGTTTCTTCTCTTTCTCGACAAGGTGGTGCGCCAGCTTACCGATTGTGCCGCCCGGGATCCCGACGGCGAGCGGGGCGGCCGTCACCGCCGCCGTATGCTGGTTCTGGCGGTGACGCTTCACAACCTGCCGGAGGGCATGGCGGTGGGGGCGGTGCTGGCCGGGCTTTTGGCGGGCGAGGGCGGAATCACCGCCGCGTCGGCGCTGACCCTGTCGATCGGGATTGCCATCCAGAACTTTCCCGAGGGTGCCATCATCTCCCTGCCGCTCTCCGGCGGCGGTATGAGAAAGGGAAAAGCCTTCCTCTGCGGGACGGCATCGGGAATTGTCGAGCCGATCGGAGCGGTTCTCACGATTCTGGCTGCCGGGCTGATTCTTCCGATTCTGCCCTATTTTCTCAGCTTTGCGGCGGGCGCCATGCTCTATGTGGTGGTCAGCGAGCTGATTCCCGCCATGGCGGAAGAGAGGAAACCCGCTCTCGGTATTCTCTTTTTTGCCTTCGGCTTTTCCTTTATGATGCTTCTCGACGTACTTCTTGGCTGACAGAATACATAGGGAGCTTTCGGAAAGCGGCGGCTCTGCCGCCCTTTTCCGAGCGGGGAAGGGGCGTGCGGCGGTTTACATCGGATGCGGCGGCGGACTTGATTATCCCGGCCGCCCGAAAAAGTCCGTGCGGCGCATGGGCGGGACAAGCCGCCGGTCGTATAAAAATCCTTTAAGATCGAAGTGTAAAAGGGAAAACTCCGGAAAAATAAGAGAAGGCGAAATATGTTATTCCGAAAAAGAGAGAAAGCGCGGCGGCCGGCGGGTCCGGAACGCTGAGAAAGGGATAGAGCATGAAAATCGGAGTTTTGACAAGCGGAGGGGACTGCCCGGGTCTCAACGCGGTGATCCGCGCCATCGGCCTCTATATCACGGAAAACCTCCCGGACGCGGAGCTTTTGGGCATTCCCGACGGGTACGGCGGACTGATCCGCGGGGAATTTTTTCCTCTGAAGCGGGAGGATTTTGCCGACATTCTCAATTTGGGCGGCACGATTCTCGGCACCTCCCGCCAGCCCTTCAAGCAGATGACCCGCCCCGCGGAGGACGGGACCTCCCGCCTGAAAAAGATGGTGGACAACTACAGGAAGAGCCGTCTTGACTGTCTGTTTGTTCTGGGCGGCGCGGGGACGCACAAAAATGCGGCGCTTCTTTCGGCCGAGGGCTGTCATGTGATCGGGCTGCCCAAGACCATCGACAACGACATTTACGGGACCGACATGACCTTCGGCTTTCAGACGGCGGTCGAGGTGGCGGTCGAGGCCATCGACCGCATCCGCACGACGGCCGAAAGCCATCTGCGCACCATGCTGATCGAGGTTATGGGCAACAAAGCCGGCTGGCTTGCTCTGCACGCCGGCATCGCCGGCGGCGCGGATGTCATTCTTCTTCCCGAGATCCCTTTTTCTCCCGACGCGGTGGTCGAAAAGGTACTGCGCAACCGGGAGCAGGGCGAGCGGTTCTCGCTCATCGTCGTCGCCGAAGGGGCCTTTCTCTCCGACGAGGCCGGCCTAAAGAAAAAGGAGCGGCAGTTTGTCAGAAAAGAACGGGGAGAGAGCACGGTGACGCCTCATTTGGCGGAAATTCTCGAAGAGCGGACCGGCATCGAGACCCGGGCTACCGTGCTCGGCTATCTGCAGCGCGGGGGAACGCCTTCGGCCTACGACCGCTTTCTGGCTTCCCGCTTCGGGGGCGAGGCGGCCCGGCTCTGCGCGGCGGGACACTTCGGCGTCACGGTGGCGCTGAACGGCGGGAATGTGGTATACAACGCGCTCTCGGATATCGCGGGGCGGGACAAGCCGGTCGATCCCAAAGGGGAGGCGGTACGCTTTGCGCGGGATATCGGCATCTTTTTCGGGACAAAATAAGGATATGGAATTCGGAATCAGAGGGTAATGTATGAAATATGCGGTAATCGACATCAGCTCGGGCGGCCTTTCCTTTTTGGTGGCCGCGGCGGAAGACAATAAGACCGAAATTCTTCTCAAGGAGCGCCAGCCTCTCAGCCTTTTGTCCTATATGGAGGGAAAGAAGCTTTCGGAGCGCGGGATTCGGAAACTCATCGACGCGCTCGGCGGGATCGGCTCGACCTGCGAACGGCTGGAGGTAGAGCGGGGCTATCTCATCTCGACCGCCCTTCTGCGCCGCGTGACGAATTACGAAGAGATTGTCGGCGCCGTTCAGGAAAAGACCGGACTTCCGATCAACTACATCGACGGGCAGACCGAGGCTTACTGCGATTTTGCGGCCAATCGCTGCTATTCCGCCTTTCCGCGGGCGGTCCTGGTAGACATCGGCGGAAAAAGCGTCGAGATCTGCGATCTTTCCAAGCGGGAAAAGGAAGAGATGCTCTTTCTCAATTTCGGCCTTTTCGATCTGATCGAGCGGTTTGTGAAAAAGACGCAGCCCACCCCGGAAGAAGCGAAAAAAATGCGGGACTATCTGAAAGCTCGTTACAAGAAAAAAGGTCTTCCCAAAGAGGACCATTACGACACGCTTGTGGCGGTCGGTCCCACGGCGGAGGCACTTTACGCGGTCTATGCGGAGTTTACGGGAGCCGAGGAAGAGGGCGGCGAGAAGGTCATCCGCCGCCGTTCCTTCAAGCGCTTTACCGACTATCTTTTAGAAGGCGAGGGACGTTCCCGGCTGATTCTTCAGACCGCGCCCGAGCGGCTGACGCTGATCCTCCCGGCCGCCATTCTCCTGAAGACACTGGTCAAGCGCTTTGACCTTTCGACCGTTGTGGTCAGCGACCGGGGCGTGAAGGAAGGCTTTCTGCGGCTGGTTCTCGACGGACGGGAAGAGGGCGCTTATTACGATTTCGTGAAGAAGGAGCGAGGCGGCAGCCGCCGTCCTTCCGAGGTCCGCGCGGGAAGCCGGGAAAAACCGGCGGCCGACGGCCAAATGCCCTCCGGCGCGGGGGAAGAGGAGAACCGAAAGGGCGCGGAGGAGGCGGAGGAAAGAAAAGCGGGCCATAAAAAAGAAGGCGCGGAGAAGAGTGCGGATAAAAGCGACGGACGAAAGGCAGCTGTTCCCGCTGACGGCGAAGGGCCGACAGACGCGGAGGAGGGCGAGGCGGCGGTCGGTTCGCTCCCGGCTCCCGAAGGGAAAAACAAGAAGAGCGCGGCCCGAGGTGCCTCTTCCGGCCAGGCAAAAAAGGCTGCGCGTTCCGGAAGTGCTCGAACGGCCGCGGAAAAGGCGGAAGCACCCCGGACTGCAGACGATGGGGAAGGGACCGGCAGGGTCGGAAAAACGAAAAGCGGAGCGCGTCGGGGGCGCCCCCCTAAAAAGGCCGTCGCCGCTCCTTCCGATTCTCCGAAATCCGACGCGGCCGAATGAGAGGCGCGCTTTCGTCCGAAAGGACGAACCGAAAGGAAGAAAGAGGCTCGGCGAAAGCCTTACAGGAGGAAAAGGAGGAGCTTCGGAAGCTTTTTGTCCGGGACATTTTTATCAACCGGGAGTACAGCTGGCTTCTTTTCAACCGGCGCGTTCTGGAACAGAGTCTCGACCGAACCAACCCGCTTTTGGAACGCTGCCGTTTTCTGTCGATCTTCTCCTCGAACCTCGACGAGTTTTTCCGGGTGCGGGTGGGGCGTCTTGCCAACCGTTCCTCGGACGAAAGAGAGGATAAAACCGGGCTTACGGCAAAAGAGGAGCTGGAGGGGATCGCCCTTGCTGTCAAGGATCTTTACAGGGAACGAGGGGTCTGCTTTTCCGCGCTTTGTGAGGAGCTTTCCTGCCGAGGGCTGCGGCTGGTCTTTGGGAGGGAGCTCACCGCCGGACAGAGGAAGGAAGGGGAGGAGCTTTTTTCAAAAAGCGTTCTGCCGCTTCTCTCGCCGGTGGTTCTCGACGCCAAGCATCCTCTGATGCAGTTTGAGAATCAAACCTCCTACCGCCTCTACGACCTTGTAAAGAACGGCCGAAGGCGTGTCGGCGTCATGGCGCTTCCCGCCTCTCTCGGCCGGCTCTACCCGCTGGGGGAGAAAAAGGGCGGAAAGCGTCGTCTGATTTTGCTCGAGGAGCTGATCCGCCTTTTCGGACAGAGTGCCTTCCCCGGCTATGAGGTGAGGGGCAGCATGGCGCTGCGCGTCACCCGCAGCGCCGATTTCGATATCCGGATCGACGACAGCGATTTTGAGAGGGATTTTCCTGCACTCATGAAGGGCAGGGTGAAGTCGCGCGCCCGTATGGCGGCGGTGCGGCTGGAGGTGGACAACCGACGGTCGCGGCTGAAGGATTTTGCGCTCAGGCTTTTGGAGCTCGATCCGCAATTCTGTTTCGAGGAGCGCTTTTTCGACTACCGGTTTTTGTCCTCCCTCGGGGAGCATCTGCCCGAGGAGAAAAAGAGTGCTCTTTCCTATCCGCCCTTCCGGGGCGCGGTAAGGGAAAAGCTCTCTCCGGGTGTTTCCCGCATCGACAGCCTGCTTGCGCACGATCTGTTTCTTTCCTATCCCTACGACAGCATGGATCCGTTCTTTGAGCTTTTGGAGGAATGCGCAGAGGATGCCCGGGTGAGCGCCGTGCGGATCACGGTCTATCGGCTGGCACGCGCCTCCCGCGTTGCGGAGCTTCTCTGCCGGGCCAGCGAGAAGGGAAAGCAGGTCACGGTGGTGATCGAGCTCTGTGCCCGTTTTGACGAGGAGAACAATCTCTATTTCGCGGCCCGCCTGCGGGAGGCGGGCTGCACCGTCATCTACGGGATGGGAAACTATAAGGTACACTCGAAGATCCTTTCGGTGGTTCTGAAACAGGGGGAGTCGCTTTGCTATATCACTCACCTCGGCACCGGAAACTACAACGAGATTACCGCAAAGCAGTATACCGATCTGAACCTCTTCACGGCGGACCGGGCGATCGGAGAGGACGCCGCGGCCTTCTTCCGCAGTCTTGCCGTCTGCAGCACCGATACCGTCTACCGACGGCTTCTGGTCGCGCC
>CALXKW010000095.1 GCA_944389045.1 uncultured Clostridia bacterium | reverse complement strand
CTCTTTTGCCGCCGTGAGGCTGTCGGCAAAATGGCGCAGGATGATTTCGCGCGGTTCGGTAATGGCCGTCAGATTGTATTCCTTATTGGTCTCTGTGAGCAGAGTCAGAAGAAGCCGAAAGGCTTCGGCCCGGCCGTCGTCGGCGTAGGCAGCAAGACCGGCGTCCTGCAGGATGGTTCGGATTTCCTCATGAAGTGTCATGACAGGCCCCCGTTTTCTGTAGAATGCGAATCTTTGGCGGCGGGCTTGTCCGCCTTTTCTTTCGTGTCTATCGGTTCGCGCGGGTCTTCGGCCTGCTCTTCATCCGGGTTTTCATCTTTGCTTCTCTCCCGGTTTTCCCGGCGGGGGGCCGCATCGGTTCGTCTTTCGCTGTCGGCGTTTTGTGCCGCGCGGGCCTCTTTTTCGAGATAGAGAAGCAGAACCGAAAGATCGGCCGGAGAGACCCCCGAGATGCGCGACGCGGC
Source organism: uncultured Clostridia bacterium (assembly GCA_944389045.1). Classification (GTDB taxonomy): domain Bacteria; phylum Bacillota; class Clostridia; order Oscillospirales; family CAG-272; genus RGIG1993. The sequence goes on along the minus strand of CALXKW010000095.1, from coordinate 8,108 downwards.
GCCGAGGTCGAGCGGGCGGATCTTTGTCAGCTTCTGTTTGGCTTCGGCGCGGATGCCGGGAATGGCGGCATAATCCAGCGCTGGCGGAAGCTTTTTGTCCTCGAGGGCCTTCTGGCGTTTTACCTCGGTCAGCTGGCGTTTGATATAGCCCTCGTATTTGATGGCCACCTCGGCGGCGTAAAGCTCTGTGCTTGAGAGGTCCGGCCGGGTTTTGTCGGCCGCGGTCAGCTTTTCATAGTTCAGCGCCGGACGGCGCAGAAGCTCGGCCAGCGAGATGCCGGTGGAAAGGGGCGGAAGCTGATTTTCGGTCAGAATGGCGTTGAGCGTTTGGTCGGGCGGAAGAAAGGTCTTCTTCGTCCGTTCGATCTCTCCGGCAATGCGGGCCTGCTTGGCCTCGAAGGCGGCAAAGCGCGCGTCTTTGATCAGTCCCACGGCGCGGCCGATAGGGGTCAGACGCTTATCGGCGTTGTCCTGCCGCAAAAGCAGGCGGTATTCGCTGCGCGAGGTCATGATGCGGTAGGGCTCGTTGGTGCCCTTGGTCACCAGATCGTCGATGAGCGTTCCGATATAGGAGGAGTCGCGCGAGAGAATCAGCGGCTCTTTGCCGAGAATCCGGAGCGCGGCGTTGATGCCCGCCACCAGTCCCTGGGCGGCCGCCTCCTCGTAGCCCGAGGAGCCGTTGAACTGTCCGGCGCCGTAAAGACCGGCATAGTCCTTGAATTCGAGCGTGGGAAGCATCTGGGTGGGGTCGGCGCAGTCGTATTCAATGGCGTAGGCCGAGCGCATGGTGACCGCCTTCTCGAAGCCCGCGATCGAATGGAGCATCTCGATCTGTACATCCTCGGGAAGCGAGGAGGAAAAGCCCTGTAGATAGACCTCCTTCGTGTCGGCCCCGCAGGGCTCGACGAAGAGCTGGTGCCGGCTCTTGTCGGCAAAGCGCATGACCTTGTCCTCGATGCTGGGGCAGTAGCGGGGGCCGACGCCCTCTATTACGCCCGAATAGAGCGGAGAGCGGCCGATGTTGGCGCGGATGATGGCGTGCGTTTTTTCGTTTGTGTAAGCCACATGGCAGGGAAGCTGGCGCAGGCCGATAAAACGGGAGGGGTCGGTCCGGGCCGAGAAGGGCGTGATCCTCTCTTCCCCGGTCTGAAGCTCGAGCACACGGTAATCGATGCTGTCGGCGTGAAGGCGGGGAGGCGTGCCGGTCTTGAAGCGAAAAAGGGAGATACCCTCGCGGCGCAGAGCGTCCGAAAGCCTCCGGGCGGGCAGCATGGCGTCCGGCCCAGCCTCGGTCACAGTCTCTCCGGTGATGGTGCGCGAGGAGAGAAAGGTCCCCGCCGCGATCACGACCGCCGAAACCTCCCATTCGGCGCCGAGCGCGGTGATCACCGAACGCACCCGTTTTTTTCCGCCTTCTTCGGCAAAACGGATGTCCACGATTTCGGCCTGCCGCAGGGCGAGGTTCGGGGTATTCTCGAGGGTTTTCTTCATAACCGCGCGGTAGAGCAGGCGGTCGGCCTGGACCCGCTTTGAGTGGACCGCCGGGCCTTTTCCCAGATTCAGCGTGCGCGACTGCAGGGTCACAAGGTCGGCGGCATAGCCCATTTCGCCGCCCAAGGCGTCGATTTCAAAGACCAAATGCCCCTTTCCGGTTCCGCCGATCGAAGGGTTGCAGGGCATGTTGCCCACGGCGTCGAGATTGGTCGTGAAGAGAGTGGTGGAAAGACCCAGCCGCGCCGCGGCAAGGCCCGCCTCGATCCCCGCGTGGCCCGCGCCGATCACCGCCACGTCGATTTTTCCCGCATAATACGCCATGCTTCCCTCCCCCGCCGATCGGGCTTCGCCGATTTTTCCAATCCGTGATCTTTTCTGTGATCTGTCGGGACATAAATCGGCTGTAAAATCCTTATCTCTCAAAAAAGCTCGCAATATCTGCATTATAGCACGAATCAAAAAGGAATGCAAGTCTTGCGCCGGCGCTTCTTCCCTTATAGGAAAGGCGGAGGACGGCGCGGCGCGTTTTTCTGTCCCGTCCTCTCTCCGCTTTTTTTCCTTTTTTTTCAATCGGGCGGAATTCGGGCGGAAGATGCGATTTTTTGGGATTTTTCATTGACAAAGTTCCGGGAATGTGCTATACTGAAAAAAATATAATTGCTGAAAGAGCCTTTCAAAAGAGCTTTTTCGGCGGAAAAATACATCCTATGGGAGGCTATCATGAAAAGAATCAAGACGCTGAAGACGCGCAACCTCTGCGAAAGCGCCAAGAACGGCGGTTGCGGCGAGTGCCAGACTTCCTGCCAGTCGGCCTGCAAGACGAGCTGCGGCATTGCCAATCAGCAGTGCGAGAATTCGACCGCGAAGGCCGAAAAGTAAGAGAAGAACAGGAAATGCCGCCGGTTTGGCGGCAATTTTCATGTGCGGCGGGTCGGCTCCCTCCTGTCCGAATGCTGCGGGGAAAAGCGCATTTTTTGCAAATTTTGCGGGGCGCGCCCCGGAAAGGAAGTTTTCAATGATTCATGCGTATCGGCTGAACGGCTACAATCTGGTTCTTGATACCTGCTCGGGCGCCATTCATGTGGTGGACGATCTGGCTTACGACGCGATAAACGCCCTCGACGCCGCCGGCGCCGGAAGCTCCGGCAGCGCCGCGGAGGGCGCGCTCTTTCTGCCCGACGGGGAAAAGAAGGAGATTGCCGCGGCCCTTTTGGCGGAAAACCGGCAGAAGGGCGTCGGCGAGGAGGAGCTCTCTGCGTGTCTTTCGGAGATCGAAGACCTTTGGCGAGAGGGACAGCTCTTCACGCCCGACCGGTTTGCTCCGATGGCAAAGACCTTCAAGGAGCGAAGCGGCAATGTCATCAAGGCCCTCTGTCTGCATGTGGCGCACACCTGCAACCTCGACTGCGCCTACTGCTTTGCCTCGCAGGGAAAGTTTCACGGCGAGCGGGCGCTGATGTCCTTTGAGGTGGGAAAGCGGGCCCTCGATTTTCTCATCGAAAACTCCGGAACAAGGAGAAATCTCGAGGTGGATTTCTTCGGCGGCGAGCCGCTGATGAACTGGGATGTGGTGAAGAGGCTGGTCGGATACGCCCGGTCGGTCGAAAAAAAGGCGGGAAAGAATTTCCGCTTTACGCTCACTACGAACGGAATGCTGCTCGACGACGAAGTGATCGACTTCGCCAACCGGGAGATGGCCAACGTGGTGCTCAGTCTGGACGGGCGCAAGGAGGTTCACGACCGCTTTCGCGTGGATCATGCCGGCCGGGGCAGCTGGGAGAGGATCGTCCCCAAGTTTCAGAAGCTGGTTAAGGCGCGCGGCGGCCGGAACTATTACATGCGGGGAACCTTCACGCACGCCAATCCCGATTTTCTGAAGGATATCGAGACCATGCTCGATCTCGGCTTTACCGAGCTCAGCATGGAGCCGGTGGTATGTCCCCCCGGCGATCCCTATGCCCTGACCCCGGAGGATATGACGGTGGTTCTTTCCCAGTATGAGCTTCTCGCCGAAAAGATGCTTGCACGCCGCCGCGAGGGAAAGCCCTTTACCTTCTATCACTATATGATCGACCTGGAGGGCGGGCCCTGCATCTACAAGAGGCTTTCGGGCTGCGGCTCGGGCACCGAGTATATGGCCGTCACGCCCTGGGGCGACCTCTATCCCTGCCACCAGTTTGTGGGGGAGGAACGCTTCTGTCTCGGCAACGTCTTCGACGGCGTCACCGCCGGGGAGCTTCAGGAGGAGTTTCGCTCCTGCAACGTCTACAGCCGCCCGGAATGCGCCGGCTGCTGGGCGAAGCTCTACTGCTCGGGGGGGTGTGCCGCCAACGCCTATCACGCGTCGGGCTCGGTGCGGGGGATTTATGAGCCCGGCTGCGAGCTCTTCAAAAAACGGATCGAGTGCGCCGTCATGCTGAAGGCCGCCGAGGCCGAGCTTGACGAGGAGGGCGATCCCGCCTTAAAGAACGGAGAAGACGACAGGCCTTCTGCAAAGGGGCAGGGCTCGGGGAGCGTCGCGTCGTGAGCAGAGAGAACGGAAAAAACAAGGGAGCGGCGGCCGGTCTTGATTCCGAAAATGCGGAGCGCGAAGGCCGCATGCCCGCGCCGGTCTCGGAGTTTGTGCGTGCCTACGCCGCCGCGGCTCCGGTTCGCTTCCACATGCCGGGGCATAAGGGGGAGCCGGTGCTCGGCTGTGAGAGGCTCGACATCACCGAAATTCCCGGCGCCGATTCGCTCTACGAGGCGGCGGGCATTCTGAAAGAGAGCGAAGCGCACGCGTCGCGTCTCTTCGGCAGTGCCCGGACGCTCTATTCGGCCGAAGGCTCGTCCCTTGCCATTCGGGCGATGCTCTATCTCGCCTGCCTTGCCTACCGCGCGAAGGGGGGACGGGGCCGGCCGCTGATCGCCGCCGGACGAAACGCCCACAGGGCCTTTCTGACCGCCGCCGCCCTGCTCGATTTCGATGTCCTCTGGCTCTTTCCCGGCCGTGAGGACGAGCCCTTCTCTCTCTGCCGCTGTTCGGTCGATAAAGAGGACCTCGCACGCGCCCTCGATGACCCCGCGGCATCGGAGCGGCTCGCGGCCGTGTATGTCACCTCGCCCGACTATCTCGGGCATATCGCCGACCTTTCCGCTCTGGCACAGGCGGCACACGAAAGAGGGCTTCCCCTGCTTGTCGACAATGCTCACGGCGCTTATCTGCGCTTTCTTCCCCGCTCGCTCCATCCTCTCGACTGCGGGGCCGATCTCTGCTGCGATTCGGCGCACAAGACCCTGCCGGTGCTGACCGGCGGGGCGTATCTGCATGTCGCCGAAAGAGCCGATCCGCTCTTTTCTGCTGCGGCGCGCGAGGCGATGGCGCTCTTCGGCTCGACCAGCCCCTCCTATCTGATCCTACAGTCTCTCGACCGGGCCAACGCCGCGCTGTCGGGCGCGTATCCCGGGGCCCTAGCCGGGACGGCATGGCGGGCGGCGGAGCTTAAGGCGCGCTTGGAAGAAAAAGGCTGGCGCTTTGCGGGCGATGAGCCGCTGAAAATCACGGTGAAGACCAAGGAGTCGGGCTATACCGGACGGGAATTTGCCGAAATTCTCGCCGCAAATTCGATTGTCGCCGAATTCGCCGACCCCGATTACTGCGTTCTTATGGTGTCCCCCGCCAATTCCGACCGGGATTTCGCGCGTTTGGAATCGGTCTGGGAGAGGATTGCGCCGAAAAAAAAGATCGCCGCCCGTCCGCCCCGCCCTGTCCGTCCGCGCGTCCTTCTGTCGGTGCGCGAGGCGGTCTTCTCGGTCTGGGAGAGGGTTTCGCTTGAAGATGCGGTCGGGCGGGTGGCCGCGCAGCCCCCGGCGGCCTGTCCCCCCGCCATTGCGCCGGTCGTGCCCGGCGAGGCTGTGGAGGAAGGCGCGGTCGAGGTCTTCCGTTACTATGACATCGAAAAACTCGACGTGGTGCGCGGTCTGTCTCTCTGAAGAGAGCCGGCGATGAGCCGTCAAAAGGACCGTTCCTGATTTGAGGGTTCTCGCGGGATTTTCGCGGCTGTGGCCATAAAAAAAGCGGCAGTTTTGCAGTATGCTTTTTATAAATATCAGGAAAAAGGCATATGGAAAAGCATTTTGACATAGGAAAAGAGGCAACGTCAAAGCTTTTTGATAGACGCCCACGCTTTCGTTTTGTATACGATGGGAGTGGGAATTCGCCGTCTGAAGGCCCACCTGACCCGCAAACCAAATTAAAGCATACGGCTCATACGGCGGCCGCGCTTTCCGGCGCGGCCGCTTTTCCATGCCGCTTTTCCATGCGCCTCGCCTTGCCGGATAGATCGCCCCGTTTTGCTGCGTGGCCCGCAAATTACAAACCGATCCCTTGCGGCGGCCGATGCGGACAAGAATAGAGGAAGGGTTCTTCCGGGATATAAGCAGGATTTTTCTAAAATTCTCCTAAGACAAGTCATGCTGTCCCGCCGCGGCGGGCTTATTGGCCGCCGGAGACAAGGCTCCGACGGAAAGGGGGACGGCGGGAAGACATCAACGGAAGGCGCCGAAAAAACGCACCGATAAAAAACGCCCCAAAAGCAGGACGCTTTTGGGGAGCATAAATCCAATCGGTCGATTTTTTATGGGTCGGTCTTTCGCTCAAAGCCGAGAAAGCGCGTTCCCTGAAAGGAAAGTCTTCCGCGGTCGCCCTCGGCTATGAGCGCGAAGTCCGAAGCGCTCAGCGAAAGCTCCATGCGGTCGCCGCTCTCGACCTGAAAGGTCGCGTAGTAGGAGGTCGAGGAGGACGGCACGCCGTGACGGCTACGGTGGGATGAGACCTGCGTCCGCTTGGCCGTCACCAGTGCGTCGACGGTGAGCCGGGGCGCGCGGTTGTTTTTTTTCCATTGGAGCATTCCACGGATCAGCGTAAAGAGGACGAGGCCAAAAACAAGAACGAAGACAATAAGAAACAAGAAAAAGAAGATATTGAAGACAGAAAACGAAAATCCGCCGGAAAAGATAAGAAACACCTCCCTGAATCAGGACAGATTGGGAAAAAGCGGCTTTGATCGCGAAAGCGCGCGCAGATAGCCGCAAACCTCCTCTTTGTAACGCAGAAAGCTGCTGTCGCCGGGGCAGATCGAGAGAACATAGGAAATGCGGCCGAGAAGACCGGTCAGGTAGCGGCGGGCCGCCTCGGTCCTTTCCGCGTCATGGCGCGAATCGGCCTGCGTCCCTTCGTTTTTTTGTCTTTCTTCCTGCGAATCATCCCGAAAGGCCTCCCGCGGACCGGCCGCACGGGCAGCGGTCGATCTGCCGGCTTCGGGAGAGGCGGAGCCGTGCGGTGAGGCGCCGGGCGCAGACGGATCGGAAGAAAGGCGGGCGAGATGGCCGGAAACGCCGAAGCGGCGGCAGTAGTAAACCTCCTGCCGGATCTTCCTTCTGTAGTCCGAGGGGAGATTCGGCTTTTCGTTGACCACAATTCCGGTCACGGTCTGCCGCTTCTGCGCGGGGGCGAGGAGGTTTTTTTCCGGTTGAGAAAAAAGCCCTTTTCCCGAAGCGTCTCTCCGACAAACGACTCGAGTTCCTTTTCATCAAAAGCTCCCGAGAAAAAGAGATCGTCGGAATAGCGGGTATAGCGGACATTCCGCTCGCTGCAATAGAGCTCGATCCTTCGGTCGGTCTCCCGCATGACGATGTTGGAGAGCATGGGGGAGCTGGGCGCGCCCTGCGGCAGGCCGTCCTGATAATAGCAGAGCCTTGCGAGCAGGATGCGCAGAGGCTCCGCGTAGCGGTCGGCCGGGAAAGCGCTTTCCTTGATCTGTGCATAAGTGATGCTGTCGAAAAAATTCCTTATGTCGAGCTTGAGAAGCTTCTCCTTTCCGATATGGGGAGAGGCGTTTTTAAGAAGGCTCGCCCCGCGGTGATAGGCTGCGGCGCAGCGCGAGATCGGCTCGTAAGAGAGAAGCTTTTCGGCAATGGCGCGCTGGATTCGTTTCAATTCCTCGTCGGGAACGGTCAGAACGCGCGTGCCGCCCGAGGCCTTGGGAATCTCGACGCGATGGTAGTGTCTGGGAAGGGTGTTGGCGACGCTGTAAAGAACTTTCGCCGAAAAACCCAGCGCCTGTTCGATCGAAGAAAGCTCCCGATAGACGATCATAGGCTTTTCCTCCCGAAAGGAACAATACAAAAAGAGTATAGCGAAAAGCGCAGGTGTAAAGAGCGCGAAGCGCGCAGCACACAGCGTGTGCCATTTTACACCGAGCTCTTTCGCTCGGTCGCCGCAGGCGACGGCGGAGGGTAAAAGAAACCCCGGCGGCGACTCGCCGCCGGTCCCGACAACATGCCGAGGGGTCGCTATTGTTCCTATATCACATTATAGCATAATCCTCTCGCTTATGCAAGCCGATATTTCAAAAAGCCGGCCGCGGCCGGAAAAAGAAATCGTGCGGCTTAAGGGTTGCAAAAAGAGACGGGCAAAATAGAGACGGCCGGGAAAGAATGCGCGGGAAAGAAGCGGCCGGGAAAAAATGCACAGGAAAGAAGCTTGTGGAAAGAAGCGTCTGAGAAAGAACGTGTGAAAAAGAAACAGGAGGAAAAGAAGCTATGTGAGAAAAAACGGACGAAAAGTGAAAGGG
>CALXKW010000094.1 GCA_944389045.1 uncultured Clostridia bacterium | reverse complement strand
AAGCGGTGTAAAACAGAGTAGGCGAACCGATGTCGGTGAGCATAACGGCGTAGACCAGTTTCAGCAGCGGCTGATCGGTCAAAGGCGCCGAAATCGGAAACACAAACTCCCAGAACCAGGTAAGAAAGGAAAAAAGAAGGCTGCAATAGACTGTCTTGCCTCCGGTCTCTTTCCCGAGCGTCAAAAATCCCAGAAGAAGCAAAAGAATGTTAATGATAGCGATCAGGCTTCCGGGAGTGAGAAAAGGAATCACATATCCGAGCACGGTGGCGATGCCGCTGACGCCGCCGGTTGAAAAACCGTTGGGAATCTTGAAGAAATAAACGCCCACACTCATCAAAAGGGCACCAAGCGTCATCGCGCCAAAGGAAAAAAGTTTTTTTCGCATAAAAGCGGGATCCTCCGAAAACATGAATTGGCTTCGAGCCGATTGCATTTGCCAGTATAGCACAAAGCCGATGCCAAAGCAAGCGTTCTTTATGAAAAAACGCCGGTTTCGGTCTTTTCATCGCCCTTAGGCGCGCAAATGAGCGTGTTTTTCAAAAAGATTTGCAGAGGAAAAAGCGGAAAATTCTTGAAAATTCCGCCGCGCTGTGGTATACTAATTACAGCCCGAACGACAAGGAGGTTTTATCCAATGAAATACGTCTGCACGGTCTGCGGCTATGTTTACGACGAAGAAAAAGAGGAGGTTCCCTTCTCGGAGCTTCCCGAGGACTGGGAATGCCCTCTCTGCGGCGTGGACAAGACCAATTTTGAAGCCGAAGAGGAAAAATAAAAAAGCGGGGCTTGATGCCCCGTTTTTTTATGCACGGCCATATTGCCGCAAAGAAGAACAGCAGATTTTTTTTGTAAAAATCAAAGCGGAACAGGCAGATTCCGAAGAGAGGAGTCTTCGATCAAATCGTTGATACAAAAGGCATACGGTTCAAGGTACCCGCCGCGGAAGGAGACGAGACCGCGCCCCACAAGGCAGGCGATCACCGACGAGGAGAGCGACTCGATCCGCTCGATTTTGGCCCGATCGTCCTCCGCCTGCCAGAGAAGCGACTCGAGCTCCCCGCTCCGGTCGCCGAGCAGCGGAAGCCTTCTCATCGCGCGGAAAACCCATTTGTAGTAAGGCGCGTAGGCGTCGTTCAGAAGAAAAATCGTCTCCGCCGCATTTTTCACAAACTCATGCAGGGCAAGCGCCGCCCCGCCCCTCTCCCCATGGGAAAGACAGCGCGCAAAATTATACTGCCCGGTCTGAGCCATCAGAAAAAGCGCCGAAGCCAATCGCTTCAACCGCACATCGCGCGGCATTCCGAAGCGAATCTCTTCACGAATACGGGTAAAAATCCCCAAGGGATCGGCAAAAACCTCTCCGTTTGTCGCCTCCGCCAGAAAAAAAGACGGAATGCGTAGCCACTCCTCAGCCGTCTCGGGCGCACCCGGCCGGCCGGTGTAGTAAGAATAAAATTCCCCGATGGTATGAACGCCCCGGGTCTTGCTGCCCAGAGCGCTCTGCTCGACAAGACGGACGCCGGCATATTCCTTGGGCAGACGGCGATAGGCGCGAAAGAGACGAAATCCGAAAGCGCGCTCATCCTCCTCGGTGAGCCACAGGCAGAAGCCCGGCTCAAAATCGTGATCCCGAGAAATTTCGTCGTCGAAGCCGAAGCATTCCGAGCCGTGTCCGCAAAGCCCCACCGCGATGCGATCAAGCTCTTTACCAAACTGTTCCTTCAGCATCGGAAGTCCGTATTCCTCATAGTATGCCCGGGAAAGTTCAAGACCGTTCATAAATCTCCTTTGCTACCTCGGAAAGCGCGTTTGCCTCATCCTCCCAGCCGAAAAAGGCATAGGAGGGCGCGCACTTGGAACAAATAAAGGCATAATTTGCATCGTGAGGCTGCCGGTCAGAGGTAAGAAACTCCCAGGCGCGGGATAGCGCCCGGTCGACCGTCTCTTTGTCCGAAGGATCGCGTTCGATACAGAGATGGGCCAGATTCACATAGCTGACCGCAATTTCGCCGTCGTGCCTTCCCTCTTTTTCCAGAAGAGCGATCGCCTCGCGGTAGAGAGCTTCCGCCCGAACATAATCGGAGAGCGCCTCGCAGGCCGAAGCCATGTTGTTGCAGAGCGTAGCGTCTTCGTATCTTCCGGACGCCGAGGACAGGTCGTAGATCTCTTTGGCTCTCTCATAGAGAGTCAGCGCCCCCCGCACCTCGCCGAAGGCTTTCATCGTGGTCGCGGCGTTCAGAAGAATCGTCCCGCCCGAAAAGCTTCGGTCGATCCCAAGCGCCTCGACAAGTGAACAGGCCTCGCGGGCGGCGGCAAGACCTTTCCCGGCGTTTTCGGTCCGGCGGTAAAGGCCCGCCTTTTCGTTCAGAATCGCCAGCAGCCCCCGCTCGTCACCCAGAGCCCGCCCCTCAGCCTCCCAATAGTCGAGAAGCGCCTCGGCCCCCGAAAGATCGTTGACCGCAAAAAAGCGGTCGAGCTTTTCGATCACCCGCGGAACCGGAACACGGCCGGTCGGCTCCTTGGAACAGCCGCGGCAGGCCGCCCCGGCCTCATAGGGCGGGTTTCCGCGCTCTTCTTTGTCCTCCGTCCTTATGGGTCCGCGCTCTGACGAAGGAGAAGACACCGACCGAAGACTTGGCTCCGGCGAAGCGTTTGGAGATAGGTAAGAAAACTCGCGTTTCGTTTCGGACAAGGCCTTCTCGGAAGAAGGAAAAGCCCCGAGAGACTCCGGCTTACACAGCATCGTTTTTCTCCTCCGCTTTTCCCAAATGAATCACGCGCGGTTGGTCCCCGGCGCTCTCATCCTTCCCGCGGAGGATAATTTCGCAGGAGGTCGCGATCACCGAGTCCTCGGTGACGATCTCTCCGATACTGTCCGCCGTGATCCGGCCGGAAGCCGGGTTTTTGATCGAAAGGATTCCGCCCCGGATGTCAGCGTCCACCTCCGAATATTCAAAGGCGAGATCGGCGTCCTCCGTGGTGCAGTTCATAAGCTTCAGCCCTTTGCAGTAGCAGAGGGGCTGCGTTCCGATGATCTTGCAGTCGATCAGCGTCAGATTTTCCGAATACCAGCCGAGATACTCCCCCTTCAGGACGCTGTTCTTTACGGTTACGTTTTTGGTGTGCCAGAAAGCGTCCTTGGTATCGAGAAAGGAGTTCTCAATCTCCATATTTTCTATGTACTGAAAGGAGTATTTTCCCCGCATCGTAAGGCCGCTCACCTTCACGTCCCGGCATTCGAACAGAAAATACTGGGACTCGATGTCGCAGTCGGAAATCGTCAGCCGGCGACAGCGCCACCCGAACTCGGGCGAGGCAATCCGGCTGTTTTTCACCGTAATGTCTTCGCACTCCCGCAGACATTTGATTCCCTCGATATGCGAGGAATCGATGACACCCTCGGAAGCATACCAGATCGGCGCACGGGTCAGGCCGTCCATTTCCGCGCGCACAAGGCGGAAGCGCTCGGTATGCCAAAGCGGGTAACGCAGCGAAAAGCGGCAGTTCTCCACCGTCACATCGCGCGCCTCCTTGAGAACCGACTCGCCGTCGGCCGGCCCGGCAAACACGCAGTTCACCACATGCGCCCCGCAAAGATGGTAGAGAGCGCGCTCTTCGTCAAAGGTTTGATCTCGAATAATTTTTTCTTCCATAAGTCCGATCCTCTGCGAGATTCCTCCGAATTACGAGATTCCTCCGAATTGCGAGATTCCTCCGAATTGCAAGATTCCTCCGAATTACGAGATTCCTCGGAATCTCGGTATAAAAATTTTTGCCTCATACGTCGGATGTCATAAGATTGCGCAACGCCCCGACTGTCAAATTCCCATCCCGGTCATACGCGCCCGCCCGTTCCACGTCCCGGTCGTACGCGTCTGTCTGTTCCACATCCCGGTCGTACGCGTCTGTCTGTTCCACATCCCGGTCGTACGCGTCTGTCTGTTCCACATCCTGGTCATAGCAGTCCTTGTTTATGTATTCAAGCTATATTGCTTTGCAAAATTGTTGTATTCCAAAGACAAAAGGAACTCTTTGATATCCATGCGGCCGCCGTAACCTCCAAGATTTCCCTTACCCACCACCCGGTGACAGGGGATGATCAGAAGAAGACGATTTTTATGGCAGGCGTTTCCCACGGCGCGGGCGCTTCGGGGCGAGCCGATCTTTTCCGCGATTTCGCCGTAAGTCGCCACCGTCCCATAGGGGATGGCGGAAAGAGCGTCAAGAACTTTTTTCTGAAACGCGCTTCCCTCAAGCCGGTAGGGCAGATCAAAGGAAAAGCGCTCCCCTTCCAGATATTCCAGCACCTGCTTATACACACGATCGGAAAAAGACGTGGGACGGTTTTCTCCCGCCGGCCGATCCGCAAGGGCAAGATCGGTCAGACACTCCTCTTCAAAGGCAAGATGAAGAGGCCCCAACGGGGATTCATAGAAAGCATGTTGAAGCAATCCGCCACGTCCTTTCTTCCGAGATGCCTTAGCATCTCGAGCCTTAGCATCTCGAGCCTTAGCATCTCGAGCCTTGGCGTCTCACGCCTTGGCGTCTCATGCCTTAGCATCTCGAGCCTTGGCATCTCACGCCTTGGCATCTCACGCCTTGACGTTTGTTGTCCAATCCGGCTTTTTCCCGTCCGGCCGAGCCCGCCGTTCGGTTTTTCCGGAGCCTTACTCCGGCCCTTTACTCCGGCCGCTTGGCCTTCAAGGGCGGAGGGAACCCGCATTCCGCTCTTTAGAAACTCTTAAGATTAAAAATGATTTTACCACAATTCCAGCAGAAAGTCAATCGTTCGACAAGGAGAAACCCGCAGTCAAATTTGGAAAAAGCCCCTTTATAAGCTCCGGCTTTTCCAACGTTATTTTTTCTGCACAAAACTGCTTTCTCTTCCCGCATTCGCCACGATCGGCCTTTGACCGCCGTTACCGCTCTTTCGTCGAATACTTTTTCTCTCTCTTCAAATTCTTTTAAATATTATGGTCTTCTAAATTTCATGACTTTTTCAAAGCGTGCCCGATTTGGCATTGACTTCTTTCCCACCTTGTGATAGAATAAAAAATGTTGTTTCAAAGTGAAAAAATCGGACAGCGACAGAATATAAGGATGGAAAAAAAGAATGAAAAAAGGGTTCGATAATGAACGGTATATCCGTATGCAATCGGAAAAAATCCGCTCGCGGATTGCAGCCTTCGGCGGAAAACTCTATCTTGAATTCGGCGGCAAGCTTTTCGACGATTATCACGCCTCCCGGGTGCTCCCCGGCTTCGAACCCGACAGCAAGGTCAAAATGCTTCTCCAGCTCAAGGAGGAAACCGAGATCGTTCTCGTCATCTCGGCGGATGCCATTGAAAAAAACAAGCTCCGCGGCGATCTCGGCATCACCTATGACGCCGACGTGCTCCGCCTGATCGACGCCTTCCGCGGTATCGGGCTTTTCGTGGGCAGCGTCGTCATCACGCAGTTCAAGGGACAGACCAACGCAGAAGCCTTTGAAAAGCGTCTGATCGGCCTCGGCGTCCCGGTATACCGCCACTATCCGATCGCCGATTATCCCACCAACATTCCTCTGATCGTCAGCGACGAAGGATACGGTAAGAACGATTACATCGAGACCTCCCGCAAGCTGGTGGTAGTTACCGCGCCCGGCCCGGGAAGCGGCAAAATGGCGGTCTGTCTCTCACAGCTCTATCATGAACACAAGAGGGGAACAAGCGCAGGCTATGCCAAATTCGAGACCTTCCCCATCTGGAATCTGCCTCTCAAGCATCCGGTCAATCTGGCGTATGAGGCGGCCACCGCCGATCTGAATGACGTCAACATGATCGATCCCTTCCATCTCGAGGCCTACGGTGATACTACCGTCAACTACAACCGCGACATCGAAATTTTCCCGGTATTGCGGACGATCTTTGAACGGATCTATAAAACCTGTCCCTATAAATCGCCCACCGACATGGGAGTGAATACGGCGGGATACTGCATTTACGACGACGAGGCGGTGCGGGAAGCGTCCCGTCAGGAAATCATCCGGCGCTACTATAATACGCTGGTCGCGCTCCGTCAGGGAAATTCCGAACAGGGAGAGGTTTACAAGATCGAACTGATCATGAATTCCCTCGGCATCACCACCGCCATCCGGAAAACGGTGCGGGCGGCCGTGGAGCTCTCCGAAAAGAACGGATCTCCCGCCGTGGCCATCGAGCTTGCCGACGGACGGGTGGTAACCGGAAAGACCTCTTCCCTCCTGGGAGCCTCTTCGGCGGCTCTGCTCAACTGTCTGAAAATCTTGGCCGGCATCGACGACGAGATTCATCTCATCTCGCCCACGGTCACCGAACCGATCCAGCACCTGAAGGTCGAGCATCTCGGCAATCACAACCCCCGGCTGCACACCGACGAAGTCTTGATCGCCCTTTCGGTCTGCGCAACCACAGATCCGAATGCCGCCGCTGCCATCGAGCAGCTCGAAAAGCTCAGGGGCTGCGACGCCCACTCCTCGGTGATTCTCTCCCATGTCGACGAAAATCTTTTCCACAAGCTGGGCGTGAACATCACCTGCGAACCGAAATATCAGACCAAGAAGCTCTACCACAAATAAACTTAAAAAACCTTCCGGAAAAGCGTATTTTACTTTCTTCCGGAAGATTTTCAAAAATCGTCTCGGAAAAATCCCCCAGAGACACCAAACGAAAGGAGCCGCGCCATGCCGAAAACCGTCATTCCCGAGGGATACCGTCCCCTTCTCAACCTGCGGCAGACTCAGATCGCCATCAAAAAAGTCAAGGATTTCTTTGAACGGGACATCGCCATCCAGCTCAATCTGACCCGCGTCTCCGCTCCCATGTTTGTGGACGCGGCGAGCGGACTCAACGACAATCTCAACGGTGTGGAGCGCCCGGTCACCTTCGACACGCTGGGAGGCGAAGGCGCCAATTTGGAAATCGTCCATTCGCTGGCCAAATGGAAGCGCATCGCCCTGAAAAATTACGGCTTCGAGGCGGGCGAGGGACTTTATACCGACATGAACGCCATCCGGCGGGACGAGGTGCCGGACAATCTGCATTCCTTCTTTGTCGACCAGTGGGACTGGGAGAAAATCATCACGCGGGAGCAGCGCAACATGGAGACGCTGCGGCACGCGGTCGTTCAGATCTACCGCGCTCTGAAGCATACCGAGAAGTATATCGTCGACGATTACGATTTCATCGGCCGTCTTCTCCCCGACAAAATCACCTTTGTGACTACCGAAGAGCTGGAGGCGCGCTGGCCGGACGCCACCCCCAAGCAGCGCGAATACAACATCGTGCGCGAATGCGGGGCCGCCTTCATCATGAAGATCGGCGGGGCGCTGAAATCGGGCAAGCCCCACGACGGGCGCGCCCCGGACTACGACGATTGGGATCTGAACGGCGACATCGTAGTGTACTATCCGCTGCTCGACCTTCCCTTCGAGATCTCCTCAATGGGAATCCGTGTAGACGAAAACGCTCTGCTTCGCCAGCTGAAGATCCGCGGCTGCGAGGAACGCCTTTCTCTTCCCTTCCACGCGGCACTGATGCGGGGCGAGCTCCCCTACACCATCGGCGGCGGTATCGGACAGTCGCGCATCTGCATGTTTTTCCTTCGAAAGGCTCATATCGGCGAGGTACAGTCCTCGCATTGGCCGGAGGAAACGGTTGAAGAATGCCGCCGTCAGGGTGTCCCCCTGCTCTGAGCGGGGCTTTTTGTCCCACCTCCTTTTGCCCCTTCCGAAGCATTCAAACGCCCGGCCGGCGGCCGGGCGTTCTTTATTTTGTTATAAAAAAGTTTATAAAAAAGTCGTCTTATAAAGAAGTCGTCTTATAAAGAAGTCGTCCGGCTTTGGAAAAATTTTTTGTTCAAAAGCCGACAGCCTCCGATAAGCCGGTTTCATACTTGAAGCGTCCTTTCGGTGACTCCATCCTCCGGCGGTGCCGGCCGTAAGCATGCTTTGATCCTTTTCTTCTCATCCGGAATTTTTCCCGAGAAGCAGCTTGTGAGACTTCTCAGGATGCTTCTCGGGATTCCTATTGAAAAGCGCGATCAGATCGGCCATGGAAACTTCAAATTCCTCTTCGGTCGAGTTCAGAAAAACAAACAGATCGTCCTCCTCGGTCGAAATGTTCAGCGCCTCGGGGATGGTAAAATCGCAGCCGGCGATATACTCCTCCCAATTTTCAAGCTTCCACCGGTCTCTTTCGCTGTTTCTCTCGCGCATACGACGCCGAACGACCTCAATCTCGGTTTTGACCCAGATCACCGTCAGTCTCGCCCCCTTCTCGGCGAGCCTCTCCCGCAGATTTTGCATATACTCCCGATCCCGCACCTCTTTCGTAAACGGGGCGTTGATCAGAACCGTGCTGTCGTAATCGAGCGCCTCGAGCGCGAGCGCGACAATCGTTTCGTACTCCGCGTCCCGGATGTTTTCCCGAAAGAACGCGGAGCTGCGGTCGTACGGCTCCCCGGCGGCCGCAAACACGCGTTTAGAGAGCGGAATCAGGGTATCCTTGTCGAGATAGACCACATGCTCCAGACGCTCGGCCAGCTTTTTCGAAACATAGGTCTTGCCGCTGGCAGGCGGCGAGGTCACTAAAATCAAGCGTTTCATTCTTTTTACCTCAAATTTAATTCACGATATCTTCCGTTTTACCCCTTCGAAGTG
>CALXKW010000093.1 GCA_944389045.1 uncultured Clostridia bacterium | reverse complement strand
AGATCGCCGCCCAGAAAGACCGGAAAATAATCGCGATAGCAGAGAAGCCGGTGTCCGAGCGCTTCGAAGGTAGAAGACCCGCTTTCGGCTCCGAGGCAAAAGCTGAAAACTGCCAGCCATTTCCCGCCATCCTGAAACAGGGCGTAGACTCCTCCGCGCGTTCCGTCGTCCGAGAGCGAAAGTGTGCGGGAAAGATAGGGGACAAGGCGGTCGCGGTAGAAAACGGCGGCGCCGCTGGCGCTGTCCGCGAGTACCGAATAGCCCTGCGGGCAAAGCGCCTCGGGCTCTTTGCAGTCGTACAGACAGAGCGCGTCGTAAACGGTCAGGTCTGTCCCTTTCAGCGAGCCGGCCGGGCCCGAATAGAGCGTAAGTTCACCGTCTTCTCCAGAAGAATCGTCGGGCGGGGGAACGGGGGTGCGGCGTTTTGCCAGCATAACGCCCAGAACGAGAAGGCAGACGGCCAGTGCGACGGCGAGAAGAATGACTGCCGCCAGCCGGATTTTGTTGGATTTCATCGGAATCACCGCCCTGAAAAGTGTTGTCCCCATTCTATCATAGACGGCGGGAAAAAACAAGGGTGGTTTTGCTGCTCCATGTTTTTTCGAACCTTCTATTCGTGCAAAAAAACGGCTCGCTCTTTCGGTTTTAGAGAAACATGGGATGGTTTTAGGGGAGTTTTCAAACGATTTTCCTGAAAAATATCGTTTCTCACGTCCTTTTTCGGCGTATAAATTTCTTTCTTCCGTATTCGTGGAAAACGGCTTGAATTTGCGGACAATCTGTGGTATCATATGTTCGAAAGCTCCAAAATATACTTTGGGCGGCCGCCTGTTCGGAGAGATGCGAGAGAGGAAAGCGAAAGCGCGAAGCGGAAAAAACCGAATTGAATGCGGCATCGGGCATCAGAAGGAGAAGTATCGGAGGGAGAATAACGGAAAGCAAGAGAAACCGCGCGGGCTGTTTTCCGACAAAGGACGCGTGCTCAAAAAAGAGAGATTGAGAGACCGGGCTTTCGATTTCCGAGACAGATCGGAGCGGGCGTAAATACGGGACGGAGGGAGGAGGCGGAGATGGCGGAGAGGAAAGATCAAACGGCTCTTTCGGCCGCGGTTAGGACAAAAGGCCCCAGGAGAACCGGAATATTTTTCCAAAACGATACGAGGAACCGGGCGCTTCTTATCCTTCTGCTTTTTTTCATGGTTTTTCTTCCGTTCGCTTTCGGCAGGGTATTCGGCTCAAAAACCGACTGGCTGCAGCAGCATTGGACGATTCCGGAGTATTTTCGCACGCTTTTTTACGATACTGGAAACTTTTTTCCCAGTTTTGCGCCGCATCTGGGGGCGGGACAGAACCTCTATTATTTTTCCTACTATGGGCTGTACAGTCCGGTGGTGCTTTTTTCCTATATTTTGCCGTTTGTTCCTATGATGTATTACATGATAGCCGCGAGCGTGCTGGCCCTTGTGGCCGATCTCTTTCTCTTTTACCGCTTTGTAAGGAATAAGCACACGGCGCCGCTTTCCTTTTTTCTGACCTTTCTGTTTCTCTTTTCCGCGCCTCTGCTTTATCACAGCCATCATCATCTGATGTATGTCAATTACATGCCTTTTCTGCTTCTGAGCCTTTTCGGCGTGGAGAGGGTTTTTAAGGGAAAGGGCGGGGGAATGCTGACGGTTTCGGCCCTATGCCTTCTGACCTCCAGTTACTTTTTTGCTCCGGTTTCCTTCGGCGTGATTCTGCTTTACGCGATCTATTGCGCGATGAAGCGCGATGCCTCCGCGAGGCGTTTTTGCGAAATGCCCTTCTCGGAAGATAAGAAGCGTCCGAAACGAGGGTTTGGCGCCGCTGCGGGAAAGAAACTCCTAAAAGTGCTTTTTTCGCTTTTCACCGCAGGGCTTTTGGCGGGGGTTCTGATCGTTCCTACGCTCTTTGTCATCGCCAACGGACGAGAGGCCGTATCCGTCGTCCCCGCGCTCCGGCGTCTTCTCCCTCATGTCAATCTTTCCAATTTTCTTTACAGCGCTTTTTCGGTCGGACTTTCATCGCTCTCGTTTCTTGCCCCGCTCCTCCTGTTGTTCTGGGGACAAAAGCCGGAGAAAATGCTGGCGGCGTTCTTGATCTTTTTTTCGGTGTCGCCTCTTTTTCTTTATTTTCTCAGCGGCGGAATGTATGCGGAGGGCAAGCTCTATATCCCTCTGCTCCCTTTATTTCTGCTTCTGACCGGTCAGCTGTTGGAGATGCTGAAAAAGCGAAGACCGCCCTTCTTCATGCTCCTTCTTCTTGTCGGCGTAAGCGCTCTTCTGAGTGCGGCGGGTTTTTTTCTCGATTGGGATGCCATGACCAATCGGGAGCTGGTTTTGGCGCTTTTTCTTCTGGATACGCTTTTTGTTCTTTTGGGGATTACATTATTGTATCGCAAAGAAGCTATGAAGCCGCTTTTGTTTCTTACGATGGCCGTGGTTCTTCTGACGGCCGCTGCGGTCAATTTTTCCGAAAATTTTGTCCGGCGGGAAGAGGTGGACTTGGCAGACCGGCAGAATATACGCGCACTGTACGAGGCGGCTTTGGAGCGGGGAGGCGCAGACGGACGCTTCGGCAGTCAGATAGACGCGGGGAACACTCCGAACGCCGTCTACGGCCCGGATTTTCACCGCACGACGCTCTATTCCTCTCTGCATAACAAAAATTATGATACGATTTTCCGAAGGATATTTGCCAATGAGATTTTGGCGCGGAACAATGCGCTGATTGCCGAAAGCCAAAATCCGCTGTTTGCGCTCTATTTTGGAATCCGCTTTCAGATTGCGCCGGCGGACAGTGAGATCGGCGGCTATCAGAAGATTCTGACAGAGGGAGACTACGCGCTTTTTGAAGCGGACCACGCCCTTCCGCTCGGCTTTGTATACGATCGTTATCTCTCGGAAGAAGCTTTTACGGCGTTGGAATATCCTAATAAAACCGAAGCGCTGTTCAACTATATTGTTGTAAAAGAATGCAAAACGGCGCCGCCTGGAGGTGCCGACGATTCTTTTCGAAGCGATATAGACTTTCGGACCGAAAGGCTTACAATGGAAGAAAACGCGCTTTTTTCGGTCGATCCGTCGGGAAAAAATTTTCTCTTCTGCGATAAGCGCGGCTATGCCGTTTCCTCGGACGCCGCTCTTCGTCGGAGTCTTTCGCTTGAGGGCAGCGCGGGAAAGTTCGTCTTTGTCTCTTTCGCGGTAGACAATAGGGAAAAGGCGAATCGGGACGACGTGTGGGTGGAGATCAACGGCGTGAGGAACACGCTGACCCGGGCAGGCTGGAAATACCACAACCATAACGATGTTTTTCACTATGTATTTCTGGCCGGAAATGAGGATCTTACACTCGATTTCACCTTTTCCTCCGGCCGCTATTCGCTGAAGGATTTCGCGTTTTACACGCTTCCGGCCGAGGGCGTTCTCTCCTTTCCCGAACGGCTGGATTCTCTGAAGATCGACCGGGCGCGCACCCGCGGGGATTCGCTTTTTGGGACGGTGGACGTCACCCGTGCGGGGATGATGCAGATTACGATCCCGTATGACGAGGGTTTTGCGGTAAAGGTGGATGGGAGGACTGTCGATCACGACAAGACAAGCGCGCTTTTTCTGACCTTTCCGATCGAGGCGGGGCTCCATGAGATCGAGGTGACCTTTACCGCACCGGGTCTTGCTGCGGGGAAGATTTTATCGGCGCTCGGCGTCGCTCTGTTTCTGCTTTCGCTTTTATGGGAGTTTTGGCGTGAAAATCGGGCGTGAAAATCGAAAGAGAAAAAACGCCTGTCTTCCGTTCGATGCGGACGAGGCAGAGAGGTGATTTTGTCCCGATGAATTTGCCCTTCGATGCTTCGGTGAATGCCGCCTGACGGACGAAAACAGAAGTTCGGTAAAAATCGATTGCGTTCAAATCAGTCGATTCTTCGAATGATAGAAACAAGCCAAGGAGAGGCGGCAGATTCCATCGTCTTTCCCGGCTTGTTCGGAACCCGACCTACAATGAATGAGAAAGGAAGATTGTTATGAAGCGAACCGACAAAGCTAAAGAACTCTTTATGAAAGGCTATAATTGCACCCAGTCGGTACTCGGGGCCTTCTGCGACGTGATGGGAATGGATTTTGACACCACTATGAAGCTGGCTTCCTCTTTCGGCGGCGGTATTGCCCGGATGCGCCATGTCTGCGGAACCTGCACCGCCATGTTTATGGTGGCGGGCATGGTACGCGGCTATACGGTACACGAGGCGAAGGTGAAATCCGAATATTATGCGTTTGTGCAGGGTATGGCAAAGGATTTTGAGGCGCGAAACGGTTCTATCATCTGCCGGGAGCTGCTCGATTCCCGCTCCAAATTCAGCAAAACCGTCGACAACGGGAACAGCCCCGATGCGAACGAGCGCACGGCGGAATATTACCGTGCAAGGCCCTGTCTTGCCATCGTGGAGGACGCCGTAAAGATGACCTGCGAGAAGCTCGATATCCCCATGGAGCTTTCCTAAGAATAGCGGGCAAGGCCGCGCCGGGTTTTGCTCGGGAGGCCAAGCGTCCCTGTTCGGCGCGGTATCATCTTCACCATCGCCCGCCGGGTCTGTCCCGTGGAGTCGCTTTTCCGCGGATAAACGAAATTCTCGTAGACAGGAAATACACAATATAAATATTAGAGAGGGTTTTGTATGGGTGTCTTGTCCGTTCCTTCCCTTGTTCTGTCGTCGCTTTCGTCCGAAATCGGTTTCGTTTCGTTTCTGAAGGAGATGGCGGGCAATCCGGTCCTTCTTCTCACGTCGCTTCTTACGCTGGGGGTTATTTTTGTCAACGGCTGGACCGACGCGCCCAATGCCATCGCCACTTCGCTTGCAACGCGCAGTCTCTCGCCGCGGGCCGCGCTTCTCATGTCGGCATTTTTCAATTTTCTCGGCGTGCTACTGATGACGTTGATCAATTCGACCGTAGCCATGACGGTAAAAAACATGGTGAATTTTAACGGCAATACCGACGAAGCGCTTGTGGCCCTCTGTGCGGCGCTCTTTGCCATTATTCTCTGGGCGGTGGTCGCCTGGTATTTCGGCATTCCCACCAGCGAAAGTCATGCTTTGATTGCCGGTCTTTCCGGCGCCGCCATCGCACTTCACGGCGGCATGGAGGGAATCAACGGCTCAGAATGGGTCAAGGTGCTGTACGGCCTTTTGCTCTCGACGCTGCTCGGCTTCGCGTTCGGATTTGCCGTCACAAAGCTGACCGAATTCTGCTTTCGCCGGGCGGATCGGCGGAAGACGCGGGGCTTTTTCCGCGGCGCTCAGATCTTCGGCAGCGCGGCCATGTCCTTCATGCACGGCGCGCAGGACGGACAGAAATTCATGGGTGTCATGATCCTCGGGGTGTTTCTGGCCAACGGGAGCGAGACCACGGGCAATGTGGCACTTCCGATCTGGATGATGCTTCTCTGTTCGGCCGTCATGGCGCTGGGAACCTCGATCGGGGGACAAAAGATCATCAAAGCGGTGGGCATGGATATGGTGAAGCTGGAGCCCTATCAGGGCTTCACGGCCGACCTTGCGGCCTCGCTCTGTCTTCTTTTTTCCTCGGCTTTCGGTATTCCGGTGAGCACCACGCATACCAAGACGACGGCCATCATGGGGGTGGGCGCCACCAAACGGCTCTCGGCCATCAATCTCGGGGTGGTGAGGGACATGGTGCTGACCTGGATTCTAACCTTTCCGGGCTGCGGCGTCATCAGCTTTCTGATGGCAAAATTCTTTATTTTGATTTTTTAGGAGGCGACTATGGCAAACAAGGACGGCAAATATTATTTTGATGTTTTCAGTGAATGCAGCGGCGTCGCGCTGGAAGAGGCGCGGATGCTCGAAACGCTTCTTCAAACCTTCGATCGGAAGACGCTTCCCGAAACCCTCGCCTCCATGCACGAGATTGAGCACCGGGGCGATACGATCAAGCACGAGATGATCGAAAAGCTCATCAAGGCCTTTATCACGCCCATCGAGCGAAACGATATTTTTCGACTCAGCCATGCCATCGACAATCTGACCGACAACATCGAAGAAATCGGCATCAAGCTGTACGTTACCGGCGTGGAAAAAATCCGTCCCGAAACCTTTTCCTTTGCTGCGGTGCTGATCCGCTGCTGCGAGGCGGTGCATGAGATGCTCGGGGAGTTTGTGAACTTCCGGAAATCCAAGCTTCTGAAGGAGCGGATTTTGGAAATCAACCGTGCCGAGGAGGAGGGGGACGCCCTTTATATCCAGGTGATGCATGCACTCTATCAGGAAAAGGAGGCGCCTCTTGAAATCTTTATCTGGAGTCAGATCTTCTCGCTCTTGGAGGACTGCTGCGATACCTGTGAGGACATTGCCAATATCGTGGAGGGCATTATCATCGACAATCTGTAGGTGAGTTCATTTTCGCTTCGAATTTGTTTACTTTTGGTTTCTTCTCCGAATTTCTCTTTACTTTTTCCGCATGAGCTTCCTGTTTTCAAGGAATAAATAAGAAAAGGCCGCCGGGTGATAGAGGACGAAAAGGCGTATTTTCGCCGGCTCTCTTCTGAGGCAGCCGTTACGAGAGGAAACTATGAAGCGGGAGAAGAACGATAAGCAAAAAAGCGGCGGACAGGAAAACGCTCGGGAAAACAATCCGGAAAAACAGTACCGCATCATGCTGAACACGCCGGTTCGGCGGCTTGTTGTCAAGCTGGCCTTTCCAACGGTGGTCAGTCTTTTGATCACCTCGGTTTACAATCTGGCGGACGGCTTTTTTGTCTCCCGCGTGGGGGAGTCCAAGGCCGAGAACATCGCCGCCTCCGGTGCGGTGGGGGTGGTCTTTTCGATTATGGCCCTGACACAGGCCATCGGCTTTACCTTCGGAACCGGGGCGGGGAACATCGTATCACGCTCGTTGGGAGATAAAAATGCGGAGCGCGCCGACAGCGCGGCCGTGACGGCGCTGGTCATGGCGATTTTAGCCGGCGGCCTTCTGAGTGCGGCCGGTTTGTTTTTTCTCGAGCCGCTTCTTCGCCTTCTCGGAGCGACGCCGACCGTTCTGCCCTATGCGAAGGCCTATGCCCGCTATATTCTGCTCGCCGCGCCGATCATGACCGCCGCGTTTGTGCTCAATAATCTGCTTCGGGCGGAAG
The DNA here is from genome assembly GCA_944389045.1 of uncultured Clostridia bacterium. Classification (GTDB taxonomy): domain Bacteria; phylum Bacillota; class Clostridia; order Oscillospirales; family CAG-272; genus RGIG1993. Next base: position 1,562 of record CALXKW010000093.1, on the reverse strand, counting down.
GCAAAACCATGCTTTCGATGGTGGGGCTCGCTTTGGGAGGAGGACTCAACATCCTTCTTGACCCGCTTTTTCTCTTTGTATTCGATTGGGGGATTGCCGGCGCGGCGATTGCCACGCTGATCAGTCAGAGCGTCTCACTGCTCTTCATGCTCTTCTGCTTTTTTTCAAAGAAAACCGCCCTGTCTCTGCACCCTCGCTTTCTTGCCCGGAAGGCCTCGTTTTATCTTTCGATTCTGGCCGTGGGGCTGCCCTCGCTCTTTCGGCAGGGCCTCGCTTCGGCGGCGGCCGTTTTGTTGAACAACGCGGCGGCCGGCTTCGGAGACGCCGCGATTTCCGCTATGTCGATTGTCAACAAGGTCTTTATGCTGATGTTTTGTGTGGCGCTCGGACTCGGTCAGGGCTATCAGCCGGTGGTGGGCTACAATTACAGCGCCGGGCGCAACGACCGGGTCAGGGAGGCGTTTCGCTTTACCTTTTACTGCGGGACGCTTCTCATGCTTCTGATCGGCGCGCTTCTCTATTTTTCGGCGCCGTGGGTGGTGAAGGTGATGATTCGCGGCCACCGGGAGGTGGTCGGCATCGGGACGAGGGCGCTCCGCTTTCAGTGTCTTGCTATGCCCTTTATTCCGCTCAACGTGGTATGCAACATGACCTTTCAGGCAGTGGGGAAAAAATTCGCCGCTTCCTTTCTGGCCTCCTGTCGTCAGGGCATTTTCTTCCTTCCGCTTATTCTGATTCTTCCCCGCGTGTTTTTTGTGACGGGACTTACACTGGCGCAGCCTCTTTCGGATTTTCTCACCTTTCTGATGAGCATACCCTATGCGATTGTTTTCCTGAAGGGCCTTTCCAAAAAGGATTTTTGCCGAAAAAACAAAAACGAGCCGCGGGAAGAAAAAGGATAAAGAGGAATAGGCGGTTCAAAAAAGAAAAAGCCGCACCCGAAGCAGAGATAACGGGCGCGGCTTTTTTCGTATTATTGAAAGCCGTATATGGTCCGTATGCTGAAAGAAAAACGAAAGGAGAAGAGCTCTTGCGGCGAAAAAAGCGTTGTGTTTGGGTTTGCGGTCTCTGCCCGAACCGGCGGCGGAGCCTTCGATGCCGAAAATCAACGCACCGCTTTCCGTCCTGCGGGCCTTTTCTCTGAAATCTGCTTTTATGCAGGATTGTTTTTTCTCAAAAGATTCAGCAGGATGTAAATCGCAAGGAGAAGACCGATGGCGACGCCCAGAATCAGGTACATGGAGGAAATCGCTACAGGATGTCCGAAAAAATACAGGTTGCAGTCGAGCGCATCCCGGATGTTTTCTATTGCCTCTGCAGGGACGCCCTGTTCCCGCATGGCTTCTAAAACGCCCCGCATCGAGTGATTTCGGATCAGAGATGTCCCGTACGTTCCCGGCAGGAACAAGATCACTTTTTGCAGTCCGTCTCCAAAGGAGGAGATCGGCATATAGGCGCCGCAGATAAAGCCGTAGCCGGCGCTGATGATCGTTCCTACCGCAGAGATCTGTCCCTGAGTGGACAGGAAGAAGTTGATGATGGAAGAGAGAGCCGTACCGAAC
>CALXKW010000092.1 GCA_944389045.1 uncultured Clostridia bacterium | reverse complement strand
GGTCAACAGCTTCAAGGTGTTGCGGGTATCCTCGGCGGCGATCCGATCCACCTCCGACAGAACCTTTAGGGCGCGGTAGGTGATGTCGGAAAGATTTCCGATCGGCGTTGCCACCAGATAGAGCGTTCCGGGCAGCGTTTTGTTTTTTTCCCCGCGTTCGTTATGCCCGAAAATATCCTCTCCGCCGTTAAAATCGTCCGCACCGTTTCCGCAGTCCCGATCCCACATACACATCCCTGCCATACCTCCATTCGCAGATGTTTTTCCGCATTGGATTATAAAGCTTTTCCGCGGCCAGCCGCAGCATTCGCCCGCCTTTTACCGGGAACCGCCGCGCGGCCTTTCAAAAGATACGGGAAAGGCGCCGTTGTCATAAATATAGCGGATATCGTCGGTCGGCTCTCTTGAAGCCTGCCCGCACTTCTTGTTTGTTTCCGAAAATTCTTCTTCCGCATAGGCGCCGGCCCTCAGCGCCCCGGCGGCATCTGCGGCATCTTTTTCTCCACCCGTCCGATCCCCCTTTTTCTCGTCGGTTTCATAGAGAAAGAGGGGCTTGGTCAGATAAAGACCCGCTTTCGCTCCTTTTTTTGCTTCAAGAAGGAGAAGCGAGGGTCTGTGAAGACAGTCGGCATGTACGAAAGTCATGCGCTTGACTTCAAACCCGCTTGTACGCAGGGCGAACAACAGGTCGGAAAGGCGGTCGGGACGATAGACGAGATAAAAGCTGCCGCCGTGGCGAAGAAGACGAAAAGCGGCTTTGCAGAAATCGCCAATGCCGCCGAAAACCTCATGCCGTGCGATGAACTTCTCCTCGTCCCGATTGGCACGGCCGCATCCGGCGGGCATATAGGGCGGATTGGCAAACACGACGTCGGCCTCACGCGCAATTTCCTTTGCGGTCATCCCGCGCAGATCGCGCGCATGAATCGTGACATGGTCGGACAGCCCGTTTTGCGCGGCGTTCCGGGCAATCAGCCCGGCATAGGCGGCCTGGATTTCCACGCAGTGAATGTGCAGGAACTTCTTTCCTGTCAGCGCCAGAAAGGAGATTATCCCGCTCCCCGCGCCCAGTTCCACGGCCACGCCGCCCGGTTTCGGCCGCATATAGGCATAGAGCAGGTAGGCGTCGGTACCGAAGGTCAGCCCCCGTATCTTCTGGATCAGCACAAGGTTGCCGTTTACCCGGTCTTGTCGCTCCTCTTTCTCAGGTTTCATCTCTCGTTTGTCGCTCCGTCGGGTTTCATCATTTTTTACTGCCGACATTTCCGCACTGCCTGTGAAAAAGAAAGAGAAATGCCGAAAGGAAAAGGGCGCCGCATGGAAAAACGTCCGACGCGACACCCTCTTCGTTGAGATGTACTCAGGATTATTCCGCCTTGGGAGCTCCGACAGGGCAAACGCCTTCGCAGGCACCGCACTCGATGCACTCGTCGGCATTGATCGCATACTTGCCGTCCGCCTCCTTGATGGCGCCGACAGGGCACTCTTCCGCGCAGGCACCGCATCCGATGCACTCATCCACATTGATCTTGTAAGCCATGATTATACCTCCGTTCCATGATAATCACATTATACACGACATTGTGACGCTTGTCAATTCCTTTTTCTTTTTTTCCGGAATTTTAAAAAATAATACAATAAATGCGAAAGGTTTTCGACCTGTTTTTCGGGCGTTCCAATCGCATTTATTTTTTATTTTACGTTTTTTCCGGAATTTATCTTGGATTTTCGCTTTTCACTTTTCGTTTTTATCGCCTTTTCCGTTTTGGCCGCTCTTGTCGCCGGATACACTGGGTCTTGACCAGCGGTTCCGACTCCCGCGCCTGACCGAATTGCTGGGAAGGGGCGCGTAGTTCATTCTTCCCTCTTCTTTCGCGCCGCCTTCCCGCCCGGCATTCTCCTTGACAGCGTCTTGTTTTTCAATATTTTCCTTCACAGCGCTATCCGAAGCCGCGCGGTTCCCGCTCGGTTCTCCGCGCTCCGCCGTTTTAGCAGGCGCGGCCGGATTACGGCCGCTTTTCTTCTCTCTGTCGCTTCTGCTGCCTCTCTCGCGTCCTTCTTTTTTATCCTCTCCCGGTCGGGCGGGACGGGTCTGCGCTTTTTTCCCTCCGGTCGGCTCTCCGCTGCGGCCGTAGTTTCCGCCTTTGTCGCGATCGGCGGCGCTCTTCTCGCCCTGTGCCTGCGGACGGGCGTTTTCCTCGCCGTTCTTTTCCGGTCGGCCGGACTCCCGGGCGCCGGGCTTTCCCCTTCCGCGGCGATTTTTGGAACGGCCACGCGCGGCATTCTCCTTAAAGGAGGAAGAACCCTGCCCGGGCGCCGTCCGGTTTCCCTTCAGATCCGGTATGCCGGGCGCGTCCTCCGGCGCTTCGGCAGACCGCTCGGCGGTTTTGTCCGGCGTGAGAGCGGCCGAGGCTTCCGCGCCATTTCCCGCGTCACCTATGCGTTTTCCTCCCGCCGCACCCTTTTCCTTTCCGGCGCTCTCCCTGACCATATCGCCCGTTTCGGCGGACTTCTTGTCGGCCGGCCTCAAAAGGTCGAGCGGATAGGACTTCGGCTGCTTTTCGTTTTCATTGTTCAGGCGGACCTTGACGATTCCTTCCAGCGGCTTGACTTCGGTGACCACCCCCGGCCCGTCGGGCGTTTCGACCGGCGTGTCGTTCTTCGGCATCCGGCGAAGCGCCTCCTGATACGTGTCGTATTCGTAGCGCAGACAGCACATCAGTCTGCCGCAGGCCCCCGAGATTTTGGCGGAATTCAGCGAGAGATTCTGTTCTTTGGCCATCTTGATCGAGACCTGAACAAAGTCGGGCAGAAAGGTGCTGCAGCAGAAGGGACGGCCGCAGATTCCCAACCCCCCCATGATTTTGGCTTCGTCCCGGATGCCGATCTGACGAAGCTCGATGCGCGTGCGGAAATAGCCCGCGAGATCCTTGACCAGCTCCCGGAAATCCACGCGGTCGTCGGAGGTAAAATAGAAAAGAAGCTTGGAATTGTCAAAGGTATATTCGACATCGATCAGCTTCATATCGAGCTTATGCTCGGCGATTTTCTTCTGGCAGACGGCAAACGCTTCCTTTTCCCGCTCCCGGTTGGCTTCAAAGCGCAGATCGTCGTTTTTGTTGGCAATGCGAATCACATTTTTCAGCGGGAGAACCAGCGTCTTCCGTTTGACGTAAGTATTGGTCAGAGAGACCTTTCCGTACTCCACACCCCGTGCGGTCTCCACGATCGCGTGCTCGCCCTCGCGAGCGGTATTGCCGTTTGCGCCGAAATAATATACTTTTCCCGAGCCGCGGAAAGAAATGCCGATAATCTCGACATCTTCCTCAAGATCTTCGGAAACAAAGCTGTTGTTTTCCTGATTGTCCACGATTTTCTTAACCCTTTCTTATTTTCATAAACCGGACTTTTCGGAGCGAACTCCACAAAGAGCCGTCTGTAAAATCAGGCTTCACAGAAGTTAAAACTTCTGTGTTTTCAAGCGCCCGAGAACAAACTTTCGAATACTTAAACTCCGGAGAGTTTGGTAAAGAGAAGCGCTTTGGCCCCCTGCACGTTGGGATTGTAAAGGGCATCCTTCTCCAAAGTCGTGACCGCGTCGCTTATTTTCAGCAGACGGTCGATGGATAGCCGCGCGGCAAAAGCCGGCGTTTTCTCCCCGCGCGGAAAAAGATAGTCGCAATCCCCGCCCGTCAGTCGATAGGCCATAATATCCCGCACGGCTGAAAGAAGAAGCAGCGTCGTCTGCCGGAAGGCCTCCCGCTCGGGGGGAAGCGCCCAGATCCTCGCCGAAAGCAGCACCCGATCCCGCTCGCAGAGAGCTTCCAGTAGGCCGAGAACCGCGTCGTTTGGGTCGTTTTTCTTGTCATTGGCGGCCGCAATGCGGGCCATGGCCTCGCCATAGGCGCCGCCTGAGGAACGTACAATCGCAGCGAAGGTCTCCCGGTCTCTTTCAAAAAAGCGGGACGCTTCGGTCGAATGTTCCAGAAGCAGTTCGGTCAGTTCCTCAGCAGAAAAAGCCTGCATCCGCAAGACCGGCGCGCGGGAACGGATGGTTGGAAGAAGCGCGGAGAGAGTTTTGGTAAGCAGAAGAAGATAGACACCGGCCGGCGGCTCCTCGATCAGCTTCAGAAGCGCATTCTGCGCCGAGAGCGTCAACGCTTCGGCGTGATCGACGATAAAGACCTTGTAGTCAAGATCGTTGGGACGAAGACAGGAGGCAAGCTTCATTTCCCGCACGGTATCCACCCCGATAGTCTTTCGTTTTTCGGGAAGATCGATTTCGATGACGTCGGGGGAAATTCCCGAAAGAATTTTCCGAACATCGCTCTCATGCTCTGCCATGGCCGCGGCCACGATGCGGGCCAGCGTTTTTTTGCCGCTGTTTTCCGGTCCCTCGAAAATATAGGCGTGGGAAAGCTTGTTTCCGGCGATATCCTCCGCCAAAAGCGCCTTGAGCGCGCGATTGCCGTAGAGCGCGTCCCACAATTCGATATCCGGCATAGGCCCTCCCCCGATCACAATAGCCGTCGCGCCGGCGGACTCCGTCGGCAGGTTCCCGGTCTTTCTCCGCCGGCAGAAACCGGCTCTCTACGATTTCGGCCGAAAATCCGCTCACGCTTTTCCAAAAGCTTCTTTTCCTGCACGCTCTTTTCATCGCACCCAAACACAGATGGCTTATTTCACCGCATCGTCCGCATGAAAAGAGCCCTTGTTGTAGGCCTTGACAAAGAGATGGTTTTGCTTATTTCACCGCATCGCCCGCATGAAAAGAGCTCCGCAGAGAGGCGCGGTCATGCACCCGTGTATTCGGAAGAGAAAAAACGGCCTGTCCAAACGCCGCGGCGGAAGTTGACAAACGACCAGATGTATACAGTATGATTATAGCATCTTTTTGGCCTGTTGTCAAACCCTTTTGGGGCAAAAACAGCCGCGGTGTTCCGCGGCTGTTTGTTCCGACTATCGGCTTGATAAGAGACGCTTTTTCACGGCAAGGTCGGAGCATTCGCCCAGAGCTCCGCCGATACGGCCTCGTTCTGCACCAAATTCCGGAGAGAATCCATCCGAAGATCCAGTTCCCGGCTGAGTCCGGCGCAGTATAGAAGCTCCGCCGCCATCGCCTCGTTGAAATCCACGCTTTTCTTGTAGCACAGCTGATGTTCGAGGCTCGCCCAGGAATCCATGGCAATCGTGCGAAGCTGAATTTCCACCTTCATCATTCTCTTCTCGTGTGCCAGAAAAATGGGCACGGCGACGATCAGATGCAGGCTCCGGTAACCGTTGGGCTTCGGATTCTCGATATAGTCCTTGCGCGAAATGAGCGTGATATCGTCCTGCTTCAACAGCGCCTCCGCCAGAAGATAGACGTCCGACTGAAAAGCGCAGACCACCCGCACGCCCGCCACATCCTGAAGCCCTTCCACCATGGTCGAAAGCGTAACGGGAAGCCCCTGCCGCAAAAGTTTGTCGCGGATACTGAGAGGCTTTTTCAGACGGGTTTTGATGTTGCTGATGGGATTGCGGTCATACTGTAGAGAAAACTCCTCGTTGAGCACGTTGAATTTTGTCTCGATCTCCATCATAGCGCATTGGTAATAGGCCATCAGCTTCCGGAATTCCTCAAAAAAGGAAATGGATTTTTCCATCAGCTCGGGACTGAAGGCCGGCCCCGATAAAGGCGATCGTCTCACCTTTCTCAGCCTTGAAGCTGATGTCTTTCAACACCTCGCCGCCGCCGTCAGGATAGCGGAAAGAGACGTTCTGAAACTCCACCGTTCCGACCGTCTTGCCCTCGGTCCGCTTCCCGGAAACAATATCGCTCTTTTGCTCCAAAACCTCCAGAATACGGCCGGCCGAGACCTGAGCGGCCGGAAGCATCATGAAGATCATAACGATCATCATCAAAGACATGACCACATAGGTCGCGTAGGTGTTAAAGACCACCACGTCGCCGAGAAGCGAGATGCGCGCCATAGCATCGGTCAGGGAAATTTTCTCGATCAAATAGGCGCCGAGCCAGTAGATGGCCAGAGAGAGGCCGTTCATCGCCAGCGTCATGGTGGGCATCAAAAGCGAAAAGGTCCGCTGGTTAAAAAGCTGGGTATTCGTCAGAGCGTCGTTGGCCACTGCAAACTTTTTATTCTGGTATTCCTCGGCGTTGAAGGCGTGCACGACATTGATCCCGCTCACGTTCTCACGCGCGATCCGGTTGATGTCGTCGGTCATCTTCTGCACGCGGCGGAAGCGAGGAATCAAAATCACCAGCATGACGCCCATCATGAGAAGCAGAACCAGCACAAATCCGCCGGTGACCATCGAAAGCTCCCAGCTTTTGTTGACGATTTTCAAAACCGCCCAAACCGCCATAATCGGCGCCTTGACCAGCATTTGCAGCCCCATGGAGATCAGCATCTGAATCTGCGTCACATCGTTGGTGGTACGGGTGATCAGGCTCGGAACCGAAAAGCCGTCCATCTCGCGTTTGCCGAAATCGGCCACTTTGTCGAAGAGCTCCTCGCGGAGGGTGTAACTGAAGCCGGCCGCGATCTGAGCCGAAAGATACCCGCAGGCCACCGCCAGCGCCATACTGGCTAAAGCACAGCCGAGCATTTTGGCGCCTACCGTCAGAATCTCACTCTGAGAACTTCCCGGCAGCTGAATCATCTCGGTGAGTTCCTTCATATAATCGGGCATCGTGAGATCAAAATAGATCTGCCCGATGATCAAGAGAACACAGACAAGCACCATCAGCCATTCGCGCGCTTTCATTCTTCTCAACAGTTTAATCATACCGTCACTCCTGTATAAAATTTCCACTTTACTATTTTTCTCGAAAATCTTGTCTCTATGCCTTGACAAAAACCGAGTTCAGCGATATTATAATATACAGATGTCGCTTTGACAACAATCAGTTTCGAAATAATTGTTACAAAAGCGACAGTTTAAGAGAAACTGTATACAACTTCACGAAAGATTCAGAAAAAGGAAAAAAAGAACACAGAAAAATCACAGGAAGGAACGCCGGCAAAGAAAGCCGCCTTTTTTCCCGTTTTTCTCTGCCACCCCATCCGGGAACGGGTCGTCCGCTATTTCCCGAAATAAGAGCTAAGGAGGAAATCTATATGCTCCGACACCTGAAAAACGCCAAATGGATCGCATGTCCGGCCGTCGATGCGCCGCGGGATTATGCTCCGCTCTTCCGAAAGACTTTCCGTCTTTCGGAAGAGGCAGTCTCTGCCCGCCTCACCCTCTGTGGACTCGGCTATCACGATGCCAAAATAAACGGACTGCCTGTGACCGAGGCGCACTTTGAACCCGCCTTCACCGACTTCGACCGCCGGATCTATGTCTCGGAATACGACGTCAGCGCTTTGGTCGTATCCGGCGAAAATGTTTTATCGGTAGAGCTGGGACGCGGCTTTTACGCCATGCGGGTTCCGAACGTCTGGAACCATCACAAAGAGAACTGGCACGATGAACCCAAACTGATTGCGGCACTTTCTTTGCGTCTGAAAAGCGGCAAGGAAGAACTCATCGTAAGCGACACCTCCTTCCGAAGCGTTCCCGGTCCGATCACCCGCTGCTGTCTGTATACCGGACAAAGCTTCGACGGAAAACGCGCCCAAGCCCTGTTCGGCTGGGAGTATCCCGGCTTTGACGACCGAGAATGGCCGAACGCCGTTCTCGCCGTAGCTCCCAAGGGAAAACCGGTCGCGGCGGACGGGGTTCCTATCATCAAGCTTCGGGAATGCGCGCATCCGGTCTCGATCGTGAGGGTTTCCGAAACGGTTCAGATCGCCGATTTTTCCCGGATGTTCGTAGGCTTCTGTCATCTCACAGCAAAAGCCTCCCCCGGACAGACCCTCCGGATCCGTTACGGCGAACGCCTGGAAAACGGGCGCGTCTTTTTGGATCAGGATTTTGTGGAAGGGGAACTGCAGACCGACGAGATTCTTGTCGGCGACAGCGGCTGGGTGGACTATGAGCCGAAGTTCAGCTATTACGGCTTTCGCTTTGTCGAGATCCTCGGCGCTCTGGACGATCTTCCTCTCACCGCTCTGACCGCCATGCAGGTTTCGGGCGACTTTGCCGACCGCTCGCAGTTCTCCTGCTCGGAGCCTCTTTTGAATACCTGCTTTGAAAGCCTGCGCCAAACCCTCCGGAACAACATGCACGCCATCCCCACCGACACGCCTGTTTTCGAGAAAAACCCCTGGACCGGCGATACCGGCGTCATTGCCGAAAGCGCCATGTATCTTCTCGAAGCCCTTCCCTTTTTCGACAAATGGATGGCCGATATGACCGATTCTCTCCGAGAGGACGGAGAGCTCAGCCTTATTTTCCCTTCCACCCAATGGGGCTTTTCCTACTCGCCCGAATGGACAGACTGCATCTATGAAATCGTCTGGCAGCTCTATCGGAACGGAGGAAAGGCCTATCTGGAGGCCTATAACCCCGCCCTCTGCCGGAATATGGACTTTCAGCTCGGACGGCTCGGGCCGGACGGTCTTCCCGGCAGCGTTCTGGGGGACTGGCTGCCGCCCGGATACGAATCCGGACTTCCGCCCGAAGGCGCTTTTCTCTCCGCCCCCTGCTATCTCTTCAAAAGCCTTTCGACCTTGGCCAAAATTTCCGACATCCTTTCGCATCACGAGCGGGCTTCCTTCTATCGGGAGAAGGCGGCGGCGCTGCGCGACGCGCTCAATCGGAAATATTTTGACGAAGAGACCTCCTCCTATCGCGCGCCC
>CALXKW010000091.1 GCA_944389045.1 uncultured Clostridia bacterium | reverse complement strand
CGAACTTCCAGGCACCCCCCAAACCGCACATCGGATCGCCCGTCATCATCGAAGGGGTCTTCACCGCGACCCCCGAGGCGCAGCAGCCCTTTGAAATTCAGGCCGCATCGGTCGTATGCGAGGGCGCTTCCACCCCCGACTATCCGTTACAGAAGAAGCGTCATACAACCGAGTATCTGCGCACCATCACCCATCTTCGTCCCAGAACCAACCTTTTTCAGGCCGTCTTCCGGATCCGGTCCCTTGCCGCGTTTGCCATCCATCAATTCTTCCGGGAGAGAGATTTTCTTTACGTTCACACGCCGCTCATCACAGGAAGTGACTGCGAGGGTGCCGGTGAAATGTTTCAGGTCACCACGCTCGACCTTGAGAACCTTCCCCGCACAGAAGACGGCAAAGTGGACTTCTCAAAAGACTTTTTCGGCAAAAAGACCAATCTGACCGTGAGCGGACAGCTCAACGGCGAGACCTTTGCGATGGCCTTCCGGAATATCTATACCTTCGGTCCCACCTTCCGGGCGGAAAACAGCAACACCACGCGGCACGCTGCCGAATTCTGGATGATCGAGCCCGAGATGGCATTTGCCGACCTCCAAGACAACATGGAGGTGGCCGAGGCCATGCTGAAGTTCATCATCCGCTATGTTCTCGAAAACGCCCCCGAAGAAATGGATTTTCTGAACACCTATGTGGACAAAGGCCTTCTCGAGCGCCTTCGCCATGTGGCCGACTCTTCCTTTGCCCGCATAAGTTATACCGAGGCCGTCGAAATTCTTTCTAAAAACAACGACAGCTTCGCCTATAAAGTCTTCTGGGGATGCGATCTTCAGACCGAACACGAGCGCTATCTCACCGAGCAGGTCTTCAAGCGCCCGGTTTTTGTCACCGACTATCCCAAGGAAATCAAGGCTTTCTACATGAAGCTCAACGAAGACGGGCGGACGGTCGCCGCAATGGACTGCCTTGTTCCCGGCATCGGAGAGATTATCGGCGGCTCCCAGAGAGAAGACGATTACGGCAAGCTCTCCGCACGGATCGACGAGCTCGGTCTTGACCGGGCAAGCTACGATTTCTATCTCGATCTCAGAAAATACGGTTCGGCGAGGCACGCCGGCTTCGGACTGGGATTCGAACGCTGTGTCATGTACTTGACCGGGATTTCCAACATCCGCGACGTGACGCCCTTTCCCCGGACGGTCAACAACTGTGATCTCTAACCGGGAATTTGCCGCATCCATGGGAAGCTATATCGTCATCAACTCCAAAAAGACGCCCGCAATCGAGGCTCCCGGCATCCCGGTCTTCAAAACCGAGAGAGCCGGGCACGCCGTTGAGATCATCCGAGGCCTCTGTCTGAAAGACCCTGCAGCCGAAATACATGTCTGGGGCGGAGACGGAAGCGTCTTTGAAGCGGTCAATGCCGTTCTCTCCTCCGGCCACGCCGACACCGTCGTTCTGGTGATTCACCCCTTCGGTACGGGAAACGATTTTGCCCGCAATTTCCCTCTCAGAAAGGATTTCCCCGGGGAACCGAACCGGATCGATCTGCTCCGCTTCGGCTCACGCTGCGCCGCCAACGAAATTAATCTGGGATTCGACTGCGACGTGGTTTCGCTGACACATAAAATAAAGCGCTTTCCTCTTTTCCGCGGCAGTTTCGCCTATATGATCGGCGTTCTTCTCACACTTTTTCGCCCGTTGGGCCGCCGCTTCGATCTGACCGTAACCGGCGAAGACAGAGAAGAAGAAGAGCTACACGGTTGTTTTCTTCTCTGCCTTGCCGCCAACGGCGGTTATTATGGAGGCGGATTTCACTGTGCTCCCCGAGCGCGTCTCGACGACGGCCTGATCGAATTCTTCTGGGTGGACAAAATTTCCCGACTCAAATTTCTCGCCTTTTTCTTAGGCTACCGCAAGGGAAAGCATCTCAATGCAGACGGTACGGTCTGCCGCAAATATTCCTCCTTTCTTCACTACAAACGCGCCAAAGCGGTTCGCTTTGAAAATGCGGGCACCCTTTGTGCCGACGGGGAAATTTTTCACGAAAAGGAAATCGTAATTTCGCCGATCGAGAAAGCGCTTTCGGTTCAGGTGATGCGTTAGGAGAGTCGGCGACGACCGAATTCCTTAATACACGATTCTATCTGCGGTCATGTTTCCTGAAAAAGAGCAGGAGCGCAAGAAGGCGCCCGGTATGTTGCAACACATCATACCGGGCGCCTTTTCGATTGAAAAGATATAAAGATATATTGACTAAAGATATATTTTGGGGGTAATCATTTGAAAAGAATCAGCTTCTCGCCCCAAAGACAGGAATAAAGGAATAAGAATCTGCGGAAACAGTCAGAAAATCAAGCGTTCACCCGTCGTTTTTATCCGACGGAGGCATTTTCTCCTCGTCCGAAAACACGGCTTCATAATCATATGCATAGCCGGATTTTCTCTTTTTCGCGCGCCCGTATTTTCCTAAATCCACACCGTTCAAAAGTGCTCCGATCACATGGCCGCCGCCCTGGGTGATGGCATCCTTAGCCTTGTGTGCGGAATCGATACGGGTAGACCCGCTTTTGCACACAAGAACCGCGCCGAGTGTCTTGCGGCTGATGATAGCGGCGTCAGTAAAAAGTCCCACCGGAGGCGCGTCGATAAAAACATACTCAAAGCGAGGCGCGAAGGATTCGAGAAGCGCATCGAAGCGGTCGGAAAGAATCAGATCGGTCGGATTTGCCAAAGCCTTACCCGCCGGAAGAAGATAAAGCCCTTTTTCCTTGCATGGCAATATAGCTTTATCAAAGGCACACGAACCGATGAGGCACTCCGACAATCCAGGCTCGGAAGAGACCCGGAAGATACGATGCAGCCGGGGCTTGCGCATATCTGCATCGACAAGCAGCACGTTGGCTCCCATTTCGGCAAAGGTAATGGCGATATTAGCGCAGTTCAGCGTTTTTCCGTCTGCCGGAGCGGGACTGGTAAAACAGATCTGTTTGGACTCGTTTTTCGTGTCCGAAAGAAGCGAGAGCAGATTGGTGCGAATCGAGTTATAGGACTCCCTCACCACGGAAGGAAACGACTCTTCGGTAAGCAGAAGGGGTCGGGACACCGGTATCCTCGGAGAGCGCGAGACCCATACAGAATTTTTATTTTCCATCTTAATCATCCTCCGCCGTTATCTCTTCTGTGTCTCTGCTGCATCGACCGCCGGTATGCTTCCGATCACAGGAAGATCCAGAAGATTGGCCAATTGTTTTTCCGAAGCAATCTTATTGTTGTAAAGATCGATCAGAAGAAAGAGCAGATAGGCCGCCGCAAATGAGAAAACAAACGCAATCAGAATATTCTTGGTCAGCGAAGGCGAGGTCGGGGAGCCTGGGGTTACTGCACTGCGCGTGATCTGCATTTCGGCAAGATCGATCGTCTCCTGTGCCGCTACCGCCACCTGATTGGCAAGGGTTGCCGCATGTTCCGGGCTGACACTGGACACAGAAATATAAAGAATCACACCGCCCTGCTCATAGGTTACGTTGACCATAGACCGAATCTGCGACACCGAGTACTCATTTCGCACCAGCCGCGACGCCTCTTCCATGGTCGCGTCCGAAGTCACAAGGCGGGCATAGGTTCCCATCAGCGCGATAGTGGTATTGAGATTGCTGATCTGCGTCTGATTCATATCGTTGATCATAACCGACGCTTCTACCGTGGCCCGGTACACCGGAGTAACAAACCAAGCAGTATAAACCGTCACCAAAAGCGTTACCAAAAGCGCGATCAGTATAATGGCCCAAAGGTGCTTCAAAAAGCTTTTCCAAAGAACCCCAAGATTGATTTCCACTTCCATATCTTCGTCTCTCCAGTCAAATGCCCCTTCATCGTTTTTTCACAGATTTTCTCTTATTCTATCATAAAAAAACCGTTTTGTAAATAGGAACTTCTTTTATTTCAGCATTTCCTTAGAATCTTCATTCTCGAAAAGGAATCTTTCATCGCGCACAATGCTGTGACGCTTTTTTTCTCAAAACCGCAAAACCCTTCTTGCTTTTTGGAAAATTGATGTTATAATGGAAACAGTCGCCCCTCCCGGAACAGAACGATTTTATTTCCAAAGCTCGAAAAGAGGCGGCGCTGTACGGCCCAAGGAGGAAACCGATCTCATGCCCTTTACCAGAAAAAAACAGAACGACCCCGATATCACCGCCGCGTTTCGCGAACAGCTCGCTGTCCGACAAAATATTCTCCGTCCGCAGTCGGCAAGCACCGACGTTATCCGTGAACAGAAAAAGAACGCCGAAGCCACCGAGATCGCCAGCTATGTCAACCGCTATGATTTCGGCCTATACAGCATCGATTTCGTCTACAGCCCGCTGCCCGGAAACTACGTCGCGGTTCCTTCCACGCTGGAAGCGCGCATTCGCCTCGACAAAACCGAGCCGCTCTATTTTTTCATGCCCTACGATCTTCTTCCCTATATCAATCCCGGCGATTTCGTATGCCGTTATTTTCCCTATATTGAGAGCACCGAGCGCATGGCTATCTGTTATCGGACTTTGGCCGAAAGTCTTGTCCCCTATCTTCCCTCCTTCGCCGCCCTTGCTGCTGACCCTGAGCTGACAGCGCGCGCCTATCGCGATCTGAAAAACGAAATGAACCGGATCTTCGGCTTCGACATTTTTGCTCCGAGCGGAAACGGCGCCGACTACGACGAGACCGTGATAGCCCTGCGCTATGCCCGTACCGTCGAGTGGAAGAGCGCGGTCTATTCCTCGGCGGACTACAATGACTTTCTGCTCGGCAACCGTGAAAAAGTGCTCCGTATGCCCTCGCGTTATAAACTTTTGCCCGATTATATCCGCCATATTGTCTTCTCCTCCGGAACGCTCCCTCCCGAGGCGATCAAGACCGGAAATCCCGAGGCATCCTCTCTTTCCTCCATGCAGGCGGCAGTTCGAAAGAACAGTTCTCTTCCCCTTTTGGTTGTCTCCTGCCTTCTTTGCCTCCCCTTGTTTCTCCTTTTTTATGGAGTTCTTTACGGGGCAGCCGCCGCGGTGGTCTCCACCGGCGCGGTCTTCTTCACCGGCGCCACGCTCGGCGGACTTTCCGGCGTCATTCCCTATGTGCTCGTATCGGCAGCGGTCTGCTCGGTTTCGGCCAGCCGGATCGTTCTCCGTCTGTTCGCGCGCCGGCGCTACGCGGCCTATCGCCCTTATCTTCGCCTGCTTCGCCGTGTCCCTCCTCATCCGATCGTAAAAGTGACCAAAAAGGGCGTTCTCGTTCTGTCCGTGCTATTGGTTACGCTCACGGCCTGCCGCGGTGTCTTTTTCCAAAGCGACGCCATTCTCGACCGCAGCGGCTTCTTCCCCTTTTCGGGCGAAAGCTACGGCTACCGCGACATTCTTTCGGTCACCGAATACGAGCGATCCTCCGGAAGCTTCTATTATGTCATGGAATTTGAGGGGGGCGGCACGCTGAATCTTTCCCGCGTCATGGGGCCATACGACTGCGAACGGGTGGCAGAAAAGCTCGTCCCGCTTCTGGAGGAAAACGGCATCGAAATAGAAAAGGCGGAAAAATCCGATCAATAAAGCCGCGGCCGTGGTTCCGGCATACAAGGCGTCTGACCGCCGTTTATACCCGACTCTGTACGGGCTATAGCCGAACAAGGAAATCCGCCCCCTCGCATACGACGCTTTCGGGATAATTGTCCCGAGGGCGGTCATCCTCCGTCAAAGGGGTATCCGCGGCCTTGTCCTTTGGAGAAGAGTCTTCGCTCTCCCTCACAGGAGGGACAGGTTCGTTCTGCTCCAAAGACTTTCCGCCGCTCTCTTTCCCTTCGGAGGTTTCGGGAGCGGCTGCGTTTCCCCGATACTCTCCCGCCAGCGGGCTTTTGGCAGCCAGTGCCGGAAGCGCCGAGGAGAGAAGAAGCGCCAGAAGCAGCGCATAAATTTTTTTACGGTAATTTTTTTTCTCTTTCATCTTTATCCGAACAACCTCCCGCACCATATCTATTCACCCGCCGTTCTGCCTATGCGCCTTCCGCAGGCCAAAAAACGGCGGTAACCTTCCATAATCTGCAGCAACAAAGAGGTATTGCTTATGATGAAAACCAGTTTCTTCGGCAAAGCCGGTGAGGCCGACGTCTTTGCCCACACCCTTTCTCTCGGAAAAACTTCGGTCACGATTCTCGACTACGGCGCCCGCATCGCCTCGCTGAAATACCGGGGCGTGGAATGTGTCTGCGGATTTTCCGATATGGAGGGATATCTGCGCGACACCGAGTATCACGGCTCGATTGTAGGGCGTTATGCCAATCGCATCGGCGAAGGGCGCTTCACCCTGAACGGAAAAACCTACACGCTGGCGCTCAACGAGAAAAATCGAGCGCATCTTCACGGCGGCAAAATCGGTTATTCCAACAGAATCTGGACCCTCTCCGATTTCGGCGAGGACTTTCTTACCCTTTCTCTTTACTCTCCCGACGGGGAGGAGGGTTATCCCGGAGGACTGACCATCCGGGTCACTTATACGCTTCAGGATAATGCTCTCACGATTGAATACGCTGCAAAGAGTGACGCCGATACCGTTATCAATCTGACCAACCACGCCTATTTCAACATCGGCGGCGTGGGGGAGGAAAATGTCCGGGACCAGATTCTCGAAATTCAGGCCGATGCCATCGCGGAAGTAGACGAGATTCTGATCCCCACGGGAAGGCTTCTCCCCACCGCGGGAGGGCCCTTCGATTTCACCGTTCCGAAAAAGATCGGCAGGGATATCGACTCCGACGATCCCCAGCTCAAAATCGGGGGCGGCTATGACCACGGCTTCCGCCTGAACGGAAAAAGCCCTGCTGCCCGCCTTCACAGCGAAAAAACCGGTATCACTATGGAGATCGAGACCACCGAGCGTGCCATTCAGATCTATACAGGCAATTTCATGACCGAGGACAATCGATTCTTCGGCCGCTATCCGCAGACCGCCAACGGCGCGGTGGCCCTCGAGTGCAACCGCCTGCCCGATTCCCCCAACCGTCCGGAATTTCCTTCTCCGGTCCTACATGCGGGAGAAACCTACACCCAGAAGACGACTTACCGTTTTCTCGGCTGAGTTTATTTTCACATTTTTCTTCGTTCGAGCCTTTTTTGAAAAAACAGATCAACGCCAAACCCTGTTTGAGAAATAGGCCGGATGTAAAGATCGCTTTTAGAAAATCCGGTCGTTTTTCGCCCGGATTTTAATCTTCCGGATAGCAGTACGGAGGCTCTTCCCCAATTGAAAGTATTCAGCTAATTCAGCTTTTTTTTGGGAAGCCTTCATTAAAACGTCACAGAGTGTGATTATACTAAGGACAGATACCCGGAAGACCCTTCGGCAGAAAAATTCGTTTTGCCGGCGGTCGCCAGAAAGCAAGGTCTGATTTGAATCATGGAAAATAACCATACCTTTCCCTCTCCCGACGAGAAGGACACGGAAAATATCGAGAACAAAAAGCCGGAAGAGTCGCAGACGCGGCAGAACGGCGAAGAAAAAGCAGCAGGCGACGGCAGCTATGAGATTGTCTTCGGCTCGCAGAACGGCGGCGATTCGCGCTACAGCGCCAACGGCTACAGCGCCAACGGCTACAACGCCTACGGCTTCAACGCCAACGGCAGTTCCTACCGCGGCGGTGCCGAAGCCTATGCCGGTTCGGCGGAAAAGAGCACCTACACTCCTCGTTTTTCTGAAGGAAAAAAGAATAAGAAACAAACCCGCGTCACCGTAATGCTTACCCTGTCGGTCGTTTTTCTGGCCATCTCGGTTATGCTTTCGGCCATGACGATCTATCTTCTTCGTAAAAACAACCCCCAGTACACCCTGAAATCCCCGACCGGCGACTCCGGCAATATCACGCCTTGGGTCAATCCCAGCGAGCTGCAGTACGAAGACGCCTATGCCAATGCCGCCTCCAAAGCAGTCGATTCGGTGGTTATGATTTCCGCTACCACGCAGAACAGCACCTCGAGCGGCAGCGGACTGATCTGGGTCAGCCGCGATTCCCTTTCCTATTCCTATATCCTTACCTGCAACCATGTTATTGAGGGACAGAACGAAATTAAAGTCACCCTGAACAACAACACCACCTACTATGCAGAAGTGGTCGGAACCGATTCCCGCACCGACATCGCCGTTTTGAAAATCAACGCCTCCGGCCTTCCTGCCGTCGTTCTTCCCAGTGAAGACAGCGAGCTCGTTTTCGGACAGTCGGTCATCGCCATCGGCAACCCTCTGGGCGTTCTCGGCAATACCGTGACCGACGGTATACTCTCCTCTCTGGCCCGCACCATTACGGTAGAAGGCACCACCATGGAGGTTATCCAAACCAGTGCGGCCGTAAACCGAGGCAACTCGGGCGGCGGTCTTTTCGACCTCAACGGACAGCTCATCGGCATGGTGAATGCCAAAGTGGGCGAGACCGCAGTGGAAGGCATAGGATTTGCCATTCCCTACCGAACGCTCACGGAAATCGCGTCGGAACTCATCGAAAAGGGCTATGTTTCCGGTCGCCCCCGCCTCGGCATCACCACCGTCTCGATTGACAGCGACGATTCCTATCTGGCCGCAATCAAGGAATATCCCGATCTCGAATCCTATGTGGCCCGCAAGCTCTTCCCCGCTTCTATCTATTATACGCCCGGCGTCTATGTGGTCGACGCATCGGATGTGGCGAGCTACGCGGAAGGCAGCGATACCTTCGCGTTTGGTGACCGCATCACCGCCATCGGCACCGAGTCGGTAAGCAGTTCCGATGACAT
>CALXKW010000090.1 GCA_944389045.1 uncultured Clostridia bacterium | reverse complement strand
GGCCACCACGTCCTTTCCCTCCAGCGAAGCCAGCATTCCCGAAAGAATGATGACAAAGCCGTATCCGCCCGCGTCCGCGACATGGGCCTGCCGGAGAACCGGCAGAAGCTCGGGCGTTCTGGCCAGCTCCGCCTCGGCTACGGTGACAAGATGAGCGAAAAAGCCGACCGGATCCTCCTGATAGGCATTTTCGGTAATTTCCAAAGCCTGCTCGGACGTGCGGCGCATCACGGTGAGAATCGTTCCCTCCGTGGGGTTCATCACCGCCTTGTAGGCCTCTTCGCTTCCCCGGGCGAAGGCCTGCGCCATAATCCGCGTATCGGCCTCCTCTTTGCCGGCCAGCGCCTTGGCGATGCCGCGGAAGAAGAGCGAAAGAATGGCCCCCGAATTGCCGCGGGCGCTCCGCAGAACAAGATCGGCCACCTTTTTGGCGCACTCGCCCAGGCTGCCCGTGTTTTCCCCGATCTCCCGCACGGAACTCAGCGTCAGGGTCATGTTGATGCCCGTGTCCCCGTCGGGAACCGGGAAGACATTCATGTTGTTGACGGCGGTCTTGTTGTTGTCCAACGCATTTGCCGCCGAAAGCGTCATTCGATAATAAGAAGCTCCGTTAATTTTCATCGCCGTATCTCTCTCTGTCTGCTTTCTGTTCTCCGGGCACAAAATCCCGCCCGATTCTCTGACTGCGCTTTTCATATTATCGCCTCGAGCCGAGGAAGAAGAGCGCCAGTGTGCCCGGCCCCGAATGGGAGCCGATGACCGGTCCGATCGAGCCGATTTCGATCCGCTTGGGCGAAAAGGCGGTCCGGATCATTTCGGCCAGCGCCGCGGCATCCTCAGGACAGTCGGCATGGCTGATGAAAACCGTCTGCTCGGCGGGATTCACAGCCAGCTCCTTCATATCCTCAAAAAGCGCACGGATCGCGTTCTTCCTTCCCCGCGCCTTGCCGATGCTCACAATCTTGCCCTCGTCGGTGATGTGCAGCGTGGGTTTGATCGAAAGAAGCGAGCCGAGCAGAGCGGTTGCCGACGAAATGCGGCCGCCGCGCTTTAAATAGACCAGATCGTCCACCGTGAAGCGATGACAGAGATGCGGGCGCTTCTCTTCCAGCGCCGCCACGATCTCGTCGATTCCGGCGCCCTCTTTTTTCATTTCTCCCGCGAAATAGACCATCAGGCCCTCGCCGAGAGAGGCGCATTTGGAATCCCAGACCACGACGCGGCGCCCGGGATATTTCTCTGAAAGCTCATTTGCCGCCAGAATCGCACTGCCGCAGGTTGAGCTCAGCCCCGAGGAAAAGGCAATGTAGAGAATATCCTCGCCTGCGGCAAGATGCGGCTCGAAAGCATCGAGAAACTGCTCGGTGTTGGCCGCATAGGTCTTGGTATCCTTGTTCTGACGCATCCCGTCGTAAAATTTTTTAAGATCCTCCACGGCTCCGGGATCGATGGCCTGGCCGCCGATCTCCACACCCAGATTGACAAGCTCCGCTCCGCACTCGGCAATCAGCGCCTTCGTGAGATCGCAGCCCGAATCGGTGAACAATACAAATCGGTTCATCTACGGTAAATCCTCTTTTCCAAATAAAATGCAGACAGCAGAGAGCAAACGGGACAATCGCCCTTTAAAAGGCGATCCGGCCCGTTCGGATAAAAACCGACGCCGCCGTCCGATTGCGGCGCTTCGGCCTGTATTTTTTATTCTTTAATTCTCTTCCCGTCCTTGTTCCCGATTTCTTCTCCGTCCCCGTCTTCCTCCCCGCCGAGATAGCGGTTGAGAATCAGCATGACCTTGAAAAAGGAGGCGAGCTCCTCATCGGTAATTTCGTCTTTCAATTCCCGGATCGACTGACAAATCCAGCGCGACACCTGCCGCAGACAGGCACGGCCGCTGGCGGTCAGGATCAGCTTCGAACGGTAGCGGCTTTTTTCGGGATCCTTATGGGCCACATGGCCGGCTTCAAGAAGCTCCGCCGTGACGCGCGAGATCAGCGCCTTATCCACTTCGCAGGCGGCGGCAAGCTCGGTGGCGGTCATCCCCTCGGGATGGCGGCCGAGCTGAAAGAGCGAGAGCGCGTGAATGCCCCGCATACCCAGCGCGGACATCTTTCGGTTCTCATAACGCTGTAGATTTTTCGACAGATTCTCCGCGTGGACGCGGAAAAGGGCGTAACGATCGATCAGCATTCGCATCTTCCTTTTCTCTCTGGAGAGATCGGGCTTCGAAAGAACGTCCTCCGAATCTCGCTCTATCCTGTTCTGACCGGTTCCCGCTCCGTCGGCTCCCGAAAGAGGCGCTTTCGAACGATCGCGCCTTGCCGGCTCATGCCTTGCCGATTCGCGCCATGACAGGCGGTTCGACCGCATTCTGCCGCAGGGGCGGCAAGCCCTGTTCCGGCCGCGGCTGGCCGCCGGTTACATGTTGACGTGTCAACATTAACGGCTACAGTATAGCATAAAGATTGCCTATTGTCAACTCTTTTTTCCTTATTTTGTGGGAAAAGTGCAAGTTTTGCCGCTAAACGTCCTTTGAAATCAGCCCTTTTCCTTTCTTAATGTGCGGCAAGGGGCAAAAGGGCGGAAGTTAAACGAACAACAAAAAAGCAACAAATCTTTTTCAAACCTGTTCCTTTCGCTGGCCGCCGGTGGCGGCGGGTACTTTTTATTGAAAGCTTGGAGCCGGTTCATTTCGAAATAGACAACCCGATAAATGGGAACTTGTCAGCGCCATTCCTTTTTCAGAATAGCATATTGACAAGTATTTTCATACCTTGGAGTTCCATCGGGATTATTTACAAAAGATACAAATTCCATGAATAAACCCTCTCGGCGCATACCGAGCTTTTCACACAGCCGCTGACTGGATAGATTATCATCCTCGACATATGTGTAAATGCGTCTTGCGCCCTTTTTGTTGAACAGATAATCAAAGAAAGCGTGCGCCGCTTCAAAAGCATAGCCTTTCCCCTGATAGTCTGCGCTCAACATCCAACAGGGGCTAAATGTATCACGAACAGAATTTTCATCCGCGTGCGGCTCCCCCGTCTCCGGATAGGCGTCGATCTCTCCAATCACTTTTCCCGAATCTTTAAGTGTAATTGCAAAATAGTACTCTGTTTCACTTACACGTTTTTTCATTTCTTCTTTCGCCTCATCTATTGAGCTCAGTTTCATGCAAGCAAAACAATTAACTGCCGGCTCTTTTAGGTATCCATATACAGCTTCTGCATCATCCTCTGAAAAGGGACGCAAAATCAATCTTTCAGTTTCAATTACCATATCTCATTTCCCTTTCATCTTTGAGTCTATCATACTACATTCGACCGTTTTATGGAACAGACGAATTGTAAACTCGGTAAAGGCCCTCTGATGGTTGATGGCATTCCGTTCTTCAGCTTATCGGTTAAAGTCAAACTTTTCCTACCTCTATTGCCGCCGGCTCCGTTCCGGCCGGCGCTCTTTCCCGCTTTTCCCCCGCAATTTTCGTCGGCAGGAAATTAAGAAAAAACATCCGCCCGCCCTTTTTCGGCAGATAGATGTTTTTTCGATATTTTCCATGCAAGCCCACGCGGACGTTTTGGATTCCCACAGACTTTTTTATACGGAGCTTCTCAAAATTTTACTTTAGAGAACACTCTTACTGACGGGTTCCGCGTCCGGCTCTTTTTTGCCGCGCAAAAATCAGCTTTCCTTTTTGGTCGAAAGCATTTGGCGCTGGGCCATCACCAGCTCGTAATACATGCCCTTTTTGGCCATCAGTTCCTCGTGCGTCCCCTCCTCGGCGATGGTGCCCTCCGCGAGGACGATCAGGCGGGTGGCGTTGCGCAGCGTGGAGAGGCGGTGAGCAATGGCCAGCGTAGTGCGGTTCTGGATCAGAACCTGAAGCGCGTCCTGAATGCGCTTCTCGGTCTCGGTATCGAGCGCGCTGGTCGCCTCGTCGAGGATCAGAATCCGCGGGTCGTGCAGAAGCGCCCGGGCGATGGTCACGCGCTGGCGCTCTCCGCCCGACAGGGTGTACCCCCGCTCGCCCACCTTGGTGTTATAGGCATCGGGCAGCTTGATGATGAAATCGTGCGCGCCGGCAAGCTTGGAGGCGGAGATGATCTCCTCGCGCGAGGCCTCGGGCTTGGCGTAGGCGATGTTTTCGTAAATCGACCCTGAAAACAAAAAGGTCTCCTGCAAAACCGCACCGATCTGCGAACGCAGACATTCCTGCGAGTATTCCTTGATGTTGATGCCGTCCACCAGAATCTCGCCCTCGTCCACGTCGTACATCCGCATCACAAGGTTGATCAGCGTGGATTTCCCCACGCCCGACCGCCCCACGATCCCGATCATCTCCCCGGGCCTGACCGTCAGATTGATGTTCTTCAGAACCGCATTGCGCTCGTCATAGTCAAACGCCACGTTTTTCAGTTCGATATTTCCCTCGATGCGTCTCACCACCGGCTCTTCCGCATCCGGAACGTCGACCTTTTCATCGAGGATCTCAAAGACCTTGGAGGCGGAGTTCAGCATGTTGGCCAGCTGGCGGAGAAGCCCCCCGAAGAACTGCAGCGGCCCATAGATCAGGCTCACATAGGAGGTAAACATCGAAATCGTACCGAGGCTCATGCCGTGGTAGAGATTCTGATAGCCGTTATAGTAGAGAAGGAAGATCTCGCCCGCCCCGAGAAGGAAGGTAATCAGGGGCGAGAAGACGGCGAAAAAGCGCTCGTTGCGCATCTGCACCCGGCACTCGTCGTAGGCGAGGGCGTCAAAGCGCCGGTTTTCCCTTTCCTCGGTACCGAAAGCCTTCACCACGCGGATACCCGAAAAAATATCGTGCAGAAAGGTCTCGACACGGGAGGATTTCTCCCACTGGGTATGGTACATTTTATGGGTCTTGGCGCGAAATTTCCAGTTCAGGATAAAGACCACCGGCATCGGGCCGAGAATAAAGAGCGCAAGCCTCCAGTCATAGAAAAAGAGCACCAGCCCGACTCCCAAAAACATCAGAATCTGCTCGACCAGATTGGCGAACTGGTTGGTCAGGAACTGCTGGATCACCGCCGTGTCGTTGTTGATGCGGTGCATCAGATTCCCCGCCGTCCGTTTGGCCACGTTCGAAACCGAAAGCTTTTCGACCTTTTCAAAAACCGCATCGCGCAGGCGGATAATCACGCCGCCCGAGGCCGCGATCAGAAGGCGGCTGCGGAGGATCGAGACAAACCGCGAGAGCAGATTGACCCCCAGAATCGAAAGGATCACCACCGCGAACCCGGCGAGAAAGGAATTCTTCGGTACGATGTAATCGTCCACCAGCACCCGGTTGAGATAAGGGGCGACGAGATTGATAGCGGTGACGGCAAAGAAAAGAAAGACCGACAGAAAAAGAAAGGCGCGGCTCCCTTTCAGAAATTCCCAAAGCTGCTTTATCACCCTTTTTTTGCTGCGGCAGCGGGAGCAGACCTCATCGCTCGCGCCGCTCACCAGCGGACGGCCGCACTTGATGCAGACCGCGGAGCGCTCGTCCGCCTGCCGCGCGATATCCTTGCCCTCGCAAAGGTCGGCATAGCGCTTGGCCAGAAGGTAGTAGGCCGTCTTCTGCTTCATCCGCGCGCGAAAGAGCACGCGGTCCTGCAGCGTGATCACCGCCGTTCCTTCCAGAATCTCGCATAAGAGCCGCTCTCCCGCGGGAATGGCGATCGTTTGGACAAGCCTTCCCTCCTGCCAGAGCGTCACCCGATCCCTGTCGATCAGGGCCGCCCCGCGGCAAAGGAACGGGCCGCCGGCGCCGTCCGATTCCGAAAGAGCAGCGGAAGACGCCCCGCCCTTTTGCAAAGGCGCATTGGGGCTTTCATTGCCCGACCGGGACGGCGTGTTCCCGCCGCCTTCTTTCTTTGCCCCTTTGCCCTTCCGTCTTCTTCCCTTTTTTCCGTCCCTTCGCCCGTCGCCGTCGAGCGGGGGCACTTTTTGATCCGAAAGATCGTAGAGCGCGAAAAGCGCAGGAGCCTTTTCACCGGCGAACCACCCCTCGCCCTTCAGTCTTTCAAACAGCTTTGTCTCGCGTTCGGTCATGAGATCCCCGCCTTCCCGGTAGTTTGTGATTTTGCCGACGACCTGCCGGCGCTATCCCGCCGCGCAATTCTCAGATCGCCCTGTCCGCCCGTCTCTGCTTTTCCGCTTATTTCCCGGCATAAATTCGGCACAGAAGCTTTCGCAAAGAAGCTTTCGCAAAGAAGCTTTCGCAAAGAAGCTTTCGCAAAGAAGCTTTCGGAGATACCGGTCGACTCTCACTACGCCGCAATCAGGACGCCGCCCGGGAGACGACCTGGCCACAACGTTGCGCAAACGATGCCGCCCGGCCGCAGAGAGAGAGAGAGGGGGGGGAAAGAGGGAGAGCGCACAGCCAATACCGACATTTCGCCTCACAGATAGAGCTCGATCTTCCGATAGGACGCCTTATCGAGAAGCGAGGCGTCGGGAATTTCGTAACGGCCGCCGTCGACGTCGGTGATGAAGACGCGCCCGCCCGCTAAAGAGAGCAAAGAACGAAAGGTATCCTTTACCGAAAAAAGGATGCGTCCGACGTCGGTCTCCACATCCCAGTTGGAAAAGCCGTACTTTTCCTTCATGGAATAGATTTTTTTGATCTTGGGAGTAAAATAGACCCGCTCGAGTTCGGATCGAAGCAGTTTCTCGTCCGCACCGAAGAGCGAGACATCCCGGATCACGCCGATCTCCTCGCTGTCGGGAGTCATGACCGAAATGTTCTGCCAAAGCTCCTCAAAGGGAAACATGCGGCGGAGCCTGACGATCCCCCGATCCTCCTCTGTTCCGTCAAACGTCGTCTTCAGCCCGAGAAAATCGCCTTTCGGATAAAAAACGGCGTTTTCGGGAGTAAGGTATGTAATCTGTATAATCTTGTCAAACGTGCTTGCCATCGCCGCTGCCCTCTTTCGTCATCCGATATGTCATAGCTCATTCGGTCACGCCCACGTTTTTCAGCGCGTCCAGCTGGAGCTTATAGAGCTTATAATATTCGCCCTTCTTTGCCAGAAGCTCGGCATGTGTTCCGCTCTCGGTAACCCGTCCGCCGTCCACCACGATCAGGGAGTCGGCGTTTTTCAGCGTGGAGAGGCGGTGCGCGATCATGATGGTGGTGCGCCCCTTCGAAAGGCTGTCGAGCGTATTCTGAATGCGGCGCTCGGTCTGGGTATCCATCGCCGCCGTCGCCTCGTCAAGAATCAGGATCCGGGGATTGCGCAAAAGCGCCCGTGCAATCGAGATGCGCTGGCGTTCTCCTCCGGAGAGGTCCTTGTGGCCGAATCCCACCATAGTGGAATAGGCGTCGGGCATTTTGATGATGAAATCGTGCGCCCCGGCCGCCTTGGCCGCCTCCATGACCTCCTCCTCGGTCGCCTCGCTGTTGGCGTAGCGGATGTTGTCAAAGATCGTCCCCACAAAAAGATAGGTTTCCTGCGAGACGATCGCGATGTTCCGCCGGAGATCCTCGAAAGAAAGATCGCGCACATCCACGCCGTCGATCGTGATCTTTCCCTCGTCCACGTCGTAGAGCCGAATCAGAAGATTGGCCAGCGTGGATTTTCCGGATCCGGTATGCCCCACGATACCCAGCGTCTTCCCCGCCTCGACCGAGAAAGAGACCCTGTTGATCACCTTGCGGCTCTTGGTATAGGAAAAATCCACGTTTGAAAACTCGATATCGCCGCGAAAGACCGGAATGCGCACCGGATTTTCCTTTTCCTTCACGTCGGCATTGGCATCCATGATCTCAAAAAGACGGTTCATCGAGTTGAGGCAGTCCGAACCCCACTCCACCATATCCACAAAAGAATAGAGCGGCGAATAGACCATGTTCACATAGGAGACGAAGAGGGTAAGAATGCCGTAGGTCATGCCGAAGCTTCCGCGGATCGCCATCCAGCCGCCGAAGGCCCAGACCATGATCAGGCCGAGATAGACCAAGGTGTTGACGAGCGGATAGGCGGTAGAACCGAACTTGGAACGCTTGACCTCCGCCGCCGTCAGCGCACGCGAGCTTTTGGAGAAACGCTCGGCCTCCCCTTTTTCCCGTGAGAAGGTCTTCACCACCCGGATTCCGGTGAGTAGGTCGGACAGAAGGGCGTTGAGCGCCCGGGAACGGGTATAGCGCCGGTTGTTCAGCTTGCGGCTCTTACGGAAGAGCTTCCCGATCAGAAAGAGCACAAGCGGCGTAAAGCCGAGCGCCAGCAGGGTGAGAAGGGGGTTGTATACCACCATGATCACCGTCACCGCTGCCAACTGCACAAGATTGATGACAAAATAGGGAAAACCGTCGGTAAAAAACCAGTAGATCCGGTTAGCGTCGTAATAGACCTGATTCATCAGTCCGCCCGTGGTCCGCGCGGTAAAATAGCCCATTGAAAGGCGCTCAATCGCCGAAAAGATGACCTTCTTGATATCGTATACGATCTTGGCCGAAATGCGGGAGGTGACGATGCCGTGCAGGATGTTGACCAGAAGCCTCGCCACCCGCATGGAAACGACAATCAGAAGCACAAGCACCAGCTCGCCGTAAAAGCGGCCGTCCTTCGCCAGCACCTCGTCGTAGAAAAAAGCCGAGCTGAAATAGGGCATGATGACCGAAAGGGCGGAAAGGGCCAGCATGGAGGCGAGAATGGCCACCACATACCAGCGGTATTGCAGGAAAAAGGAGGACATGCGCTTGATGATCTTGCCCTTGTCCATACAGTTCGGACAGAACTGCCGATCCCGGTCGGGATAGCGCCGGCCGCAGCGGGGACAGAATTTTTCGTTTTCCTCCCGGACAATTTCATCCTCCCGCCC
>CALXKW010000089.1 GCA_944389045.1 uncultured Clostridia bacterium | reverse complement strand
GCTGGGCCAGCCCCTCGGCGATGGCGGTCTTGCCGACGCCCGGCTCGCCGATCAGAACGGGGTTGTTCTTGGTCTTGCGCGAAAGAATGCGGATGACATTGCGGATCTCGACGTCACGGCCGATCACCGGGTCGAGCTTCGCGCTGCGGGCGCGCTCGACGAGGTCGGTTCCGTATTTGGCCAGAACGTCGTAGGTGTCCTCGGGGCTGTCCCCGGTGACCCGCGTGTTCTTTACCTTTTTGAGTTCCTCAAGGAAGCGCTCCTCGGTCAGCCCGAAACGGCGGAAGAGCTCCTTCAGGTTTTTCGTCGGGTTTTCCAAAAGCGCGAGCATCAGATGCTCGACCGACACGAAATCGTCGCGGAAGCGCGAGGCGATCTTCTCGGCGTCGTTCAGCATGCGCGAGGCCTCGGGCGAGAGGTAGAGCTGCCCGGCGCCCGTGCTTCCGCCCACCTTCGGAAGGGAGGCGATGATCCCGTCCAAAGCGGACGAGAAGGCGGCGGTGTCGATCCCGATTTTGGAGAGAAGCGAAGGGATCAGTCCCTCCTGCGCCGTCACCAGAGCGGAGAGAATATGCTCGGGGGCCAGCGCGTTGTTGGCGTTTTCCTCGGCGATTTGCTGGGAAGCGTTGATCGCCTCGGCGGTTTTTCTGGTAAATTTCTGGGCATCCATCACAAAAGCCCTCCTTTTCTTATAGTATTCTCATTCTTCTTTTTGTCTCATATCGATTTGTTTGTTTTGTCCCGCAATTTTTCGCTCAATTTTTGCGTTTTGGCTTCAAAGGCGGCGTCGGGCCGCCGCGCCCCCTGGCGGCCGGGACCTGCCTGCCGTGATGCGCCGCCGCGGACCGGCTACACGATCACGGGAGTACGGGAGAGATAGTCGCGATAGAGGCCGGAAAGATCCTCCTCGGTCAGCCGTCCCGCGAGAAAGCCCTTCAGCGCCCGATCGAGCAGGCGGATATAGGCGGCGATGGCAGAGGCCAGAGAAGACTCCTCGTCCTTTTCCCCGCCGGTCTGCCGGCGCGCCGGCAGACCGGCGTAGCCGGAGTCCGGCGTAGCCTTGGCGGAACGCGGCGAGCAGAAGCGGTTTTCGGTGAACAGAAGGTCGCGCGTGACCCGCCCTTCCGAGAAGACAAAGCGCCGCCGGCCCTCAAGCGAGGCCCAGCACGAGAAGAAGGCGCGCATGGCTTCCAGAAGCTCGGTCGATTGGGTACGGAAGATCACCGCCAGAAGGCCGGCGGCCCGCTCCTCCTCGGGCGGGAAAAGGGTCACTTCATAGCGGATCGTGGGCCGGTAACGGTATTCGAGCATACTCTTCAGGGCCATGGTGGGCTGGTTGGGCGTGAACTGAGGGACAAGGCCGCCGTCTTCGGAAAAAAGCGAAAAGACCGCGTCGAGAATATCCCGAATCCTCGCCTCGCAGGTCTGCATCGACAGCGCCTCGGCCAATAGGCGGTCCACAAGCCCCGACCGG
Organism: uncultured Clostridia bacterium; assembly: GCA_944389045.1. Taxonomy (GTDB): domain Bacteria; phylum Bacillota; class Clostridia; order Oscillospirales; family CAG-272; genus RGIG1993. Next base: position 7,484 of record CALXKW010000089.1, on the reverse strand, counting down.
CTGGTTCCGCGCCGGTGGGCCTCCCGATCGACTTCCCGCACCACCTCCTCGGAAAGCATCAGACTGTATAGTTTTTTCGGCATGATTTCAAGCTCCTTTTGCAGAGCGCCGGCCGCCCGCCGGCTTTGGATCGCATTCTTAAGAGCGGCCGCGCCCTTCGGCTGTTCATGACGGGGAAGCGCCCGAATCAGGCCGCCGATAAACCGGAAGCAGCCGCCTCTTTCGGCTTTCGGCCTCCGCAGCCTTCTCGGAAAGCACGCACCTTCGGACGAAAGGTTTCGGCTTTCGGCCTCCGCGGTTTTTCCCCATCTTTGCCCATATTGTAGCACAGTGTCTTTAATTTGTCAATATATTTATATAAATTATTTTGCGAAATTTGTGTGACAAGCGGCAAAGTTTCAAACAAGAGCCCCGCCCGGCGGACTTTAGTTCTTTTGAAATCCTTCCCCTTGTTTCATTATTTTCCTTAAATTATAAGATTTTATCACAGAAAATTCTCCTCAATATTGAGCAAATTACAAAAAATTAAGCAAAAATTACCGAAAATGCCGCTCGGATTCTGTGCGGGTTCTGCGTAATTTTGCGGGCGAAAACCGTTTAAACCCGATCGGCCGCGGGGCATTCTGTCACCCCGCGGCCGATCGCTTTTGTTTTTACGCTTTTGTTTTTACACCTTTGCTTTTTGGCTTTTGTTTTTCCTCTCCCGCTGCCGCTTTTTTCACTCTGCTCTCCCGCTGCCGCTTTTCCCGCTCCTGCTGTGGGAAGACGCGCCGCCTCCTTTCCGAAAAGACGGGATGCGTCCAGAAAGACGGAATGCGTCCAGAAAGACGGAATGCGCCCGGAAAGACGGGAGGCTCCCGGAAAGACGGGAGGCTCCCGGAAAAGAAAAGACGCTTTCTTTACAGGAAGAATTTCTTTTGCAGCGACTTGCGCAGCGGGCGGCAAAGCCCGATGACGAGAAGCGCGACGCCCGCCACAGCGCAGACCACCAGAGGATAGATCGACCAGAGGAAGAGGCGGCGCACCCCGAAAGCATAACGGATCAGAAACTCCAGCATGACGGTAAAGCCGCCCAGAGCCAGCACCCCGCCGCTCGCGATAAAGAGATAGCCCCGGCGGAGATAGCGGCCGAGCGCCACCATGACCAACACCCAGACGGCGACATAACCGATCACCGGCAGGGCGAAGGACCAGAACCAGTTCCCGCCCACGCTCCAGCAGATATAAAAGACATAGAGCGCGGCGGCGAAAAAGACCGACGCGATCACCGCCAGAGGATGCGGGCGGCGGAACCAGAGCGGCAGGACGGTGGCCAGATAGGAGAGTCCGAGCCCGCCTGTCACATAGCCCGACCAGTTCATTACCCCGTTCATCCGGAGATCGATCACAAGGCAGAGAAGCAGGGGAAGCAGAAAAAACATGCTGAGAAGAAAGAGGATGCCCTTCCGGCTCAGCCGTTCCCTGCTCTTCTGATAGGGAGGGTAAGGGCCCTTCTCCTCCTTTTGCGTAAGATCGGGATGATAGACCCGCGTGCCGCAGAGCGGACACTTTTTTTCGCTGTCGGCAAGCTCCACGCCGCATCGGATACAGTACACTTGCTTCAACCCCTTTCGTTGCTCTCGATTTTCACATGAAGGCCCAGCCGCCGGAGAAAGGTGAAAAAGGCCCTCTCCAGCTCGGGCTCACGGGTATTGCGCACCAGACTGATGCAGAGCGTATCCCCGTAGGAACAGACGCCGCAGTTGTTGGGCGCCGAGGCCTGCGGGCCGATCACGAAATCGAACCGGCGCACATAGGGGCGCATGGCCTCGGGCAGACGGATGTTCCCGAGATTGGAGAGCGACAGGCAGCCCATCCGCTCCCCCACCGCGTTGAAGATGATCTTCATCACGATATTCTTCAAAAAAAGCGGCACCAGCCTGAGCGCCAGACGCTCTTCCGCCCGCACGTTGGTGGTAAACGCGGCCTGCATGTTCTTTTCGGTGATCGCCAGCCCCATCTGATGGTGGACGATCCGCACAAGCTCGGAGAACCGGTACTCCCCCATCCGCGGATCGACCCCCACCGGGGCGACCATGACGAAATTGCGCATGGTCGTGCTCGGAAAGAGCTTGCGCAGATTGACCGGAAGAAGCACCTTGACCGGCTTCTGCCGGCGGACACGCACATGCTGATTCTGGATCTCGAGGATCGCGGCGATCATCGCCGCCGTGAGGAAGGCGGTCAGCGTCACGCCGTAGGTGCGCGCCATGGCCAGCGCCTCCTCGGTATTCAGCATGCCGCAGGTCAGGTGCAGATAGCGGTCGGGCTCGAGCGTTCCCCGCAGGCGGTAGGATTTTTGGTTCCGGCGGCTGGCCGCGAAGGGCCCGGCGTATTTGAGAAAGCTGTCCTCAAGCTCTTCCTCGGAGGGCTCCTTAAGCCGGTCGAGCACCCCGTCGCCCGGCTCGACCGCGACCCCATACTTCTGCCACAGATATTCGGCCGTCAGGGTCTTGAGAAAGACCAGCCCGCCGGTGCCGTCGGTGAGGGCGTGAAAGAATTCGACCGCGATCCGGTTTTCGTACCAGAGCACCCGGAAGGCGCAGCGGCGCACGTCGTCGAAGGGCATCCGCATCAGCGGCTGATAGCTGTCGGGCTGCACCCGCGGCGCCTCCTCCACCTCCTCGAGGTAATACCAGAAGACGCCCCGCCGCAGGCGGACGGCCACCGAGGGAAAGCGCCTCACCGTCACATCGAGGGCCGACTGAAGAAGGGCGGGATCGACCGGCTCGTTCAGCGTCACCGAGAGGCGGAAGAGGTTGCTCCAGTTCCGCCTCCGGGCGGCGGGAAAGATTTTCGCCGCGTTGTCGAGGCGCATCCAGCGCAGGCGGCGCGGCTTGGGGAGCACTTCGGCCAGAAAATCGCGGATCCTATTAAAATCACTTTTGTGATACTCCTTCAGCCCGTAGAGCAGGTAGGCGTGCCACATGCGTTCGCGGACCACAAGCTGCGAGCGGCAGCCCGCAAGCAGAAGCTTTTCGTGCATCCCCCGGGCGTCGTCCAGCATGATTTCGTCTCCGCCGGCGAAGATCAGGGAGGGCGGAAGCCCCTCCGGATCGCCGAAAAGCGGGGAGACAAAGGGGTCGCGCCGATCCTTCGTATAGCAGTCGGCGTAATAGGAGAGGCGGGCCTCGGTCAGCGAGGGATCGCGGTGGCAGTTGGTCTTGTAGGATTCGCCCGAAGCGGAGAGATCGGTCCAGGGCGAAATGGCGATAAGCCCCGCGGGCAGGGGGAGCCCCTCCTGCCGCAGGCGGTAGCAGAGCGCGTAGAGAAGGCCGCCGCCGGCGCTCTCGCCGCACAGGACGATCTCCTTCCCGGCATACCCCTGTTCAAGGAGATACCGGTAGGCGAAAAGGGCGTCCTCGAGCGCGGCGGGATAGGGATGCTCGGGCGCCAGCCGATAGCCGATGCAGAAGACGCCGGCGCCGCATTCGCAGGCCAGAACGCTCGAAAAGCCCATGGCGTATTCGATTCCCCCGCAGGTATACCCGCCGCCGTGGAGATAGAAAAGGATCTCGCGCCGCACCTCGTCCCGCGGGCGCAGCCAGGCGCAGGGAAGCTCGCCGAGCGACAGGCGCTCCCGGCGGATCTGTTTTCTGTGCGGCGCCATCATCAGCTCTCCGAGACGGTTCTGCCCCTTCCGGGTCAGCTCGAGAGAGCCGCCCGTGACAAAGGGCCGGAAGAGCCGCAGCTGTCCGCGTATGAATTTTTCCGAAAACGCCACTTCGGTTTCCTCCTTCCGGCCGTTTTTGTGCCGCCGCTTTTCCTTTCCCCGCCGCTCTCTCACTCTCTCTTTCGGCGCGGGGATTTTGCTCCGCTTGCTTTGCGGCAGGGATTCGGGGCCGCGGTCTACAGACCGAACTTTTTGCGAACGTCGTCAAAAGCCCGAACCGGCTCCATGTTCTCCTTCGGGGCGGAGATTATTTTGTCCATACAGATCGTGGAATACCAGCGGCCGAACTTGAACCCGCTGAAATCCATGCGTCCCGCGTGACCGTAGCCCATTTTTTCGTGGAACTGCATGCTGTTGAAATCCGAATAGGCGTCGACCGGCAGAGTGATGATCGCGATCGTCTTGACGATTCCCTGCTCCCTTAAAATCTCCTCCATCCGGGTGTAGAGCATGCGTCCCACGCCCTGCCTCCTCGCGCCGGGCTTCAGATACGCCGTCGTTTCGGCGTTCCAGGCATAGGCGGCTCTCGGATGGAACCGCCCCGCATAGGAATAGCCGACGATCCCGTCCTCCGATTCCGCGACCAGATAGGGATAGCGCGCGAGGGTATGCGCCATGCGGTTCTGAAATTCCTCCAGGGACGGGACCTCATACTCAAAGGTGAGGGCCGTATTCTCGACATAATAGGCATAAATATCGCGCAGAGGGCCCGCGTCGCCGATGCGGGCCGCCCGGATGGCTGCTTCCATGGATAAATTCCTCTCTTCCTTACGTTTACCGGATAATCGATCTGTCCGGTCTATCCGTCCTGCCCGCTTCGAGCGGCTTCCCTGCTCATTCCCGCGTGAGACAGGCGACACACTCTATATGTTTACTATTGTCCAGACTTTCGTTTCCGTACAATAATAACGATTATTCTCTTAGTTTTTTGCTTGTAACCTACTCTGCAATAGCATTCATTATCTCAATCTTTAGCGTTTCATCTTGTTCATATGTGCCGTCCATTATAGCTGTCATTATTTTATGGAGAAGGTCTTTACTGATTTTTCCCGCGGCGACATGATAACTGATATTTTCTGTAATTGACATAAAGTTCTTTGCAATTCCCATATACCCATTAAATAATAGAAATTGTAATGATAATGTAATTGCAATCCTTTTATTGCCATCAGCAAAACAATGAAATTCACAGGTGCAAAAGAACAAATGTGTCAGCTTGAGCATATTTATATCGATGATCTTCCACATAGTTTTTTAACGCATCAGTAAATTGCCTGCGGTAATTGTCTTCTTGCAACGAGGAAAAAACGAAGTCTTTATCTCGCTGATTGATATATTTTGTTCCGCCACCAGTTTTACGATTAATAAGGTCAATCACTATATCCAATATCAACTGTCGCAGTGCCCTTGCTTTGTCACTTTCAGATAAAAGCATAGCCATATTTAGAAATGCACGGAAATCAAACACTCCAAGCACTGTTGTTTTGGTAGGGACACAAATGTCCTTACCAGAAGCCTTTGCAGATTCTAAAAAAGCTTTTAATTTTTTCCCGCGAAGCACCTGATAGCCATTTGCAGAAAGTTCTTCTCCATTTTGTTCCAAATAGCGGCTGATTGTTCTTATATCAACTTCAAAAAAATTAGCTGTCATTTCACGGGTTACAAAGATTTTGCCATCCCATAAAATACCGTCTATTCCTGATTTCTGTTGTATTTCGTCTATGGCAACTTCATTATTTAATATATTTTGCCTGTCAAGTCTTGAGTTTGTTAAATCTTTTGCCATGCTTAATCTCCTGTTTAGCAAGTTATGAAATCATTTTAAGATATCTCAATGCCACTATCATTGCTTTTTCTTTTTCCAACAGACATTGCGGCCGTTTCGCATCCTCAAGCTTTGGCTTATTGTAATTATCACGCTCAATAATACCACATTTCCGCTTTAGCTGTGCAATATATATAAGCTATATATCAGCTGCAAGCCTTCAAGCCACTATGCTCCAGCATAATCCTTAATTTCCTCATAGGTTGCTTTGCTCTCCGCAGCCGCCATCCATTTTAAGTTCTACTTCTATATTTGGTCGGATTTAAGTTTGGAAAGCAAACATACGCACTCCACATGGCCGGTGCGCGGGAAGAGGTCGAAGGGGCGGGCCGACAGAAGCGCGAAGCCGCGCGCCCGAAGCCGGGAGAGATCGCGGGCGAGGGTGTCGGGATTGCAGGAGATATAGACCAGCCGGCGGGGCGAGATAGCGGCCAGCCGGTCGAGAAGGGCTTCGCCGCAGCCCTTGCGCGGGGGATCGACGATCACCACGTCGGCCCGGTCGAGCGCCTTTTCGTTGGCGTCCGAGCAGAGGAAGACCGCTTTGTCCGCAAGGCCGTTCTGGGCCGCGTTGATCCGTGCGTTTTCCACCGCTTCGGGGACGATTTCCACGCCGACCAGCCGGGAGGCGGCCGAATTTTTGAGAAAGAAAAGCCCGATCGTCCCCACGCCGCAGTAAAGATCGGCGATCTGCTCTCCCGGTCGGATCGCGGCATAGTCGAGCGCCTGCCGGTACAGAAGGGCGGCCATGGGCGCGTTGACCTGATAGAAGGAGAGCGGGGAGAGGCGGAAGGTGAGGCCGCAAAGCGAATCCTCCCACCAGCCTCGGCCGGAGATCACGGTGTTTTTCTCCCCGAGGATGACGTTGTCCCGCCGCTCGTTGTGGTTGAGGATCACCGAGACCACCGCGGGATGGGCCGCCCGAAGCGACGCGGCGAACGCCTCCGCTTCCGGGAAGCGCGGCCCGTTGATGACAAGCGCCGCCATGATCTCGCCGCTTGTCTCCCCGACGCGCAGAAAAACATGGCGCAGAAGGCCCTCGCCGGTCTCTTCCCGGTAGAGCGGCACCCGGTGTGCGGCCAGCCAGGCGGTCATGCTATGGAGAACCGGCGTGAGGGCCGGGCTTTGCAGGCGGCAGTCATCCGCCGCCACCACCCGGTGACTGCGGGGCGAGAAGAAGCCCGGGCGGTAGTCCTCGGTCAGAGGGCATTCGATCTTGTTGCGGTAGCCATACGGCCGGCCGAAGACGATCGGCTCGAGGACGGGCGGCAGTCCGGCCTTGCAAAAGGCGTTTTTCACATAGGCTTCCTTGAGGGAAAGCTCGTGCTCGTAGGCAATGTGGCGGTAGACGCACCCGCCGCAGGCGGGAAAGGACGGGCAGTCGGGCGAAATGCGGTGCGGCGAATCGGAGAGCCGCTCCTCCACCCGGGCCACCAGATAGTCGGAGGCCGTCTTGATGACCTTGGCCGACACCTCTTCGCCGGTGACGGCGCCGGCCGCGAAAATCACCTTGCCGTCCGGCGCGTCGTTCAGCCGGCCCACGCCGCAGCCTCGGTTGTTCACGTCGGTGATTCGAAAGACGATCCTATCGTTTTTGGCCGGACCCGGCCGGCGCTGCTCCTGCGCCGCACGCTTTTCCTTCAAAGCCCGCATTCCTCCGCTCTTTCTTTTCTTTCCTTATGATAGGAATATTGTAACACAGAAGCCCGGCGATTGCAAGACAAATTCTCCGACCGTCCGGGCGGGGCGCCTCCGCCGTTTGGGCCGGGGGCCGAAGCACGGCGACGAACAGCCGCACGGCGGCCGCGGCGCACGGCACCACGGGCGAGGGGACGGCGGGCGACAGCGCGGATGCGGGCCGGGCGGAACGGGCAACGGGAGGCGAGCGCACGGCAGCACGGGCGAGGGGACGGAGCGGACGACGAGCGGACGGACAAGCTATGGCGGGAC
>CALXKW010000088.1 GCA_944389045.1 uncultured Clostridia bacterium | reverse complement strand
GCATGGCCTCCCGCAGAGCCGCCTCGTCCGACAGAGGCGAAAAGCGGTCGCTGACCGCCGCCGCGCCTGCCGAAAAGCATTCCTCCAGCCCGCCGTTCTGTCCTCCCTGTCGGTCTGCCGCCGGCGCGGTGGGATAGAGCGCCACGCGGCCGTTTGAGAAAGCGGCCATATAGCGGATTGCCTCGGCGTCGGTATAGCGGGAGTCGGGCTCATAAAAGCAGAGGAGCTCGCGGAAGCCCCCGGCCAATGCAGCGCGGCAGGAGGATGCGATATCTTCTATATACATCGAGCCCGGCTCCCGCAGGCAGACCGCCAGATCCGAAAAGGGAGGCAGAAGAAGAGCGCCCGCGGCCTTCACGGTCGACAAAACACAGTCGGGAAGCGACCTCCGGTCGATCTCCCGCTCGATGGCTAGAATTTCGCTCGGCTTTTCCCCCTCCGCGTTGCGCAATAGAAGATCGCAGGGGCGGTCAGAATGATTCTCATAGGAAAGCACGCGCGCGTTTTCCACCAGAGTATAATGCGGTTTCACCGCCGGCACCTCCTTTCCTTTGGGCGGCAAGCCCGTTCGGCATACCCGGGTTGGGCGGCCGGTCAGACTACATCGGTTTTAATTAAGATCGGGAGCCCTGAAGCAGGCAACGAACGACGCCAATTTCCGAGCGTTCCCCGATCCGTATAAAAATCCATACCCAAACGCCGTACAACCCATGTTTCGGTGTGCGTTTGATCCGCGGACGGTCCGCTCCGCTCCAAGGAAGGCGGACGCTCTTTGAGAGACAAGCTGTTTTTTGCGCAGAAGAGCGGTGACTGAAGAGGCCGGATTTCCGGCGAGAACAGAGATCAAAGCAGCCGGTATCCTTTTCCTCTCTCGGTCAGGATCAAGCGGCGTCCGAGGCGAAAATCGAGCTTTTGACGCAGGGAATGGATGTAGACGAGAAGCGAATTGCCCCGGCCCGTACCGGAGCCGATACAAGCCTTCAGCTCCTCCGCGGGAACCGCCTCGCCCCGTCTCTCGAGAAGCAGGGAGAAGAGCCGCCTCTCGGTCGGGGTGAGAAAGATCTCCTCCCCCAAACAAAAAAGACGGGTTTCCTCCAATCGATAATCGACCTCACGAAGCGCATAATTTCCCTCCCCCGCGTTTCCGGAAAATTCCTTCGGCGAGGGGGCATCTGCCGTAACCGGCCGATTTTTTTCTCGGTCGGCGGCTTTTCCGGTTCTTCCGGAATCATCTCCGCCAAAGCCTTTTGCGGGGGCGTCTTGTATAACAGCTTCGCCGATTTCAGGGGAAAACAGAGAGCCTCCGTCTTTGACTTTGCCCTTTTCCTCGGGGACACAAATCTCCTCATTCGGATCTCGGGATGCGAAAAAATCTGCGTGCCAGTTCCCTATCCCGGGGGACTCTGTTCTCCCTGTCGGGAAAGCGCCACGGAAAAGAAAACCGGGATTTTTCCCCCCGGAATCCACGGAAAAACGCTCACGGCAGAGAGAGAGAAAGTCTGTCATGCAAAAGGGGCGGAGCAGATCGGCTCCCGCGAAACGATCGCGCGAGAAGGTCACAAGCGGAAGGGGCAGCGAAGGCTTTGGGCTTTTGTTTTCTTTGCCCCGCGCCGCCGGCGCACCGCCGAGCCCCTCGCGCCCTCCTTTTCCGGACGACGTCCTACTCCCATATCCGTCAAGGTCGAGCACCGCACCGAGAAGACCGTCCGCCGCAGCGGCCGACAGGACATCCCTCCCGGATCCTTCCTCCGACGCGAGAAACAGATCTGCGCCGGCTCCCGTCGTCAGCTGCGGCATATCCGAAATCAAGACGGCGGAGAAAAATTCCTCCTCAAGCACGCTTTGAAGCATGACGCCGAAAATTTCATCCCGGGTAAAAAGAAAAATCACGCCGGCTCCTCTTGTTTTAAGTTTTGAATTCCGGGAAGCTCCTCGGTTTCGACAATCGCCTCGGCGTTGACGCTTCCGTCACTGCGCAAGGTGCGCAGATAATGCCGGTCTCCCTCCGCGCCGTGCAGAACCCTCAGCGTCTCCCCGAGAGGCGCTTCGTGAAGATAGCCGATCGAAAAGGACTTGACCCGTTTATTTTCAATCCCCGGTATGTAATCACAGAGCATATCGGGATAGTTGGTGTTGTTCATATGTCCGTTCAGATCGATATCGCTGTTGACGATGCGGCGTTCGCCGGCCTCGGAAAGCACCATCTCGCCGGGAAGGCGGAGATGAGAGGGCGCCTCGAGCGGCCATTCCGCTAAACTCTCTATTCCCAGCGTCACGTCGCGGACCCGGCAAAGCTTTCTGGTATCGAGATCGATAAGCGCCCAAAGCGAAAAAAGTCTGGCAACCGTCTCACCCTCCGAAAAAATTTCGCCGCAGCGATAGAAGGAGGCGGCCTTACCGCCCGCCGCCCAGGTAACCGCCTCGATCTTTTCGAAGGCCCGCAGAGGCCGCACGATCTCCATGGACGCCCGACTGAGCAAAAAGGCCTTGTGCAGATCGTATCGTAGCTCGTCGAGCGTCGGATGCGTCGATTCAAACTGCAGATTGGACGCCTCGTGAAGATAGCGGAGCATAATCGACGGACGGACATTTCCGTTTTTATCGGTATCGTGTGAGTTGACGATGAAAGGGACAGAAAATTTTGCGCGATCAGACATAGAAGTTTTCCTTTCCCCGCAGAAAAGTGCGGAAAAGGGGCAAGTCGCAAGAAAGCCGACCTGCCCCGATTCAATTAAAGGGTATTGTTCGAGCCGAGGACATCCACAATCTTGTGTTTGACCATCTTCCGTACCTCGTCGCGCGCGACTGAGAGATAGGTTCTGGGGTCGAACACGTCTGGCTGTTGCGTGAGCACACGGCGGATGCCGGCCGTCATCGCAAGCCGGATATCCGAATCAATGTTGATTTTGCAGACCGCCATCTTGGCCGCCTGACGAAGCATCGATTCGGGAATGCCGATGGCGTCGGGCATCTTGCCGCCCAGTGCGTTGATTTCGTCTACAAACTCCTGCGGAACCGAGGAGGCGCCGTGAAGCACGATGGGGAACTGCGGCAGACGACGCGCAACCTCCTCCAAAATATCAAAACGGAGCTGCGGCTTGGTGCCGGGCTTAAACTTATAGGCGCCGTGCGAGGTTCCGATGGCAATTGCCAGAGAATCGACACCGGTGCGGGTCACAAACTCCTCGACCTCGGCGGGATTGGTGAACATGGCGTCGTCGGCCGTCACATGTACGTCGTCCTCCACACCGGCCAGCTTGCCGAGCTCACCTTCGACCGTCACGCCGTTGGCGTGCGCATACTCCACAACCTTTTTGGTCAGGGCGATGTTTTCTTCGAAAGAATACTTGGAGCCGTCGATCATTACCGAAGTAAAGCCGCCATCGATGCAGGCTTTGCAGATCTCAAAATCCGCGCCGTGGTCGAGGTGCAGGGCCAGGTCGATGCCGGTATCCTTGATTGCGGCCTGCGCCAGCGCCATCAGATACTCATGCTTGGCATACTTGCGCGCGCCGGCGGAAACCTGCAGAATCACGGGGGAGCGGAGCTCCTCGGCGGCCTCGGTGATCGCCTGAATGATCTCCATGTTGTTGATGTTGAAAGCGCCGATAGCATAGCCGCCCTCGTAAGCCTTCCGGAACATTTCTTTTGTGGTAACAAGTGCCATAGTCGTTTGTCTCCCGAAATATAATATTATATTCTTATCCTGTTTATTATATCTCGATATTGAGCCGAAATCAAGTCTTTTTTTGAATCTTTTCCGTTTTTGGGCATTTTCCCCGCTTTTTGGTCCGCTCCTCAGCTCTTTCCCGCTCTTTTTCCGCCTTCGTCTTTTGGGAGTATTTCCGTCCCGCTCCCCACACACCATAAAAGAGCGCTTCGCAGGCGCGGCCTTTCGACTCGCCCGTTTTTCATTCCCGCTCCTCGTACGCGCAGCCGCTCTCTGCTTCGCGAACATGCGACTTCGTTCTGTGCGGCGCATTCGATGACGCCATTTTCAGCTTTTCGTCGCACCGCCCTTTTCCGCCGCGCCGTCCTTCCGGAGCAGCCCTTCTCTCTATGCGGTTCGTCCGGCAGGAATCGTTTCGTCTGCCGAAACCATCGCCGACCCGAGTTCAGATTCGTTTAGCCGAAACGCGCCGCCGACCGCCTCTCCGGCTTGTCCGATTGTACACCGGAGCCCAAAACCTCTCAACGCCGAAGCGCCATGCCGGCTCCGCTCTCTCCCAGCATCACACAGAAAGAAGGGTCTATACCGAACCTTCTATGTAATGTTTAGCAGGGACGGCGCCGGCAGGCGCCGCTGGAATGCTTGAAAAGCCGCGAAAGATGATTTGCCGCACAGTGAATTCTCTTTTCAAAAAGAAAATCGGACAAAACGGAAGGCCGAATCAGGCTTTTCCGGAATGTCGGCTGGGGCGGCCCGAGTATGGGCGTAAGAGCGCGGGGTTAAAGCGGCGGCGATTCGGCTCCCATCTCAAGCCAGTACGCGGGGTCCTCCCTCGCCCGGACGGCTGTCGGCGGTAATCGCCTCGTTTTCTTCCGTGCGTGCGCTCTCACCCAGTCCGAAGGAAATGGTGATGGCGTCGTCGACGCGCCGCATCAGGCGCTCGTCCAGATGTCCCATTTTTTCTTTCAGGCGTTTTTTATCCAAGGTGCGGATCTGCTCCAAAAGGATCACCGAATCCTTGGCAAGGCCGAACACGTCCCGGTCTACCGTGTCGCTGCGGGAGACGTCGATATGCGTCGGCAGTTTATTTTTTCCAAGGCGGCTCGTAATGGCCGCCGCAATTACGGTGGGACTGTAACGGTTTCCGATATCGTTCTGCACGATGAGAACGGGGCGAAGTCCCCCCTGCTCACTGCCGACGACGGGGCTCAGGTCGGCATAGAAAATATCTCCGCGTTTTATCGTCATTTTCCTGTCCTTCCTCTCTCGACCGGAGAGCTTCCGATCTCGTGTTTTCGTTTCCGGTATTATTTTTACCATGTTCCGTCCCCTTCTAAACATGGTAATTCTTAGTTGTCCAAAAACCGTCCGCCGCCATTCGACAAAAAGCCGACAAAAGGTAAAGACGGAGCGGAACGCCTTTTGGCCATTATCAATATACGCCGTCTGCCGCCATCGGTTCCGCGGCAGACTTTCACAACATCGGAACACCGAAGAGATTTTTTGAAACAAAATCTCCGAAACCGTTGACATTTGTGATTAACGAAGCGTAATATGGAAAAGCAACGGCAAAAGCCTTTTGCGCTCTTCGCCCTAAAAGTCCGGGGAAAAACACCTCACCTTGGTCATATCTCGTGGGAAAGGACGGCTTTCGACCGTCTCTTCTTCCTGCGCGGAGTTTTCCTCTCAAAATGGCTCACCGGATTCTGCCGCGCGGTGAACGACCCTGGACTCGGTTAGAGTGCCGCAACCGTCACCCCCATGCGGCCCCATGCAGATTCTGCCGTGCGCGGCGAACGGCCTTGGAGGGTGGATAGGACGGGTACGGACGCCTCTTTGCCAACATAGACAAGCCCACGGTATGCCGCAGCGGAAAACACGCAAAGCCAAGGGTGTTTTTTTCCCGTCAACCTCACACGCGCGCGCTCTCTCTGCGTGAAGCATTGCGTTTTTCTCACCAAAAGAGAAGCAGACAAATTTCCGCTTATGCATACTCTGTAAGAGGAACCGCCTTTTGCGGTAGAAGAGGCGCTGATTTCCCGAACGGAATATACTCTTTCGTTCGAGGCTGTCCGGCATCTTCCTGCTCTTTTTGTCCCGTTATCCCTTTCCGTCCGACGCCTTTTCGGCGATCTCAACTCACTCGCCTTCTGCCGAATTGTCCTCCCAATTCCAACCGGGTTTTTCCGCACCTGCACCGTGATTGATTCTGTCTTGTCCTTCCGGCTACAAAAAACAGTCACCCGGCTCCGACATATGCCGGAGCCGGGTGACTGTTATGAAAGCGATTTTCCTCCCGTTCTCTGCGACCAAAGGGCGGGCGGTCTAAACTCGGCTCAGAAAATCTTCAGAAAATCGGATATCCTGCCGCCTCGTGCGCGGCACGAAGCTCGTCGCACATCTTCACAATGTCGTCGGGACAAAGCTGAGCGCCGGTATGCGGATCGAGCATGGCAGCCTGATAGACATGCTCCATTTTACCGCTGACCGCGGCCTCAATCGTGAGAAGCTGGCAGTTGATGTTTGTCATGTTCATGGCGGCAAGCTGCAGGGGAAGCCGCCCTACAAGGGTTGGATGAACCCCCTCGCGATCAACCAGACAGGGCACCTCGACGCAGGCTTCGGGCGGCAGATTGGAAATCGCGCCGTTGTTCAGCACATTGCCGCCGATCTTGTAGAGCTTTCCGGTTTCGACCGCCTCCATGATATACGAGGCGTATTCCCCGGTCCGCCGGTGGGTCGGGGCTCCGCCCGCCATGATCTCGTCCCGCTCCTTCTTCCAGCCTTCGATCTGGTTGACACAACGGCGGGGATATTCGTCGAGCGGAATGTTAAAGCGTTCGATCAGATCAGGACGATCGGGTTTTAAATAGAAGCAGTTGTACTCCGCGTTATGCTCGCTCGACTCGGTACAGTAATAGCCAAGCTTCTCGATATAGTCGAAACGCACCATGTCCCAATGCTTTTCCCGCGCGTTCTTTTCTTTCGCGCGGCGGCGGATCTCGGGATAGAGATCGTTGCCCTCCCGGTCGTAAATCTCCAGAAGCCATGCCATGTGGTTGATCCCCGCGATCAATTCCCTTCTGCCCTCCAAACGGTCGGACATGCCGAGCGATTCGAGAAGGCCGCGGGAACAGTGCTGGACCGAGTGACAGAGTCCAACAGTTTTGACCGAAGTATAGCGCTGCATATAGCCCGAAAGGATCGCCATGGGGTTGGTGTAGTTGAGAAAGAGAGCATCGGGACAGACCTCCTCCATATCCCGTGCGAAATCCTTCAGGACGGCGATCGTCCGAAGTCCCCGGAAAATGCCGCCGATCCCCAGCGTATCCCCGATTGTCTGACGCAGTCCGAATTTTTTCGGAATCTCAAAGTCGATCACGGTACAGGGCTCATATCCGCCCACCTGAATGGCGTTAACAACGAACTTTGCCCCGCGAAGAGCATCCTTCCGCGCCTCCACCCCCAGGTATTTGCGGACAGTCGCCCGATTTTCGTTGATCGTGCGGTTGAGCGCGGAGATCAATACATAAGACTCCTCCAGGCGCTCGGCGTCGATGTCATAGAGCGCGATCTCCGCCTCGTGAAAACACTCGGTAAGCATGGTATCGCCCAGAACGTTTCGGGCGAAGACCGTACTGCCGGCCCCCATAAATGTAATTTTGACCATAATCGGATTTTGCCCTTTCCGACCGCAGCGGGGCGGTCTTAAGATTTTTTCTCATCCCTTTTTTGGTTTTCTCTCAGCCTTTTCCGATCTGTCGGCACCCGCCCCGCTCCGGCTTACATCACCCTCCCGTCTTTTACAGGCAACCGAGAGCACGATTGATTCCGAAAACCGGCCTTTTGACTCTCACGAAAGGCCGAATAAAGAAGGTAAGACACTAAAAAAAGCGGAAAAAGGCGAAAAAACGGCTGCCTTCCGACAGCCGTTTTTTGTTTTTTTGCCATGCTCCACAGGGATAGCCCAACGGGAGCATCCTGATGGCTCGATCAGCCGGTAATACCCGAACGCTCGATTCCCTGAATCAGGAACCTCTGACAGAAGAGGTAAACCACGATAAGAGGAATCATGATCATCAGAGAAGCGGTATTCTGGATCGCTTGTCGGAACAGGGATCCGCCCGCCTCGTTGACCGCATCCGTAAAGGGCTGCGGCACACCAAAGATGCTGGGGAAAACCGTATATTCTCTGCCGGGGAAGAAGATCGTCACATAGAAGTTGTCGGTCCACTGCCAGGAGAAGGCGAAGAGGAAGACGGTGATCAGCATCGGGATCGAGAGAGGCAGAATGATCTGGAAGAAGGTTCTGAAAATGCCCGACCCGTCGATGTATGCCGATTCCTCCAGCTCGTCGGGAATGTTCTTGAAGAACTGACGAAGCATGAAGATGTAAAGACCGTTCTTAAAGGCAAGGCCGGTGATCGAAA
This sequence comes from uncultured Clostridia bacterium, assembly GCA_944389045.1. GTDB lineage: Bacteria > Bacillota > Clostridia > Oscillospirales > CAG-272 > RGIG1993. Next base: position 881 of record CALXKW010000088.1, on the reverse strand, counting down.
GGATGACCATGGGCCAGTATGTGTTCATCATGTTGATCGGCGTACCGCCGAAGAGCTTGATGATTCCGTAGTTGAATACACCGATGTCGAAGCTCCGGAATTTCCGCGCCATAACCGTGCGCAGGGTCTGGTGCGGCACGACCATGGTAAAGATCACCAGGAAAAACAGGAGCTTATTGCCCTTGAATTTGTACTTGGCAAAACCGTAGGCAATGAAACAGCAGGCAAAGGTCTGAAGCAGCGCGCTGACCAGCGAAACCCCCGCCGTCCGGAACATTGCGTCAAAATAGCCGTTGTACTGGATAATCGCCTTGTAGGTGTCGAGCGTGGGGTTGCGCGAAATCAGCCGCACCGTCACGTCGGCGAAATCCTCCGGACTCATGAAGGAGCCGGCAATCTTGGTGATGAACGGATAGAGAATGATGTACGAAATACCGAGAAGAAGCACCACACGGAAGATGACGAAAACCAGTCTTCCCAAAAAACTCAGCGAAAGATACTTGATCTTCAGCCGCTCCCAAAGCTTGGTTCGTTCAAATTCCACCCGGATTTTCTTCTTGGTCTCTTTCGTAACCTTCGTGACATTCTGATTTTCGTTTGTCATACCCGGTCACCCATCCTTTCTCTGGTAGAAGATATACGCCGACATGATTCCCGCGATGAGAGCGACCACAAGGATGACAATAACGAAGTAGATCCACGCCATCGTGGTGGCTTCCTCGGTCTTGCTGGTGAAATGGTTCGTAATAAAAGCCATGACCGAGTTGCTCGGAGCCGTGAAGGAGTCGATAATGGTGTATACCGCGTTCACCAGAATCATGGGGCTGATCATCGGGAAGGTAATCTTCCAGAAAGTCTCCCAGGAAGTCGCGCCGTCAATC
>CALXKW010000087.1 GCA_944389045.1 uncultured Clostridia bacterium | reverse complement strand
CATCAATGCCAACGCCGAGCGAGTCCCGGAGTTTTTCCAAAAAGGAGAGGTCTCGACGATTTATCTCAACTTTTCCGACCCCTGGCCGAAGGCCCGCCATGCAAAAAGACGGCTGACCTATCGAACCTTTCTTGAAAAATACAAGGCGGTTCTGGCAGAGAACGGCAGGATTATCCTGAAAACCGACAACCGCCCGCTCTTTGACTTTTCGCTGGAGGAATTCGCCCTTTGCGGCATGCGAGTCACCGAAGTCACCTACGATCTGCACCGCAGTCCCTACAACGAGGGCAACGTGATGACCGAATACGAAAAGAATTTTTCGGAAAAAGGCTTTCCGATCCACCGGGCGGTCGTGCTGATGCCGGATCATTCGTAAAAATTCAGGAGCCGTACTTGCGCCGGCCGGCCAAAACGGCTCTTATTTTTTTCCCGAAAAGATTTTCCGGTATTCCTCCTCCTTTTTACGGGAAGAGAGGGAAATACGGCGATACAAAAGAAGGGCCGGTGTGGCCAGCACGAGATAGGCCGCGATCAGGAGCAGAACCAGATAAAAGCTGCGCGTGGTGAGCGGATATCGGGTTTGAAAAACACCGGAAAAGAATGCGGTGATTCCGCTGATTGAGATCACGGAAAAAACCATATGAAGGAAGTAACGGCCCACAAAAGGTATCCTTTCCCGGTCAAGGATCAGATTGCAGAAGGCCAGCGCCAGCGAGATCATAAAACACATGACCGACGAAGCCAGATTGATGTTGACCACATCGGAAACGCTGTCGATGATCACACATACGATCAGCCAGATCAGCGTGAAAAAAACGCAGGTAGGGACGAGAATCTTCTTGCCAATAAATTTCAGTACATTCATGAACTTCCTCGAAGGACGGGATTATTTTTTATTTTTTTTATTATATCACATTCGGGATGGTTATTGCAAGTATTCTTTTTGCTCAAGGACCGTCCTTCGGCCGAAATTTGTACCGACAAAGCCCCGCATAAAGCGGCAGAAAATACAAAACTCGGCAAAGACCGGATTCGAATGCCGAAAAATCCCGCATACGAAAAGAGACAAAGGCAAAAACCGTAAAAAAAGCGGCAGGCAGGCGCAAAACCTTGCCCTTCTTATTGACAAACAGCCGAAAAAATGTATAATATATCGTGTATATTCCTGTACAACAAGATAAAGGAAGGCCTGCATTTTTATGAAGAGAAGAGAAGCCCGAGAGGCATTGTTCGTTCTGCTTTACGAAATGTCCTTCAACCGTCCTGAGGAACTTGAAGAGACACTGGAAAGAGAAGGGGAAAAGCGCGACCTGAACGACGCCTATCTGTTGTCGTCGATCCGCGGCATATACGAGAAGCGCGCCATCCTCGACGATGCGATTGCCCGCAATGCCCACGGCTGGACGCTTGAAAGACTTTCCCGCGTCACACTGGCGATTCTTCGCATCTCGGTCTATGAAATGACCTATACCGATATTCCCTATACCATTTCAATCAACGAAGCGGTGGAACTGGCCAAAAAATACGACCACGATCAGGCGCCCACCTTCATCAACGGCATCCTGAACGCCGTTGCCGAGACGAACGGCCTGAAAAAGAATTCATGAGCGTATTTCTCGGAATCGATACCAGCAACTATACCACCTCCGCGGCTCTCTGCCGCGAGGGCCGCGTTTTGACCGCCCGAAAATTACCCGTTTTTGTGAAAAGCGGAGAGCGCGGAGTCCGGCAGAGCGACGCGGTCTTTTCTCATATCAAGAATCTTCCTTCCGTAATGGAGGCGATCGGGCCTTGTTCGCCCGCCGCGATCGGTGTCTCGGCGCGCCCGCGGGATATCGATGGTTCATACATGCCCTGCTTTTTGGCCGGGGAGGCCGTGGCTTCCTCGCTGGCCTCGGTTTTCGGCGTCCCGCTCTACCGCTTCTCCCATCAGGCGGGCCATGTACGCGCCGCGCTCTACTCCGCAGGCCGGGCCGATCTTTTGTCATCCCGCTTTCTGGCGCTTCATGTGTCGGGGGGAACGACCGAGATTCTTCTTTGTGAGGGCGGTCGCATCGCCTGCCTCGGCGGCACGCTCGATCTCAACGCCGGCCAGCTGATCGACCGGGTGGGCGTTCTGCTCGGGCTTCCTTTTCCCTGCGGACCAGCGCTCGAGGCTCTCTCGGATTTCGACGCTCTGAAAAATCACACCGACCTTGCGCCGAGCCATTCTGTCCGCGGCCTTGCCTGCAATCTGTCCGGCCTCGAAAACAAGGCGAAAAGCCTGCTTGAAAAAGGCCGAGAGAAGGAGGCAGTAGCCGCTTTTGTAATCGCCTCGGTCGAAAAAACGCTTGAAAAACTCATTGAAAACGCTCTGGAGCAAACCGGCCCTCTGCCGGTTCTTCTGTCGGGCGGGGTGGCGGGAAACCGCTTCATTCAGAAGGCCATCGGGCAAAAGTTCGACGCGTACTTTGCCGAACCGGCCTTCTCCTCCGACAACGCCGCCGGAACGGCTCTGCTTTGCGAAGAAAGGTATTGGGAGGAACATGACGGCGGATAAAGAGAGGACAGTTCTGTCCGTAACCCAGCTGAACGAATACATCAAAGCCCGCATCGACGCCGACCGCTTTCTCGGAAGCCTCTGGATTCGGGGAGAGGTGTCCAATTTCGTCCATCATAAGACCGGGCACCTCTATTTTACTCTGAAGGACGAAAATTCTCTTGTGCGCGCCCTGATGTTCGCCTCCTCCGCCTCGAAGCTGAAATTTTCTCCCGAGAACGGCATGAAGGTGCTGGCTCACGGGCGAATCGCCGCTTACATCCGGGACGGCCAATATAACCTCTATGTGGATGCCATGGAGCCCGACGGGATCGGAGCCCTTTACGTCGCGTACGAACAGCTGAAAAGAAAGCTGGAGGGAGAGGGACTTTTCCGGGAGGACCGCAAGAAACCGCTTCCCAAAATTCCCACGCGGGTGGGAGTGATCACCTCGCCCACCGGCGCCGCCGTCCGCGACATCATCAACATCATTTCCCGCCGCTTCCCCTATGCCAAAATACTGATCTATCCCTCACTGGTGCAGGGTGACGGCGCTCCCGAACAGCTGATTGCCGGACTTCGCTATTTCAATGCCGCCTTGGCCGCCGACGTAATCATTCTCGGACGGGGAGGCGGATCGATCGAAGACCTCTGGGCTTTCAACAACGAAGCGTTGGCAAGGGAAGTGGCCTCCTCCCGCATCCCGGTCATCTCGGCCGTCGGGCACGAGACCGACTTTACCATCTGCGACTTCGCGGCCGATCGGCGCGCCCCCACGCCCTCGGCGGCCGCGGAGCTGGCCGTTCCCGAAACCGAAGAACTGAAGCGCAAGATCCACAATATCATAGGCCGGATGGATACTTTGGTCTCGTCTTCGATCCGCATCCGCCGAAAGAGCGTGGAGACGCTTCGCGACTCCCGCGTTCTGTGTGACCCGCTCCGCATTCTCGACGAGAAAAAGACCCGTCTTGTCATGGACACCCAACAGCTCGAAGGCGTTATGCGTCTTGCAATCAAGGAAAAAAAAGCGCGCTTTGAAAAGAACGCCTCGAAACTGGAGGCGCTGAATCCGCTGTCGGTACTTCTGCGCGGCTATTCGGCAGTCTTCCGCGAAGAGGGGGGACTTGTCAAGAGCGTCCGGGATGTTGAAGTCGGCGATTTGGTTGTTTTCCGCACAAGCGACGGACGGCTTGGCGCCCGAATCACCGAAAAGGAGGAATATCCCGGCTAAGAAGGGACGATAATTAAAAGTCGTACTCCTTTTCGCCCGTTTTTTTGGAAAAACAATCTGACACAAAGAAAAAAGCTGTCCTCCGCAAAGAATGCAATTATATCGCGAAAATCGAATGCGTATAATCCGAGGATAAAACATTCCCAAAGATAGAATAGATAAATTAAGTCCGGTGTAGTAAAATCAAACGCTTCCGACGTCCGCAGACAATCGGAAACGGTCCAAACACCAAACGTACAATGGTCACGGAAAGGAATCCGAAATGGCACAGGAAAACGAAAAAGAGATGAATTTTGAAAATGCCATCGCCCGTCTGGAGCAGATCGTGCGTTCGCTCGAAAGCGGCAGCGCTCCTCTAGACGATTCGCTGGCGCTCTTCGAGGAAGGCGTGCGGCTCGTCAAGCTCTGCACCGAGAAGCTGGACAGTGCGGAAAGCCGGATCCGGCTTCTGACCCAAACCCCCGAAGGAATGACCGAGACGGAGTTTCCCCAAAAAAACGGCAATGGAAATTAACGAAAAGATTCGGCAGTTTGCCGCACAGACAGACCAGGCCATGGCCGCCTGTCTTTCTCATAACGATACCGACCTCGACACGCTGCTCGACAGTATGCGCTACAGCGCCGGGGCGGGAGGCAAGAGGATCCGCCCGGTGCTGACCCTTCTGTTCTGTGAGACGCTGGGAGGCAAGACCGAGGACGCGCTTGCCTATGCCGCCGCCGTGGAATTGATTCACACCTACTCGCTGATACACGACGATCTACCGGCCATGGACAACGACGATTACCGAAGGGGAAAGCCGACCAACCACAGAGTGTTCGGCGAAGCCCGGGCCATTCTGGCCGGAGACGCGCTTCTCACGCTGGCATTCGATGTGGCCGCCGGAAACAGGAGAAAAAGCGAACAGGACAATCTTGCGGCCGTCAGGATCCTTTCGCGCGCCGCAGGCGTTTTCGGTATGGTGGGCGGACAGGAGATCGACCTTGAAGAGACGAACCGGCCGAAGTCTTACGACAAGCTCCTGCGGATGCATCGTCTGAAAACCGGTGCTCTGATCGAGGCGTCCGTCCTGCTCGGCGTTCTGGCCGCGGGACGGATCGGGGAGGAAGAGACCGTAAGCGCCTCCCGACGATATGCCGAGGCGATCGGACTGACCTTCCAAATCATTGACGACATACTGGATTATACCGCATCCTCCGCCAAAACCGGAAAGACCTCCAGCGACGCGCGCAACCGAAAGACCACCTTCTTAAGCTTCATGACGGCGGAGGAAGCGTTTGACAAGGCCGTCGGTCTGACCGTCGACGGCATCCGGGCCATCTCGGCGCTGGATATCAACAAAGAGCTCTCTTGTCTTGCCCGCTATCTGCTTTTTCGCGAAAAATAGAAGACTCAGGACGGGTAAGCTTTTGTGGGAACGGAGAACCGGGAAAGTCTCCGACTCGAAAATTCTTTCGACCCGTCGGCATCAAAAACCCTTTGGGATGAAAAAAACTTTCTGTAAAGAACTTTCTGTAAAGACGGAGGCCTCCTGTGCGTATCGATCGCTATCTGTTCGAAAAGGGCTTTTTTCGGAGCCGTACCCAAAGCCGGGAGCAAATTGAGGCCGGCTCGGTTCTCTGCGACGGAAGGCCCGTCACCAAAGCCTCCTTTGATGTACCGGAAGGAGCGCATATCGAAATCATCCATGCGCCTCTGTATGTCAGCCGCGGAGGACGGAAGCTGGAAGCGGCACTCGACGCCTTTTCTCTTTCGGTCGAAGGTATGACGGCGCTCGACATCGGGGCCTCTACCGGGGGTTTTACCGACTGTCTGCTCCGGCGCGGATGCCGTCGCGTCTATGCCGTAGATGCGGGAAGCGGACAGCTCGACGCTTCGCTGCGCGGAAACCCCGCCGTGATTTCCTTGGAAAACCGCAACGCCCGCTATCTTATGCCCGAGGACATCGGAGAGCTTTGCGACCTATGCGTCATGGATCTTTCGTTTATCTCTCAAACGCTGGTACACCCCGCCGTGACCCGGCTTCTTCGTCCGAACGGATTTTTTCTCACACTGATCAAACCGCAGTTCGAAGCGGGAAAAAATAAAGTGGGCAAGGGAGGCATTGTGCGGAATCCCGAGAACCGGAAAATGGCGATTGACCGCGTCCTTTCTTCGGCGCGCTCTCTCGGATTTTCCTTTCGGAACATCATCGAGTCCCCCATTTTGGGAGGCGACGGCAACATCGAGTTTCTGGCTCTCTTCCGCTTTTCGGAAGAATCGGCGTCTGCCTTACCGCCCGATTGTGAAAAAAATGTATAAACTCTGTTTTTCATTCCCTATCTTGTCCCCCGGGACCTTTCTTCCCGAAACTTTCTTTTTTTGAAGCGTTTCTGCTTTTATACAGTCGCTTTGTTTTAATAAAGTATTTTTTCGGTTTCACACCCCAACTCTTCTCAAAGGAGTCTCTTGTGAAAAAAATCGTTTTTGTCCCCAACCCGACCAAAGATCCCGAACTCACCTGCTCCCGGAAGGCGGCGGCGCTTCTGTCCGAAAGAGGCTTTCTGGTCGCGGCAGAACCGGCGCTGACAGGCGGCCTTCCGAATGTTGTTCCGCTCGAAGGGGAGATGCTCTATCGCGGCGCCCACGCCATGGTGGTTCTCGGAGGAGACGGTTCGATTCTCAGAGCGGCGGAGCGTGCCGCTCTCTATGACATCCCCATTCTCGCCGTCAATCTTGGCCGCTTAGGCTACATCGCCCAACTCGAAAAGGACGACATCGGTCGACTGGCCGAAATCCTGTCCTCCGATTTCAAAACCGAATCCCGCTCCTTGCTCTCGGTCTCTCTGCGTCGGGGAAGCGAATATCTCTTCCGAAATTTTTCCGCGCTGAACGACGCGGTGATCCGCAAATCCGGACACGGCATGGTGGACATCTCGCTTGCCTGCAACGGCGAGATGGTCAACCGTTACCGGGCGGACGGTCTGATTGTCTCCACAGCCACCGGCTCCACCGCCTATGCCATGTCGGCCGGCGGCGCCGTCATCGACCCCGCGCTGAAGATCATGGAGGTCACGCCCATTTGCGCTCACTCTCTGAAAGCGCGCCCCATTGTCTTCTCCTGCCGCGCCGCGCTGACCGTTACCGTCGAATCCGAAAACGCCGCCGTTACCTTGGATGGGGAAAACACCATGCCTCTTGCCGAAAGGGACTGCGTGGAAATCACGCTTTCCGATAAGGCGGCCCGGCTGATCACTCTGTCGGGCGGCTTCTGCCATATTCTGTTCCGCAAAATGTCTGACCTTTAGCCCTTGTACATACGGAGGAAAATCATTTTGAAGAAAAAGCGACAGAACGCCATTCTTGCGATCATCAGCAAAAAAGATATTGAAACCCAGGATGAACTTACCGAAGAACTGCATAAGCTCGGCTATGCCGTGACGCAATCGACCGTTTCCCGCGACATTAAGGAGCTCAAGATCGTTAAGATCGCGGCCGACAAAGGACGTTATCACTATTCAATCAAAGCCGCCGATGGCGAAGGAAAAGCCAAATATCACAACATTCTGATGGAGACCGTGATATCGGTCAATTCGGCCCAGAACCTTCTTGTCGTCAAAACCTATTCGGGTATGGCCAACGCCGCGGCAGCCGCGATCGATTCGATCTGCCGCGAGGAGATCATCGGCAGCATCGCGGGAGACGACACAATCATCGCCGTCCTGCATACCGCGGAAGAAGCAGAAAAAACCTGTGCTAAGATTCTTTCCTATACCGATCTCGGCGTTTAAGATCCGCGCCGTCTTGGCGTGTAAAAAAACGGCGCTTTTCTTGGCATAAAAAGAACAAACACCGCTTGCCGCGATCATAAAGAACGGTCGGCCGGGACAAACGCATCCGACTCAAAAAATTTTAGAAAGTAAAATAACAAATCGGAGTTTGCCTTATTCAAAAAACGGGTTCGCTCACCAAACGAGAAGGGGGAAGGAAAAGCCGTGTTGACCGCACTGCACATCGAAAACATCGCCGTCATCAAAAAGCTGGACGTCGATTTTTCCGGAGGTTTTACCGTTTTGACCGGCGAGACCGGGGCGGGAAAATCCATCCTGATCGATTCCGTTGCCTTTCTTCTCGGCGCCAAAGCGCAGAGAGAATTGATTCGCACCGGCGAAGATAAGGCCCTGGTGTCCGGGTTCTTTACCGCTATTCCGCCCGAGGTGACGGCTTATCTCGGCGAATACGGCGTCGCACTTGAGGACGGAAGTCTGACGATTTTAAGGACCCTGTCTGCCGACGGCCGCACGACCGTCAAAATCAACGGGCGCACGGTTTCCTCTACCGTGGGCCGGAATGCCGGCATGGGACTGATCAACATTCACGGACAGCACGACAATCAGGTTTTGCAAAATCCTTCCCATCACATCGGCTATCTCGACCGATACGCCGAAAACGAAGCCGCGCTCGCCGTCTACGCGGCCCTATACCGCCAATACCAAAAGATTCGGGCAGAGATCCGCCGGCTGACCGAAAACGAACGCGACAAGGAACGACGAAAAGAGCTCCTCGCCTATCAGATTCAGGATATCGAAGCGGCAGCTTTGTCGGAAGGAGAGGAAGAGAAGCTTCTCTCCAGAAAGAAGCTTCTCTTAAACACCAAGCAGGTAAGCAAGCAGGTTTTGACGGCCTACCGCGCGCTTTATAAAAACAGCAAAGGCCCGTCTGCCTCCCAGCTCACGGAGCTCGCCGCCGACGCGGTCACCGAACTTTCCACGATCTTTCCCGAAGCGGAAAAAATCGCCGAGCGCCTCTCCGACATGCAGGCGGAGCTCGAAAAGGCCGCCAAAGAGATCACAGCCTATATGCCCACCGCTTCCGAAAATCCTGAGAAGGAGCTTGAGGAAATCGATGAGCGGCTCGACGAAATCCGCAGAATGAAACGAAAATACGGGGCAAGTTGTGAAGAAGTGCTTGCCTTTCTCGAAAAATGCCGGGATGAGCTTCGCGCCATCGAATCCTCCGATGAAACGCTCGAAAAGCTGACCCGCCTCAAAAATTCGGGCATCGAAAATATTCTCGCCCTGCGCGGCGACATTCCCCAAAATTTTTCGGGCAACCTCGATTATAAATACGCATACCAGCTCGTCGCGCAGATAAAGGAGTGGGGGTGCTTTTGCATAGGCGGCGCGTGCTATCCCGAAGGTCACCCCGAAAGCCCCACGCTGTTCGCCGACATCGAAAACCTTAAAATTAAGGTGGACGCGGGCTGCGATTTTTTGACTTCGCAGATGTTTTTCGAC
>CALXKW010000086.1 GCA_944389045.1 uncultured Clostridia bacterium | reverse complement strand
ACCAGCCCTTGATTTCGGAAGCGTAAACGCTCAGCTGCGTATAGGTGGTGTACTCCATGATACCGATCGGAATCTCGCCGCTGCGGAAGCGGTTGGAGAAGTCATAGGAGATGGGGAACCGATACTGCTCAAAGAACTGGCAGAGATAATCAAAGGCTTCCAGGCCGAGGTCGGAGTCGATGTTGATTTTCCGCCCGTCGTCGGCATACAGCTCACCGCCCATCTGATAAAGGAAGAGCTGAAGGCCGGCCAGCGCCGTGGGCATGGCCACCTCCATGTGCTGCGACTGCAGTGTGGGGATGATTTCAAGAAGATCCTGCCAGGTTTCCGGAGGATCGATGCCAAGATCGAGAAAGATATCAGCGCGGTAGAAGAGCATGGAGAAGGACTGTGTCTCGGGAAGCCCGTAAACCGTTTCTTTATAATAATACTGCCGACTGTCGGAGGGATCGGTATAAAGAGCCGCGTAGTAGCCCTTGGAACGCGCCAGCTGATAAGCATACTGCCCGAGATCGAGCTCTTCGCCCCGGGCGCAGGTCTCGTTGTACTTCAGATAGGCCTCATAGTCTTCCGCGGTAAAGGGATAGGCCGCGGCTTTCTCAGCCTCGCTGATATCCTCCGCCCAATAAAGCTCCCGGAGTGTCAGAGGAACCATGGCGGCCGGGGAGAACCATTCGGTCACCTCGTCATAGCCTTCCATTTCGTCTATGCCGACCACGGCCGATCGAATGGCCCAGTTGATTACGTCGCTCGAGCCGTGTCCCATCGAGATGTCGGGACCGACGCCCGCCAGAATCGAAGGAATCAGCGACCCGCCGGCGACAAGCTCCAGCACCACGCTGTATCCCTCGGTCTTCGAGTTGTAGCCGTTGGTGATCAGGTTACGGATGATCTGTGCCTGGTCGCGGCCGAGAGTAGTCCAGACCGTGATGACGTTGTCCTCGTCCACTTCTTCGAGTGCGCCGAGCGTGTCGTAGTTGGTCGTAAAGCTGACAAAGAACATGCTGATTTCATACCAGAGAGCCTGGAAGAAGTTCTCGACCGCTTTGGGGAGCTCGGTCTCTTCGGGACTCTGAAGCTGAATGTAATCGAGCTGGAGCGGCTGGCCCATGGAAGTCTGAAGCCAGGTGCCGAGCGTACCGAGGTTTTCCTTCAGGTTGCCGAGGTTCCGGGCAATGTTCGATTCGTTCGAACCCATCTTTTCAAGCAGCATAGCCACTGTTTCCAGCGTCTTGGCGTGAGAGCCCGCCGTACCCGTGATGGTTTCGAACATATCGGCGATGTCCTGCAGCTCTTTCGCCTGAACCAGAAGTTCGTCCACGTCGTCGGGCATGATGTCGTAGAAGCCGTAGTCCCGGTTGTTGTCGGGCGTGGCGCCGGTGATGCGCAGGATCTTGATGTAGATGTTGTTGACGGTGGTCATCGAATTCGAAACGCGGCGCAGGATCTCCGACATATTGCCGAAGGAAGCTTCGAATTCAATATCGTTGACGCCCTTCTCCAAATAGATGCGGAACGACTGCCCGCCTCCCGCATTCAGCCCGGACACCTGCCAGTCGTCACTGTAATTGAACTGGAGATAATAGGCCTCGCTGAAGGGCACGGACGCCTCTTCCTCGCTGGCCAGGCGGACGCGGAGGGTACGCGAGGAGAAGGTACCCTCGAGCACGCTCTGCTTAAAGCGAAGCACGATGGTATAAAAGCCGCTCTCGGGAACCTCGATCGAATAGCGGACCCACTGTCCGAGCGTCTGCCACTTTTCGCCGCCGTCGCCGCCGAGCGAGTTCATCAGAACCTTGGACGCGCTCTGGGGCTGGGTGATGTAGCTGCTGCGGTCGTTGGTGGCGTAAACGGTGTTTTCGCTGGTGGCGGAAGGATATTCGGCCTGCACGCGGATCGGCGTGCCGGTATAGTCCGCAGCGCCCTGGGAGACATACATGTTGTAATATTCTTCATAGGAGGGAAGATCGTCGGCCGGAGCCAGCGTGATCGAAGAGATAAACATGGCCTCACGCTGCGCCTCGAGCGCGATCGTGTTCTCGCCCTCTTCAAAATAGAAGAGGAGAGGCGTCGTCACATACCCGGTGGAGTCCATGCAGTTGTAGGTTCTCCACTCGGGCTTCTGGACCTTATCCGCCTTGATCTCGTTGCCATTGATATCGGTCTGGAACTGCGGAACCCGGTTGCCGCTCGAGTCCTCGATATAGGAGACGTCACCGTTCTCATCCTTCTGATAAGAATTTTCGTCGTCCACCCACACCTTGGTCAGGGTGAGGAAGCGCGCTTCATAATAGGGGACACGGCCGTTTATGTAAAGGGAGCGTTCGATCGAGGTGGTCTTCGAGCTCTCTCCGGTAGTCCCGTCGTTGGGCAGATACCGCAGTATGATATTATACTTTGCGGTCTCCGGTACGTTGATTGTCCAGCCCACCGTGCCGTTCTCGGGCAGATAGAGGCACTTGACGCCCTCTTTCTCCTGCACGATGGCAATCTGGCCTTCCTGCGTGATGGCATCCTTGTCGACAACAAACTTGTTGACCTTCTCGCCGTCCGGCCCGGTGATGTAAGCGCCGTCTTCGTCGGTCAGATAGACGTCGCTGTACGCATCGGTGATGCTCTCGGCATACGCAAGAAGCGCGTCGCCCTCGAGCGTGACCGTCTCAGTCGCGTTCTTCACCTGCGCATATCTCGCGAGGTAATCGACGTACTTGATGGCGCTGAGAAGGTCGGTCAGAGAGTCCGAGGACGAGGAGCCCGACCCGGATGTGCCGCTCTCGGCCGTCGAGACGACGGCGCCGGGACAGATAACCGTCAGCACGGCGAGCACAAACGCAAGCGCTTTGATGAGTTTGGGGTGTTTCATTTGCCTGTTTCCTCCTATGAAGAATAGTTTCCGGCAAAGCCGGAAGGCAGGCATCAAAAGCCATCAGGCATACCGGCCGTCGGCCGGTGTGGCTCTTGTTACCGGGAAAAGTCGAGGTCGCCTGCTGCATCGTGCAAAACGGAGACAACCGCAGCCGGCCGCCGCCGAAACCGCCTTTTCTCACGTCTTCCCTCCGCACATTCTTCCCAGAACATTCTTCTCAGAAATCGTCTTTTTCTCATTATCAAATGATCCGGCTTAAAAGCCGTCGGCTACACGTATCCGAACGATCTTCCGTGAACGAAAACGGTTGGGACAGCGCTTCGAAAGCCCGGCTTCGAAAGCCCGGCTTCGAAAGCCCGAAAAAGAGGAAGACGGCAGAGAGAAAACGGCGGCGGGATGGTTCCGGTCTACGGCTTCTTCCGCTGCCTTTCAAACCGTCTCTTGCGAAGAAAAGAGAAGACCGCCCGTCGCATATGACAAAAATATTGACCGTTTTGTGGACGGCCAATACGGGGGTCCGCTGATGTACAGAGAGACATGATGCAATTTTCTGCTATCATAATACCATACGCGCTTTTTTTTGTCAAGGAGAAAATCCTTCCCCAAAAGCTGCGGATGACGGGGTTATCGCGCATTTTTTTACCCAAATTTAAACTTTTTCCGAACCGATTTAAACACGGCTCCGGGAGGTTCTTTTGAACGCTTTTCCTTCACAATCTCAAACGTAATCTATAGTTACGTACAAATTTCATAAAAGCCGGCGTTTTTCAAGAATTTTTCAGTACATAATTTCAAAAATTTTTTTGTTTTTTCTTTTCGCTTCGATAAGTAAATTAAAATTACTCGTTTCTTAGGAAAGGACGTCCTTATTTGGTTGATTATGTTTTGTGCATTCTTCACAAAAGAGGCGCCCGATTTTCTACATCCGTTCACAAGGCCGGACATGCGATTTCAAAGCCGTCACCATTTAATCACGAAACCCAGACCGGTCCCGAAAAGCAAGCGGCATCCGGATTCTCCTCCGAATGCTTTCTTCAACGCAAACAGGCAGCGCCGGCCAATAGGCGATCGAACCGACCCGCGACCGATCGCACCCTCGGTAAACCGAAAAAACATCCGCGGAAAGAAAGACCCCGCAATGGGCTGCGTTCTTTGCTTTCTTTGATTCTTTCCTTATTCCCCGGAAAGAAAGCGAATTGCCCGTTCGACCGAATCCTTGGCGTTCCCCCAGGGCTCGTCCTCAAAGCGATAGTCAAATTTCTTACAGAAATGCGACACATCCCCGCAGAGAGAAGAAAGATAGGCATATACCGGATCGGAAAAGTCCTCATAGAGCGCGGCGAATTTCTTTTTGCCGAGCGACCCGGCCGCCTCTAACAGGCCGGAGAAATGCTCGAGGCAGATCATACGCTGTTCCTTTACCTTGCGGACAAAATCGGGGTCGCTCTCCCACATATAGACGGCGTTTGCCAGCATGCGCCGCAGGTTTTCCGCCACCCGTCCGCAGATATAGCAGTCCTCTCTCAGAGCCTTCAGCCGCTTCGCGCCCTTCTCGGGGGATGTGCCGAAGGGCCCCTTCCTCGTCAGATACGCCGCGAGCTCGTTCAGGTGGCTTTCGAGCATCAGAGCGAGCGGAAGACGCTTCTGCCGGCGGAGCATCTTAGAAAAATGCTCCTTGCAGAAGCCCTGCTCGTTGGTCTTGATGCGGATGTCCGGCTCCATCATCGAAGCGCCCAAAATACGGTCCAGCTCATCTTCCTCCAGTTTCCGGGCCACCGTACAGAAAGGACAGACACACACGCCCCTTTCCTTAGCGGCCGCCGCTTCCTCAAAGGCCTCGTTGATGGGAATTGTATAAATCGTTTCCATAAAATCTCTTCCTTTCCGGCGTTCAAACACCTTGAAAAAGCTCTTTTTTTACGGTATAATATCTTTCATTAAGCCCTTATCCGGCGAAAGCGGCCGCACGGAAACAGGCGGCCGGGGACAAGGCCCCCATTCGGACAAATCTCGTTTGGGACGAAGCAAAAACGAAAGAGAAACGCATCAATGGAAATTCGGGAACAAAACGGTATTACGCTCATAAGCGGACTTACACATTTTTCGCTGCCTAAGACCTTCGGCTGCGGACAGTCCTTCCGCGTCTTCGCGCACCCCGGCGGCTTTTTTGAGGGGGTGGTCGGAGAACGCTTTTTCCGCGCGCTTCCGCTCGCCCCCTCCTCCCTTCTCCTGCCTTGTCCGCGCAAGGAAACCGAAGAAATCTGGATTCCCTATCTTTCCCTCGACCTCGACTATGAAGCCCTTCAGGCAACCTTTCCGCGGGACGGCACGATGCAAAAAGCGCTGGCGGCCGGCGACGGCATCCGGATCCTCCGTCAGGAGCGCTGGGAGACGCTCTGCACGTTTATCCTCTCCCAAAACAACAACATTCCGCGCATTGAGAAAATGGTCCGGGCGCTGTCCGAGACCTATGGAAAAAAAATAAAAATCCCTTCTCTGCCCCCCGACCTTGCCGCCCTTTCTGCCTTTCCGGCGGGAGGATACGCCTATGCCTTTCCCTCGGCCGAGACGCTGGCAAAAAAATCCTCAGCCGAAGCGCTGCGCGCCCTGAAATTCGGGTTTCGTGCCGAATACGTCATGGACGCCGCCTCCCGGGTAGCCTCTGGCGAGATCGACCTCTCCCGTATCGGCCGGCTTCCGACCGAAGACGGCATCGAGGCCCTCTGCTCCGTCCGGGGCGTGGGGCGAAAAGTCGCCGCCTGCGCCCTGCTTTTCGGCTTTGAGAAATACGACGCCTTTCCCATCGACGTGTGGGTCAGACGTCTTCTCGACGCTCACTACGGCGAGAGGAATTTCAGCGCCCGCTCGCCCGGGGGCATCCGGGCCTATTTCGGAGAAAACGCCGGCATCGCCCAGCAGTATCTCTTTTTCGCCGAGCGCCTCGCCGCAAAAGAACGGCAGGGACAGCGAAAAAAAGCTTCCGCGCCCGGGCAGGAAACGAAACCGGCGTAACAGATCCGCCGGCAATGCACGAGGGCCGAGCGGGAAGCCGATTCCCGAACGGTCAACGAAAAAAGCGAATGAAAAGAGCAAACGGCCCGTCCATGCGAAGCAAGACGGCAGAAGCGACGCGAAAAAGCTTTCGAGCGAAAAAGCTTTCGAAAAGAAGGCAGGAAGACGCGAATCTTTTGTCTATTACAGGGAGAACACTTTGAACGAAAACGTCCAAAGTGTTCTCCCGCCTGTTATGCGCCGATTTTTTCGATAAACCGTCTCTCTGCGGACGCCGGGCCGGAATGTTCAAACGCACCGGCGAAGCGGATCCGAAAACCGCTCTGGCCGGCCTCTATGCTCCGGAACGCTCCTGTCCCGGCGCCGCGCTCTCTTTTCTTTCCGCTCCGACCCGGAGCTTGCCGAAGCGCGGAAAAGAGGGACGGAAAATCGGTCCGCATTTTTCTGTTTTGTGTCCGAATCAGTTTTGTTTTTGCACGCTTTTGTACTCGTCGTAGAATTTGTAGTAAGGGCAATTGCGGAATGCGCCCGCAAGAAAACGAAGATTTTCGTCCTCATCGAGGTTCTGCCGGCAGCTGTAGGTTTCGAAATAATCGTCGTAATCGTAAAAGACGCAGGTTTCGCAGTTGCTCACCGTTTTTTTCACAGCCTTCGTATCCATTTGGCTTACCTCCTTGCCTAAATTCGGAAAGGATTTCTTTCCGTTTTTATTATACCACAGTTTTTCTCTTTTGTAAAGAAAAAAAGGATCTCCGACCACAACAACGCCGTTTTCTTTTTCAGGGGAAGCGAAACTCCCGTCAAACGGTTCCATACGAAAATTTTGAGAATCTTCGCCGCAAGCTGCCGCCCTGCTGTAGCCGGAGGTTCAGGTATCGGTGAAAATCAACTGTCGTTTCTCTCTCCAAAGAGCCGCCCGCCGTTTTGAAGCCAAAGCCGCGGCATCGCCTCCCAAGCACAAGCAGTCGCCGGCCTGCCGTTTCTTTTTCCTGCACGCCGGCGAAAAATCCTCTCAGCCGGCATTTTCCATGCCTGCGGTCGTTTTCCTTTTTCGGTGCGGCGCGGCGAAAAATAGGAGAGGAAACCGACCAATGCCCCTTTGCCGAAAGAATCGCATGGAATGCGACAATTGTGTGAAATATTATGAAGTAATTGTTAAATCTTCTTTTTTTCAATTGAAGAATTATGGGGAATATTATATAATGGAGATGATTTGGGGCGGCGCAAGACCGTTCCGATCAATCCCAAAAACGAATTTCAATAAAAATATACATACGAAGGAGATCATCTATGACTACCAACAAGCATGTTCTTTCCTGGATTGAGGAAATGGCCGCGCTGACCTGTCCCGACAAGATCGTCTGGATCGACGGAAGCGAAGAACAGGCGGAAGCCCTTCGCCGCGAGGCCTGCAGCACCGGAGAAATGATCAAACTCAACGAGGAGAAGCTCCCCGGCTGCTATCTTCACAGAACCGCCGTCAACGACGTGGCCCGTGTGGAGGACCGCACCTTCATCTGCACCACCCGCAAGGAAGACGCCGGAAACATCAACAACTGGATGGCCCCCGCCGAGGCCTATGAAAAGCTGGGCAAGCTCTTCAAAGGCGCGATGAAGGGCCGCACGATGTATGTCATTCCCTACTCGATGGGCATTGTAGGCAGCTCCTTCTCCAAGATCGGCTACGAGCTCACCGACTCGATCTACGTGGTGCTCAACATGCTGATTATGACCCGCGTCGGAACCGACGTGATCAAGGCGCACGGCGATTCGCCCGATTTCGTCAAAGGTCTGCATGCCAAAGCCGATCTTGACGAGAAAAACCGCTACATCGTCCACTTCCCCGAGGACAACACGATCTGGTCGGTCAATTCGGGTTACGGCGGAAACGTGCTTCTCGGCAAAAAATGCTTTGCCCTGCGCATCGCCTCCTGGCTCGGCCGGAAAGAAGGCTGGATGGCGGAGCACATGCTGATCCTCGGCATTGAAAAGCCGGACGGTGAGACCCGCTATATCTGCGCGGCCTTCCCCTCCGCCTGCGGCAAGACCAATCTGGCCATGCTGATTCCTCCCGCTTTCCTCCGCGAAAAGGGCTATAAAGTGTATACGGTCGGCGACGACATCGCCTGGCTGCGCGTCGGCGAGGACGGAAGACTCTGGGCGCAGAACCCCGAGAACGGCTTCTTCGGCGTGGCGCCCGGCACCAACGAGCAGTCGAACCCCAATGCGCTTGCCACCACCAAAAAAGACACCATCTTCACCAATGTGGTTCACAATCTTGACGACAACACGGTCTGGTGGGAGGGGCTTGACAAGAATCCCCCCAAGAACGCCGTCGACTGGAAGGGAAATCCCTGGGACTGCACCAAGTACAACAAGGCGGACAAATCGACCTGCGGCGCGCACCCCAACTCCCGCTTCACCGCCAAAGCAATCAACTGCCCCTGCCTCTCGAAGGAGTTCAACAACCCGAACGGCGTGCCGATCGACGCCATTGTCTTCGGCGGCCGCCGCGCCAAGACCGCTCCTCTGGTCTATCAGTCCTTTGACTGGGAGCACGGCTCCTTCGTAGGCTCGATCATGGCCTCCGAGACCACCGCCGCCGCGGCCGGCGCCGTAGGCGTCGTCCGCCGCGACCCCATGGCCATGCGACCCTTCGTCGGCTACAATATGGGCGACTATTTCGCACACTGGCTTGAAATGGGCGGCAAGATTCCCCATCCGCCGAAGATCTTCCACGTCAACTGGTTCCGCACCGACGACGACGGGAACTTCATCTGGCCCGGCTTCGGCGACAACCTCCGCGTCCTTCTCTGGATGCTCGACCGCTGCGACGGCAAGGTCGGCGCGGAAAAGACCGCCATCGGCTACGTCCCCAATCCCGAGGACATCGACATCACCGGCCTCGATCTCGACAAGAAGACGCTCGAGGAGCTTCTCAGCGTCGACAAGGATTCCTGGCTGGCCGATATCCAGAACATCCGTGAATTCTACGCGCTCATCGGCGACACCGTTCCCGCCGCGCTTCAGGAGCAGCTGAACGCGCTTGAGGAGAGACTTTCGAAATAATTTTCGGAAACTGCGGCCCCGCAGAAAATTCCGTGTTCTCTCCCCGCCCTGCTAAAAAAACTTCTTCGCGGATAATTCCCGCTCGCCCCTCCCGTACCGCACTT
>CALXKW010000085.1 GCA_944389045.1 uncultured Clostridia bacterium | reverse complement strand
TATACGGTCAGTCTCTGAAGAAAAAACGCGCCCCGAAGCCAAAAGGGCTCGGAGCGCGTACCGAAAACGCGAAAATACGGTTACCTGCCTCACTCGGCGTTCGCCTTGGCCTCGGCAATCACCTTCTGCGCGATGTTTCCGGGCACCTCGTCGTAACGGATCACCGCATAGGAAAAAGAGCCCTTGCCCTGCGTCATGGCGCGCAGCGAAATGGCATAGTCGCTCATCTCCGCCTTGGGGACCTCGGCGTCGATGGTGGTATAGCCGGGACGGTCGGGAGTGGGATTCATACCGAGCACGCTGCCGCGGCGCTTGCCGTTGAGATCGCCCATGATCGCGCCGGAGGCCGACTCGGGCACCGTGACCTTCAGCTCACCCACCGGTTCGAGCAGTACGGGGTTCGCCTTGGGCAGACCGTCCTTATAAGCCAGACTGGCCGCCATTTTAAAGGAAAGCTCGTTCGAGTCCACGTCGTGATAGGAGCCGTCGTAAAGGTCGGCCGCCAGGTTCACCACCGGGTATCCTGCCAGAACGCCCTTCTGCATGGCCTCCAAAAGCCCCTTCTCGACCGCCGGGAAGTAGCCCTTCGGCACGCTTCCGCCCACGACGCTCGTGGTGAAGGAAAGACCCTCGGCCTCGCCGGGAGAGAAGGTGATCTTCACATGCCCATACTGGCCGTGTCCTCCCGACTGCTTCTTATGCTTGCCCTCGCTCTGCACCTTCTTGCGGATGGTCTCCCGATAGGCCACGCGGGGAACCGAATAGACGGCGCTGATGCCGCTTCTCGCCTTCAGACGGGAGAGCAGAACGTCAAGCTGCATATCTCCCATTCCCGAGAGGAGCATCTGCTTGGTCTCGGGGTTGTTCTCAAAGCGAAGGGTCTTATCCTCGTCGAGCATCCGTCCGATGCCGATGGCCAGCTTATCCTCCTCGCCCTTGTTCGCAGGCGACACCGCAACGGTGTAATAGGGGACCGGGAACGCGATGGGGGTAAAACGGAAATCCTCCGCCAGCGCGGTGAGCGTATCGTTGGTGTTGGTGTCGGAAAGCTTTACCGCCGCGCCGATATCCCCGCAGGCCAGCGAATCTACCTCGGTCTGCTTCCGGCCCCGGACGGTATAAAGATGCGAAAACTTCTCAGAAGCGCCGGTGACGGTGTTGCGCAGAGTCATTGTATTGTTGATTTCGCCCGACATCACCTTGAAATAGGAGGTACGGCCGAACTGGTCGCTGATCGTTTTGAAGACAAAGAGCGAAGGCGGGCCTTCCCTCTCGATCGGCATGGTGGTCTCCTCATTTCCCTTGAGGATGGTTTCGACCTTCTTCTTGTCGGGATAGGGGAAGGAATCCACAATGCCGTCCAAAAGGGCGATCACACCCCAGAGATTGACGGCGGAGCCGCAATATACCGGGGTGATTTTGCCCCAAATGATGCCGTTCTGAAGCGCTTCAACCGCCTCCTCCTTGGTGATCTCCTCCCCGTCAAAATATTTCATCATCAGAGCGTCGTCCACCATGGCCACCGCTTCGTAGAATTTGTCGCGGTAGTCGGCCACCAGGGAAGGATCGGCGTCGCATTCGGAACGCTTGCCGTCCTTGTCATAGGTATACTTCTTCAATTCGACCAGATTGACAAGCCCGCCGTCCGCGGTCGGGATCAGCATGGGGCAGATCGACGTGCCGAATTTCTCGGAAAGCTCGTCGATCAGCTTTCCGTAGTTGGCTTCGGGATCGTCCAGCTTGTTGATGAAGATCGCCTTGGGGACCCCCGCGCGAACCGCCTTTTCCCAGGCGATTTCGGTGCCGACCTCCACGCCGGCCTTTGCATCAACGGTAAAAAGGGCCGAGCTGGTGACCCGGAGCGCCGCCTGTACCTCGCCTTCAAAATCGAGAAAGCCGGGCGTATCTATGATGTTGATCTTCGTATCCTTCCAGATCAGATTGGCAAGAGTGAGGTTGATCGAAAACTTTCTCTTGATCTCCTCGGGATCACAGTCCGAGACCGTGTTGCCGTCCGCCGGCTTTCCGAGACGGTCGGTGGCCTTCGCAAGATAGAGCATCGCCTCGGCAAGAGAGGTCTTACCGCTTCCGCCGTGGCCGAGCAGGCATACGTTTCTAACCTTTTTTGTGGTATAAGCTGCCATAATGGTACACTCCTTATGATTTTGAGGTTTTTCAAGAGACGGGATTTTTTGTCCCATATGCGTCTATTATATCGCAGAATCGATTGATGTGCAAGAGAATTTGGCAACTTTCTCCTCGGAGGTCCACCGAAATTTCAGCCGTTTTTTTGTATAGTTTCGACAAATTTTCCCTGACAGGAATTTCTTTTTGTCAGCTCTTTGTCGAGGCTGTTCAATAGGTCGATCTTTTTTCTCGTCCAATCGGGCGCCACAAGCAGCTCTTCCGGCGCGTCGCCGGTAACCCGTCCGATCACCGTTTCGGGAGGCAGAACCTCCAGCTGCCGGCAGAGAATGTCTATATAGGCGTCCTTTCCGGGAAGCGAAAAGCCGCCCGCCCGGTACTCTTTTTCGAGAGCGCTTCCCCTCAGAACACAGAGCATATGGAATTTGACGCCATGCGGCCGCAGAGCGGCCACGGCCTTCGCCGTCCCGAGCATCATGTCAGGGGTCTCGCCCGGAAGAAAGTCGATGAGGTGAATCATCACCCGAAGGCCGGCCAGCTTTTCATAGCCGCGCAGGAAGGCGGCGAAATCGTGTCCTCTGCCGATCCGGCGGGCGGTGTCGTCGTGTATGGTCTGAAGACCCAGCTCGACGGTCAGATGGGTTCTTTTGTCGATATCACGGAGCAGCGCCACCGTATCGTCCTCAAGGCAGTCCGCCCGGGTGGCGATCGCGAGTCCCAGGGCGCCGGGCAGCGCCAGCGCCTCCTCATAGAGCGCCCGAAGGCGGGAAACCGGCGCATAGGTGTTGGTATGTGCCTGCAAATAGGGGATATATCCCGTCACCTTCCACTTCCGGTCCATGATTTTCCGGACGGCATCATACTGCTCGGTCAGCGGAAGGAGCGGCGACGGCGCAAAATCGCCGCTACCCCGCCCGGAGCAGTAGGTACAGCCGCCCCGCCCGCAGCGCCCGTCGATATTCGGGCAGGTAAAGCCCCCGTCGAGAGGAACTTTGCAGACCTTTCCGCCAAAGGTTTTCTTGCCGTAGTAATCGTAGGTATAATAGCGCTTGTTCGAATCGGTAAAGACGAAAGGATTCTCTTTCATAGGACCGGCCCCACAGCTTGTTTCATAATTTATGGCTCCGCTTATATATAAAGGATAAAACCACAATCCTATTATAGCCGGAAACGCAGAACTGTCAAGAAGAAGGGCCGATGAAACGATCGGGAAACGCCGCATCGACTGTCCGGCTGAGAAATAAAAAGCTCCCGCCCTTTTCAGGCGGAAGCTTTTAAACCCAACGGCACTTTGGCCGGCAAAGGATCCCGCCGTCCTTTAAGCGGGATCCTTTTCGAAAAACGAGAGAGACTCTTTCAAACCCCTCTCAGGCGAAAATCAAAAGATCGGGTTTTCTGTCGGGCCTTCCCGGCGGACCGTGTTGCGGCAGGACCGTTCCAGGCATGAGTTGTTTTTCCCTCTCTGCCCGGCAAAAAAACGGTCACTTCACATAGGAGGCCACGATAAAGCCGTCGCGGTTGTTTCCCGAGATCTCATAAACCGAGCTTTCGCGGATTTTGATCTCGGTCAGAGAACCGCTCTGCACCGGCGCGTAATAAACGCTCCAGAGCTTGCCGCTGTCGTCGACTACCGGAAGCGGTTTGTCGTAACGGTAATTTTTGAGAAGCGCAAGATAACCTTCGAGATCCAGGTCGTTGCGATACATATAGGTGGCATGGGGAACGCCGACATAGCGGAAAACCCCGCTCTCCCCGGTCATCACGAAGCCGTAAACATGGCAATTCACCGCAAACCAGTCATAATAGGAGGCCTTTTTCGAGACATGATCGATCGAGAAGGTACCCTCTTCGGTATAGACGTTGATCTCGGCAACAAGACCGGTCACCCTCTCATCCGACAGCGAGGCCGCGTCGGCGGCGGAATTGAGAAGCTGATAGGAGAAACGGACCTGCACATCCTTGTTTCCGGTCTTGGCCACAAAGTTTGCCATCATCAGATCGAAGGCTCGATACGCCTCGCTTCTCATGAAGATCAGCCGCGAACGGAGGAGGTAGTTTCCGTTTTTGTTGTTATAAAGAGAGGTCCAGCCAAGCTCGGAAAGCTCCGCGCTCGAGAGCCGGTCGAGCTCTAAAGGCGTGCGCAGAGAGGCCACCTTATAGCAGTAGGGACTTTCGGAATTGACCAAAATCAGCGACCCGGTGTAGATATCGCCGCTCGACACCGCCACCGAGACATAGCGTCCGCCGTCCGGCGCGGTATCGGGGGTATCGGAGGAAGGCGAGGTACTGCTTTCCGGCGACTCGGTATCGGTGCTCCCCGGCGTCGTCACCGACCCGCCGGTGGTGATCTCTCCCGAAGTGATCTCACCGCCGGGTGTGGTATCGCTGCTTGTCCCTTTGCCGCCGTCGGTCGTCGTCGGACTCTCTACCGCGCAGGCGCCCAGGGCCAGACTCAGCGCCAGCATTGTCAGAAGCAGCCACAAAATCCATCGTTTGTTCATTGTTTTGTATTTCCTTTCTTTCGTTTTTCGGATTTTAAGGTGGATTGCCGTTTAGTTTCGGGAAGCGGCTTGTCCTCCCGCCCGCGTCGCGTGCAAATTTCCATCTATTGGTAAATCAAGGATAACACAAATAGAACTGTCATATGTAACCTCCTCTTGAATTTTTTTTGAACAAACAGGCCTGTTTTTTGCAAAAAAAAGGGGAGGTTTTGTCTTTATCGGGGATTGGATCGAAAAAAGGAGCCACGCAGAGGGATCTCGGAAATTCTACGGACAACGCTCTCTTACTTCCCTTTTCCCACGATACCCGCGCCGGAGCTCCTGAAGCGAAAATCTACCCCAGGAAGGCCGCACGCCGGGACGGCGCGGTGAGAAGGCTGCCAGACGAAAGCCCTCTGAAACGCACGCAGCCAAGAAAGAAAAAAGCCGATCCCTCAGGGATCGGCTCCCTCAGGGATCGGCTCAAGGCTGAAAAACGTAAAATATTGTCCCGCGACATCCCTCCTAAAACAGCCGAAGAGGTATCGGGCATGTCTTTTTTGCAAAGCGCTTTGAAAAAACGAGTTCATTTAAAACGCTCACCTTCAAAACGCTCAGAAGACGAGTTTTGTATAGGCTCTTTTGAAATAGGCCGCGAAAATCAGTCCTCCAAAAGAACCAGATGCTCGGCAAACGAGTCTTTTTCCGAACAGACGGTGATGATATAGCGGTCAATGGCTCCGTACTCCTTATAAAAGCAGGGCTTTTCGCTTCCGGCCGGATAGGGGATTCCCGAGCCCACCATCTTTCCGTAGCTCTCATAGCGGGTCCAGACGCGCATCTGTTCGCGGGGGGAGAGAATGGTCCGTCCGAAAAATCGGCGCATGACCTTTAAGGAAACCGGCAGAATCTTCTCGATATCCACGCCGACCGGCGAATCGGACAGGGCGCAGACCACATAGCCCCCGCTGTGGGAGAGATTGAAAAAAAAGGGAGCGCCTTCAAGATAGGGCTTTCCGTCGGCCTCTCTCTTTTCGGGAAAGGCCGTGCTGTCCAAGCCATACTCTCTTTCAACCGCCTTGGCCAGCAGCGCGCGGGCGCTCTCCGAATAGCGTTTGCGGCGCAGCTTCAGCGGCCCGGTCTCTGCCGTTTCGGCCCGCATGGCATAGACAACCGTCATACCGACAGAATAACCCTTTCCCGCGAAGTCACGATGATTTTGCGCGGACACTTCTCATAGCAGACGCCGCAGGCGTCGCACTTGCTGTAGTCGATCTGCGCCCTTCCTCCGACGACCGAAATCGCGCCCGTCGGACAGTTCTTTTCGCAGATCCGGCAGGCAATACAGCCCGCCTCGCAGTAAGTACGGGTCTGAGCCCCCTTGTCTTCCGACATACATCCCACCCAGTAGACCGCATCGAAGGGAATCAGCTTGATAATGCCCTTGGGACAGGCCGAAACGCAGGTTCCGCATCCCCGGCACTTGTCAGGATCGACCGCGGCCACGCCGTCAACCAAGGAGATGGCGCCAAAAGCGCAGGCGGCGGCACAGCTTCCGTGACCGATGCATCCATACGGACAGGCCTTGTCTCCTCCCCCCGCCCGAAGCGCGGCGGAGCAATCCTCAAGCCCTTGATACTCGTACAGACGTTTTGTCTTCCCGCGGCTGCCGCTGCACATCACCTGCGCCCGCATACGGACAAAGGCCTCGGGCTTTTTCCCCATGACGGCGGCGATTTTTTCGGAGGTCTCCGGCCCGCCCGCCTTGCAGGCGGAGGTCGGAGCCTCGCCCCGGACGATCGCCTCGGCCAGAGCGCCGCAGCCGGCATAGCCGCAGCCCCCGCAGTTCGCGCCCGGCAGAAGCGCTTGGATTTTTTCGCATCTCTCGTCGGTCTTCACGGCAAAAATCCGGGAGGCCGCCGCCAGCATGACGCCAAGGATCGCGCCGACGGCTGCCAAAACGAGAAATGCGGTCAGAACAGGTGACATAGTGCTCGCATCCTTTCCGAAAGACGAATCATACTTTAAAGGGAAATTCCCGAAAAACCGGCGAACGCCATGGCGATCAGACCGGCCGCGATCAGCGCAATGGGCGATCCGCGAAAGCTTTTGGGGATGTTGTTCTCCCGCATCCGCGCGCGGACGCCGGCGAAGATCACAAGGGCCAGCGTAAAGCCCGCCGCCGCCGAAAAGCCGAAGACCACCGATTCGAGAAAGCCTCTGCCCTCCTCGATGTTGAGAAGCGCGGCGCCGAGAACGGCGCAGTTGGTGGTGATCAGGGGCAGATAGATGCCGACGGCGCTGTAGAGCGAGGGAAGAAGCTTTTTTAAGAACATCTCGATAAACTGAACCAGCGAGGCGATGATCACGATAAAGACGATGGTGCTCAGATATTCAAGATCAAAGCGGACCAGAAGATAGTCGTAAACGAGACTGGTAGCCGCCGAGGAGAGCGTCATGACGAACATGACGGCAAAGCCCATTCCCACGGCAGTATCGGGCTTTTCGGAGACCCCCAGGAAAGGGCAGATTCCGAAAAAGCGCGAGAAGATGAAGTTCTCGACAAGAATGGCGCCCAGCATGATGAGAAGGATTTTAGTCATGGTCGGTCACCTCCGCCTCTTCGGATGTTCTCCGAAAAACTTCGCCCGCACCGGCGCCGTTTTCCGCGGGCTTTGTTACACCCTCACACGCCGGCTTTTCCTCGGCCGCGTCACTCCGATGGTTTTCCGCGACCGCGGATTTCGCCGGCGCACCTTTTTTTTCGGCCGCAAAATTCGCGGATCGATTCCCGGCTTCGGCCGCGGGCTTTAAGGATGAGGCCCTGTCTTCGGCTGCGGCAAGCCCGGCTTTCTTTTCCTTTTTCTGCCGAAAGCGCTGAAGAAGCGCCTGAAAGGCCGCGATCAGAATGCCCAAAAGGATAAACGCGCCCGACGGGAGAACAAACATCTGAACCCCCACAAAATCCTCGCCGAAGAGCGAAATTCCGAAGAAGGAGCCGTATCCGAGGAATTCCCGGATGATACTGAGCAGAAGAAGGGCCGCCGTATAGCCCAAGCCCATGAAAAGCCCGTCGAGCGCCGAGGGCAGCACGCGGTTTTTCGAGGCAAACGCCTCGGCCCGGGCCAGAATGATGCAGTTCACCACAATCAGAGGGATGAAGACGCCCAAAGACTTGTCGAGGGCGGGCAGATAAGCTTCGATCAGAAGCTGAACGGCGGTCACGAAGCCCGAGATGATCACAATAAAGGCCGCAATCCGGATCTCCGCGGGAATGATCCGCCGCATCAGCGAGATGAGGATATTCGAAAAGATCAGAACCGCCGTCACCGCCGCCCCCATGCCGACGGCGTTCGTCGCCGTAGTGGAAACGGCCAGAACCGAACACATGCCGAGAAGCTGCACAAGGATCGGGTTCTGAAGCAGAACCGCGTCGAAAAACTGCTTTTTGATCCCGCCCGCGCTCTTTTCACGCTTTTTCTCCCTATTACCGCCGCATTTTTTCGCGCAAACCGTCACGGACGCCTTCTCTTTGCGGCCGCCCGTATCCGAGGCTTTTTCCTCTATGCTCTTTTCCGAACCGTACATACAGTTCCCTCCCTTCATGCGTTTTCCGAAACAAGACGGGGATAAAGGGCCAGTGCCGCGTTCACACCCTCGCGCAGGGCCATGGAGGTGCGGGTCGCGCCCGAAACCGCGTCGATTCCCTCGCCGAAGACGACCGGCTTTGTGACACCGCGGTAGCCCTCCAGATAGGCAGGATCCTCGAGCACCTTCGTGCCGATGTTGGGGGTCTCTCCGTGGCTGACCACCGAGATTCCCGCCACCGCGCCGTCGGGCGTAAGGCCGATCATCAGCTCTACCGCGCCGCCGTAGCCGTTGGGAGCGACATAGACGCAGTAGCCCAGCGCCCCGCCGTCCTCCCCTTCCGCCGAAATCGCATAGGCCGCCGACACGGGAGCGTCGTAGACGCCCGGCAGCTCCTTTGCCTCACAGGGCCCGAAAATAGCGGAAACCGCCTGATTCATCGCCTGCTCTGCATTGGCCGCAATGCGGTCCTTGGTAAGACCGTTCACCAGCGCCAGAAGAGCGCCTACTACCGCCGTAATCAAACAAAGGGTCAGAACAATCCGCAATACATGCGGGAAGCGTTTTTCCCCTCTCATCCTGCCGCTCCTTTCGCCCCTGTTGCGCTCACGCTCTCGGGCCTGTCGGTTTGCTCGGCCGCTTGTTTTTCTTTAAGGGCAGCCTGCTTTTTCCCCCCGGCGGCCACTTTTGCAGCCTTTGGGGAAGAGCCTCTTCTCTTCCCGCCGAACTTTCTCGGCATGGTAAAACGGTCGAGATAATAGACGAGAAGGTTCATAATCAGAATGGCGAAGGAGACCCCCTCGGTATTGGAGGAGAAAAGACGGAAGAGCATGGTGAGAAGACCGCAGCCGCAGCCGAAGATCAGCCGCCCGGAAGCGGTCACCGGACTTGTGGCATAGTCGGTGGCCATAAAGAGCGCGCCCAGCATCAGTCCGCCGCCGAGAAGATGATAGGCGGCAAAAAAGAAGGGCGAGACCTCCCCGGGGGAAGCGATCAGCGCGACCACACCCACCGAAAGAAGAAAACTCACGGGGATCTGCCAGGAGATGACCCGGCGCACCAGAAGATAGATTCCTCCGACCAGAAGACAGAGGGCCGAGACCTCCCCCAGCACCCCGTCGATGCCGCCGAAAAAC
>CALXKW010000084.1 GCA_944389045.1 uncultured Clostridia bacterium | reverse complement strand
AAGTCGATGACGTTGCGGACGGTGCCGGTGAGCACCATGCCGGGCTTCAAATCCTCTAAGGAGAGAATGTCGGTGCGGAGCATCGGGGGCGGCAGCTCGTCGCGCGGGTCGCGGCCCGGCCGCATCAGCTCGGTGACGATGTCGTGCAGGGTGGGCACCCCGATGCCGAGCTTTTCGGCGAGAGTCTTTTCCCCCAGCTTCTCCACCCGTTCTCCGATGCCGGAGAGAGCGCCGGCGCTCGAGTCGCTCTTTTCATAGCCGCAGGCGGCGAGCAGCGCCTCGGCCGCGTCGTAGCTCTCGGGGTGGACTGCGGTGTTGTCGAAGTAATGCGCGCCACCCGGAATGCGGAGAAAGCCGGCGCACTGCTGAAAGGCTTTCGGCCCCAGCTTCGGTACCTTTTTCAATTGGGTGCGGGAGGAAAACGCGCCGTTTTCCTGCCGGTAGCCGACGATGCTGCGGGCGATGCCGGCGTTGATGCCGGCTACCCGGGAGAGAAGCTGGACCGAGGCGGTGTTCAGATCGACCCCCACGGTATTTACGCAGTCTTCGACCACGCCGTTGAGGGCCGCGGAGAGCTCTGCCTCGGGCATATCGTGCTGGTACTGTCCGATGCCGATGGCCTTAGGGTCGATCTTGACGAGCTCGGCCAGAGGATCCTGAAGCCGGCGGGCGATCGACACGGCGGAACGGAGCGAGACGTCGTAGTCGGGGAATTCCTCGGCGGCCAGCTTGGAGGCGGAATAGACCGAGGCCCCCGCCTCGGAGACGACCATATAAGAAACCTTGCGGTCGATCTCCCGGATGACCGAGGCGGCGAAGACTTCGGTTTCGTGGGAGGCGGTGCCGTTGCCGATGGCGATGACCTCCACGTTATGCTTGGCGATCAGGGTCTTGACCGTCGCCTTGGCCTGCGCGACCCGGCCGAACTGTTCGACCGGATAGATCACGCCGGTCTCAAGGACCTTGCCGGTGGGATCGACCACCGCCACCTTACAGCCGGTGCGGTAGCCCGGGTCGAGGCCGAGGGTCACCTTTCCCTTGACGGGAGGCTGCATCAAAAGATTGCGCAGGTTGACCGAAAAAACCTTGATGGCGCTTTCGCAGGCCGCGTCGGTGAGCGAGTTCCGGATCTCCCTCTCGAGAGAGGGGAAGAGCAGACGGTCGTAAGCGTCGTTGGCGGCGGCGATGACAAAATCGGTGCAGGGAGAGTTTTCCTTTACATGGCAGGAGAAGACGATCGACATGGCGTGCGCGCGGTCGAAAGAGACGCTGACTTTGAGTTTCCCCTCCCGTTCGCCGCGGTTGACGGCCAGAACCCTGTGACCGGCGATTTTATCGGTCTTTTCGGCATAGTCGGCGTAGTTTTCGTAGACGCCCGCGTCCGCCTCGGCCGCCTTGGAGACCAGCTGGCCGTTCTTCATGCAGACATAGCGCAGACGCTTGCGCAGCTCGGCATCGTCCGAGATCCACTCGGCGATGATGTCGGAGGCGCCGGAAAGAGCCTCTTCGACGCTATGGACGCCGAGCTCTTCGTTGAGATAGCCGGCGGCGAGTTCTTCGGGCGCTTTGGAATTTTTGTCCTGGGCGTAGAGGGCGAGCGCCAGCGGCTCGAGCCCCTTGGCTTTGGCTACGGAAGCGCGTGTCTTGCGCTTCGGCCGGAAGGGACGATAGATGTCTTCGATCTCGGTGAGGGTCCCGGCGGCATCGAGAGCGGCTACCAGCTCGTCGGTGAGATGTCCCTGTTCTTCGATGGTGGCGCGGACCTTTTCCCGGGTCTCGTCGAGATTGCGGAGGTAGGCCAGACGCTCCGAAAGAGAGCGGAGCACCTGATCGTCGAGCGAACCGTGCGCCTCCTTTCGGTAGCGGGCGATGAAGGGAATGGTGTTCCCGTCGTCGATCAGTTCGACCGCGGCTTTTGCCTGCCAGGCCTTGATGCCGAGCTCCTCGGCGAGTTTTGCGATAATCTCCATCTATGCTTTTTTCCTTTCCCAAGCTTGCACTCTTGCCTCATTATATCAATTTCCCCTCAAAAATGCAAGGGCTTTTTCCCCCTTTCGGACTGCCGCGTTTGATTTCCATGCACTTTTACGGGAATTTGTTTTTTGGGTGTGGACATTTGTTTTCGGTTGTGCTACAATAAATCGGTCAGAAAGGAGGGAGCGGTATGGAGTTCCGGGAGATTACGCTTCTTGATCAAGAACCGATCGGGGCTCTTCGGGCGGCGGCCGGCCATGTGACCTCCTCTCATGCCTTTGTCTCCCTCTATCTTTGGCGAAAGACCCTTTCGCTTTCGGTCGCTTACCGAAGAAACGCTTTTTTGGTGCGGATGGGGGAGAAGAGCGACTTCTTCTTTCCCTGCGGGGAAAGAGAGGACGTGCTTTCGCTCTTGTCCGAAATTTTTTCCGAACAGAAAGACGCCCGCTTCTTCTACGCCCGAAAGGAAGACTTGCTCCTTGCCTCCCATCTCTCGGAAAAAGGCAGTTCGGAGTCCTTCTTCACGGCTTCGGAAGAAGAGAAGGCGGACACGCGGCATCTTCTGACCGCGCGCCGCACGCCCGAGGCGAGGGAATATCTCTATGACCGGGCCGAGCAGATCGCCATGCCGGGCAAGCGCTTTGCCTATCAGAGAGCCAAGTGCAATAAGGCGCGGCGGCTGGGGCTGATCGAGTCGCGTCCGCTGAGTCCTCCGCTTCTCGGAAAAGCCGAAAAAATCGCGCGCAGATGGGCCGAGAAAAGAAGAGATCCCGGCGATCTGTCCGAGACGCTCGAGGCGCTGGCCCTTTTTTCGGAGCTCGGGCTTTCCGGCAATATGCTTTTTCTTGACGGCGAGCCGGTCGGCTTTCAGCTCGGCAGCTATCTCTCCCCCGATACCTACGACATTCACATCGCCAAAACGCTGGCCGACGACGTCGATCCTCTGATGAAGTGGGAGCTTTACCGCGCACTTCCCGAAAGAGTCGTCTCGATCAACCGGGAGGAGGATCTCGGCATCCCGGGGCTGGCGCTCCACAAGGCCGACGCCCAGCCCGCCGGCTTTCACGAGATGTTCCGCCTCTCTTATAAACCGCTTTCCTCCGGCAAAGAGGAAGGCGAGGAGATTCTTGGAGAAGTGAATCTCACCTTATGATCCGGATGCGAAAATCCGGGCTTTCCAACACGATACGGCCGATTCCGATACAGAACCGATACCGATATACATGCAAGAATTTTATAGAAGAAACCGAAAGGACGAATGCTTATGAAAATGCGTGCTCTTGTAAAAAAATATCCCGAGCGCGGGCTTTGGGAAGAAATGGTGGAGCGGCCCAGCCCCCGTCCGGGTGAGGCGCTTGTGAAGATTCACAAGGTCGCCATCTGCGGAACCGACGTCCACATCTACGACTGGAACGAATGGGCGCAGGCGACCATCAAGACCCCCATGATCATCGGACACGAGTATGTGGGCGAGATCGTCGAGATCAACGGTGTGACCAATTCCTTCAAGGTGGGAGATCTCGTCAGCGGCGAAGGCCATGTGGTCTGCGGCAAGTGCCGCAACTGCCGCGCCGGGCGCTTCCATCTCTGCCCCAACACGCAGGGCATCGGCGTGAACCGGACCGGCATCTTCGCCGAATACGCCTGCATCCCGCTTACCAACCTCTGGCTCTGCGACCCGTCTATCCCTGAAGAAATGTACGCCATCTTCGATCCATTCGGCAACGCCACGCACACCGCCCTTTCCTTCGGCATGGTGGGCGAGGACGTCCTCATCACCGGCGCCGGTCCCATCGGCATCATGGCGGCCGCCATCTGCAAGCATGTGGGCGCACGGAACGTGGTGCTCACCGACCTGATCGATTACCGTCTCGATCTGGCGAAGAAGGTCTGCCCCGGCGTGACGGCGGTCAACACCGGAAAGGAGGATCTTTCCGAGGTCTGCCACGCGCTCGGCATGCGGGAGGGCTTTGACATCGGTCTTGAGATGAGCGGCAACGGCCGCGCCCTGAATACCATGATCGACGGCATGATCAACGGCGGCAAAATCGCGCTTCTCGGCATCCAGAACCCCGGTACGGTGATCGACTGGAACAAGGTGGTTTTCGGCTGCCTTCAGATCAAGGGAATCTACGGCCGGGAGATGTTTGAGACCTGGCACAAGATGACGACCATGCTGCAGAGCGGGCTGGACATCAGCGGCGTCATCACCCACAGACTGCCCTTCGACGAGTTCGAAAAGGGCTTTGAGCTGATGCTCTCGGGCAAGAGCGGCAAGATCGTTCTGAGTCTGTAAGATGGAAGATTGATTTTAAGGAGGTTACGGCATTATGTACGATAAGACAAAAAAGGTGATCGGCGGCATTCTGGACGATATCCGCGCTCAGGGTCTGTGGAAAAACGAGCGGATCATCACCACCGAGCAGGCCAATATCATTGATACAACCGAAAAGGCGGGTGTGCTCAACTTCTGCGCCAACAACTATCTCGGCCTCTCGAACAACCGGGAGGTGATCGAGGCCGCCAAGGCGAGCTACGACAAGTACGGCTACGGCCTTTCGAGCGTCCGCTTTATCTGCGGCACGCAGAAGATTCACAAGGAGCTTGAGGAAAAGCTTTCCGCCTTTCTCGGCACCGAGGACACCATCCTCTATTCCTCCTGCTTCGATGCCAACGGCGGCTTTTTTGAGACGATCACGACGGCCGAGGACGCCATCATCTCCGACGAGCTCAACCATGCCTCGATCATCGACGGTGTGCGCCTTTCGAAGGCAAAGCGCTATCGCTATAAAAACAACGATATGGAAGATCTCGAGCGCTGTCTGAAGGAGGCCGACGCCGCCGGCGCGCGCCTGAAGGTAATCGCCACCGACGGTGTCTTCTCGATGGACGGTATCATCGCGAACCTGAAGGGCATCTGCGATCTGGCCGACCGCTATGACGCGCTCGTCATGGTCGACGACAGCCACGCCACCGGCTTTGTGGGGGCTACCGGACGAGGCAGCGCCGAGCACTGCGGCGTGCAGGGCCGCGTCGATATCATCACCGGGACCTTCGGCAAGGCGCTGGGCGGTGCGTCCGGCGGCTTTACGTCGGGCCGGCGCGAGATCATCGACCTCTTGCGGCAGAGAAGCCGCCCCTATCTTTTCAGCAACACGCTGGCGCCCGCCATGTGCGCCGCGACCCTGAAGGTTCTCGAGATCCTCGAGCGCGATACTTCCCTGCGGGACAAGGTGATGGCCAACGCCGACTACTTCCGGCTCGAGATGACCTCCCGCGGCTTCGATCTTGTGGGCGCGGGGCATCCGATCATTCCGGTGATGCTTTACGACGCGCCGCTGGCCGCCCGCGTGGCCGATTTCATGCTGGAGCAGGGCATCTATGTCACCGGCTTCTATTATCCCGTGGTGCCGCAGGGCAAGGCCCGTATCCGCACCCAGATGTCGGCCGCCCATACCAAAGAGGACATCGACAAGTGCGTCGCGGCCTTTGTTCGGGCGAAAAACGAAATCGGATTCTGAGGATTTTTTCAAATCGCTTCCGCCGTCCGGCCCCACTTATGGGGGCCGGACCTTTTTTGACGCCTCTCTTCTTTCTCTTTTTTCCGTCGCTCTTTATTTGTCTTACTTCATTTGTCTTACTTCGCGCGACCCCTATTTCTCTCTTTTTTCACGTTGGAGCCGCGGAGGCGGCGGCTCTTCCTCTTTGCTTTTCTGGCGGCGCGCTTCGAGAAGATTTTCTCGCGGCAGCGCCCTTCACGGCGGCCCTGTTTGTACCGGCTGATGCTTTTTCCGTCAAAAACGAAGGAGCGTCTTGTGGAACGCCGCTTCTACACGCCTTTTCCAGTCCTTGCCCCGGGCTGATTTTGCCTTATTTTCAAATCTTCCTTGCCATCTATGAAAAAAGACACAGCAAAAAAAAGAAAAAATAAGAAAATTTTTGTATAAACTGTTGATTTTGTTAGCCCTGTGTGTTATAATGCTATTCGGAGAAAGTGTGAAAACCCCATTAAGTAATATAAAACGGAGGAAAAACGAATGGTAGTTCTTACAGAAGCCGAAAAGAAAGAAATGTGCCGCATTGTCGCCGATCATCTCCCGAAGCTGCGTCAGCTTCTCAACGTAACACAGGCGGAGCTGGGTTATCTCTGCGGCTTTTCCCGTATCCGCGTTTCCCAGATCGAGACCGGAAAGGCCCACATGTCTTGGTCGCAGCTGACTTCGATCATGTTTGTCTGCTCCCTCAACCTGCGGGCCAAGGAGTATTTCTACGCCAACGATCTTCTCGGACCTCGCTTTCTGCAGTTCATCCAGAGAAAGGACGAGAACATTCCCCCGGATGTGAACGTCACGGTCCGTCCCGAACTGATTCGGATGTATCAGCAGGACGGCAAGCTTCCCCCTGTGGGATATTCCTATTGATTATCGATTTCTCAGCGGCGGCCGCCGCGGAAAGGCAAAAAACATAAGATGACGATTTCGGGTTTTCAGAAGCTGACTCTTCTTGATTTTCCCGGCAAAACGGCGTGCATCGTGTTTACAAGGGACTGCAACTTTCGCTGTCCCTTTTGTCATAATGCCGCGCTGGTGACCGAAGGGCCCGGGGAAACGATTCCCGAGGACGAGGTTTTTTCCTATCTGGAAAAACGGAAAAAGCTCTTGGACGGCGTGAGCGTCACAGGCGGAGAGCCCCTTCTGCAGGGCGATCTTGCCGATTTTATCCGTCGCGTGCGGGCGCTGGGCTACGCGGTAAAGCTCGATACCAACGGAGCGTTTCCCGACCGGCTGGTGCCTCTTCTGTCTGAGGGGCTTCTCGACTACGTGGCCATGGATATCAAAAACGGTCCGCGGGCCTACGCCGCGGCAGCGGGAGTGAGGGTGGATCTCGATCGCATTCGCGAAAGCATCGCGCAGATTATGTCGTCCGGCGTGGATTACGAGTTCCGCACCACGCTGGTGAAGGGAATTCATGGGGAAGAAGATTTCCGGGAGGCCTTGGCCATGATCCGAGGGGCCAAGCGCTTCTATCTTCAGAATTTCGTGGATTCCGGCAATCTGATCGACCGGCGGGGGCTTTCGGCGTTCAGCCGGGAAGAGATGCGGCGCTTTGCCGAAATTGCCCGGGAGTATGTCGGGGAAGTGTCTCTTCGCGGTTTGGACTGAAGGCTTTGCTCTGTTTACAAAGGGGTTTTTCAAACCCCTTTGTTTTTTGTCCCCGGAAAACGATTCGGGAAAAGTGCGCCGCTCTTCCCGAATCGTTCCGTATAGGCAATGCCCGGTCTTTTTCACTTTTGCTGTTTTCTTTTCCGCGTTTAATGCCGTTTTTTTCCGCGGACCCTGACAGCATTTTTTTCGGAGTCGCCGGGACACGGAAAAAGTGCGAATCTGTTGACAATTTTGGGAGAATGCTATATAATGACAGAGAAAGTGGCTGCGGGCAGGGGCTCTTTTTCGCCCTTCGTATGTTCTGCCCGAGCGAGAAAAAGTGTGTGGGGGCCGCCCCGTCCCACAAAACCTCTTCGCACCCTTTCCGACGCGAAGGGGATTCACCGGAAGCATACGGAGGAAGCCCGGAAGGACACAGAGCGCTTGCGGGAGAAACGGGACAGAAAGACAAGAGCAACCGAGAAAAACAAGGCAGATTGGACTGCGTCAGATTGAGAAAGGATTTCTATGGGAAAATATTTCGGAACCGACGGCTTTCGCGGTGAGGCAAACCGAACGCTTACCGCCGAACAGGCCTTTCGTGTCGGGAGATACATCGGATATCTTTTTGAAAAAAAAGAGGAACCCTGCCGTGTCGTCATCGGTAAAGACACGCGGCGCTCGAGCTATATGCTCGAATATGCCCTCGCGGCGGGCCTTTCGGCCAGCGGGGCCGAGACCTATCTTCTCCATGTCACCACGACCCCCTCGGTGGCCTATGTGGTCCGTACCGACGGTTTTGACTGCGGCATCATGATCTCCGCCAGCCACAACCCTTATTATGACAACGGCATCAAGCTGATCGCCTCGTCGGGGGAAAAGATGGGGGAGGAGATCACCGACGAGATCGAAGCCTATCTGGACAAAAAGCGTCCCGAGCCGCCCCTTGCCCTGCGCGACAGAATCGGGGCTACCTACGATTACGCCGCGGGGCGCAACCGCTATATCGGGTATCTGATCTCTTTGGCCACCCGGTCGTTCAAAAATCTGAAAATCGGACTTGACTGCGCCAACGGGAGCGCCTGGAACATCGCGCGGGCGGTTTTTGAGGCGCTCGGCGCCCGCACCTATACGATCAACGACGCGCCGGACGGTACCAACATCAACGAAAACTGCGGCTCCACCCATATCGAAGGGCTGGCGGAGCTTGTGCGAGAAAAAGGTCTTGACGTCGGCTTTGCCTACGACGGGGATGCCGACCGCTGTCTCTGCATCGACGACAAGGGTCGGCTGGTTTCGGGGGACCACATTCTCTATATCTGCGGAAAGTATATGCGCGAACGGGGAGAGCTGGCCGGCAACACGGTGGTCACCACCGTGATGAGCAACATGGGTCTCTATAAGGCGCTCGGGCGTCTCGGCATCGAAACCGTGAAGACCAAGGTGGGCGACCGTTTTGTCTACGAGGCGATGCAGCAGAACGGCTACCGGCTCGGCGGAGAGGATTCGGGCCACATCATCTTTTCGAAATATGCCACCACGGGGGACGGGATTCTTACTTCCCTGAAGGTGGTGGAGGTCATGCTCGAAAAAAAAGCGGCGCTCTCCCGGCTGGCCGACGAGGTCGTCATTTATCCTCAGAAGCTGAAGAATGTCCGTGTTCCGGATAAAGAGGTTCAGGCGGCAGTTCTCTCCGATCCCCGCCTTGCCGCGGAAATTTCGGCCCGCGAGAGCCTGCTTTCGGACGGCGGCCGGATTCTGGTGCGCGCCAGCGGGACCGAGCCTCTGATCCGCGTGATGGCGGAGGCGACAACCGAAGCGCTTTGCGAAGAACAGGTCAACGCGCTTTCGGCGCTGATTGAAGAACTGGCCGGCCAAAAATCGACGGCGGCCGTGACAGCCGGGGCGTAAGCCGAGGCTTCAGGAAAGGAAGATTTGTATGTGCGGAATTGTAGGATACATCGGAGAGGAAGAGGCCGCGCCGATTTTGATCGAAGGCCTGAAAAAGCTCGAATACCGAGGCTATGACTCGGCGGGCATCGCCGTTTTCGACCGGGATCACCAGATTGAGATTGTCAAGGCAAAGGGACGGTTGTCCTCGCTTGAAAGCCTGGTGTCGGTCTCCTCTCTCAGCGGTACGGTCGGCATCGGCCACACCCGCTGGGCCACCCACGGGGAACCCAGCGTTCCCAACGCTCACCCCCATTTCAATGCCGACCGTACCATTGCCGTGGTACACAACGGCATCATTGAAAATTTCGCGGAGCTGCGCCAAAGCCTTATTGCCCGCGGCTATCGTTTTGTTTCGGGCACCGATACCGAGGTGGCGGCGCATCTGCTCGACTATTACCGGAAGAAGTACGGCACCCCCAAGG
>CALXKW010000083.1 GCA_944389045.1 uncultured Clostridia bacterium | reverse complement strand
GTGATCAGGTTGTTGGTGTCGGTTCGCAGAATACGGGTAAGCTCACGCGAAATCTCTCCGGCCGCCCTGTGTATCGCATGAAGGCGCAGAGAAAGATACAGGGAGAGAACGAAGAAGAAGGAAAGTGCGGCCGCGAGAATCCAGAGCGTGGTTTCCATGTCTTTTCCTCGAATTTTTTATTTGAGATCTTTTCTTGCAAAGAAGAACAGGCCGCCGCCTGTCGCCAGAAGGGCGATCAAAAGCGAATAGAGCGCCATCTGCCACAGGTGTTCGGTCGACTGGTAGAGATACTGAACCGCCTGCCCGCCGGGAGTGAAGTCGAGAAGAAAGGCGAAAAACTCCCGTTTGACACCGGTCAGATAATGGGGATTTTTCTGAGTGGTCAGATCCATTTCGCCGCTCTGGTTGAGAACATAGTAGTCGTAGTACTCCGGCTGCTCCAGCATACTCTTGATATAAATCCCCGCGAAAAGGATGAGAAAAATCCCGAGAATGCAAAGGGTCGAGACGACGGCCCGGCTGCGGTTCAGCATGGCGATCAGCGTGACGAGGGCCGCTGTGGCCGCCAGGAGGGCAAAAATGCCGAGAATCGACAGCACAATTGCCGAAGCTTCGACGCTCGGCCCGCCGAGAAGCGGAATTCCGAGAGCAAAATAGGGGAGGAAATAGGCAAGAGAAAAGGCCGCGCAGGCGGCATATACCACGATCAGATTGGAGAGATAGACGGCGGTGCGGGTGTGACCCACGATGATTTTATTGCGGATCGTCCCATCGCCGTAATCGGCGCCGAGAAAGAGAGGAATGAATGCCGAAGCAACGATCATAACGAGAACGGCATAGAAGAAGAGCTGCGCGTCAAGGGAGGTTTCGGTTCCCCATCTTCTGCTGCCGATATAAGACGAGATCGGGAAATAGGCGCCGACCAAAAAGAGAAGCGATATCCCGGTATAGAAAAATTTATTCCGAATTAAACGGGCAAAACCGGCGGACAGGAGCTTATTCATGGTTTTCACCTCCCACAAGCGAAATATAAAAGCTTTCGAGGGTCTCGTCGCGCTCTTTGATTGAAAAAATTTCACAATTCAGACGGGAAAGGTCGAGCGCAAGCTGTCACACCGGAACCTGCGCGAAAATATCGGCCGTTTTTTCCGAGAGAATCTTGTATTCAAGCTTCATGCTGTCGAGAACGCGCGCCAGAACCGCCGTGTCCGTGACTTCTATGCGGACGCACTTGCGGCAGGCCTCTTCCAGCTCTTCGGCGCTGAGCTCCCGGACGATATGTCCGCCGTCGATAAAACCGTAGTGGGTTGCGAGCCGCGAAAGCTCGTCCAGAATATGGCTCGAGATCAGAACCGTGATGCCTCTTTCCCGGTTGAGCTTTAAGATAAGCTCTCGGATCTCGACGATGCCTTGGGGATCAAGGCCGTTGATCGGTTCATCGAGCAGCAGGAAATCGGGGTTTCCAGCTAAGGCAATGGCAATGCCGAGGCGCTGTTTCATGCCGAGAGAGAAGTTCTTCGCTTTTTTCTTTCCGGTGTCGCCCAGACCCACCAGTTCCAAAAGCTCCGGAATGCCGTCAAAAGAGGGAAGCCCCAGAACGCGGTACTGCTCCCGCAAATTTTCCACTGCGGTCATGTCCTGATAGATCGAGGGCGTCTCGACCACCGCGCCCATACGCCGGCGGGCCCGTACGATGTCCTTGCTGTTGTTTTCGGCCCCGTAGAGAGAATAGCGGCCCGCCGTGGGAGCCTGCAGTCCGCAGATCAGGCGGATCAGCGTGGTCTTGCCCGAGCCGTTTTTGCCGACAAAGCCGTAAATCGCGCCCTTTGGGATCCGCATGGTGAGTCCGTTCAGGGCTTTGGTGTGCCGATAGCTCTTGGAAAGAGAATCGGTTGTCAGAATATATTCCATTCATTCAGCCTCCTTGCTGTGGGATGAGGCCATTCTATCTGCAAAGGGTCAAGAGAGCGGTCAAGAAGATCGTCAAGATTTCGTCAAGATTTCACGATCGGACAGTTTGAATCCGATTCCCCAGACCGCTTCGATGTAATCCTTTCCGCCCGCGTCCCGCAGTTTTTTCCGCAGATTGCTGACATGCTGCTTCAGCGAATACTCTGTGCAGTCGGGCGTATCCTCCGCAATGCGGTCGAGAATGACCGACTTGGCGATCACCTGCCCGGGGTTCTGCATCAGAAGCTTTAAAATGGCAAATTCGGTCTTGGTAAGGCGGACCGGGATTTTGCCGCAGGTCACGCCGTGGGAGGAGGGATCAAGATGCAGGTCGCCTGCCGTCAGTGCGGAAGAAGGCGAGGGAGCGGCGCGTAGCTGGACCGTGATCCGCGCCAGCAGCTCCTTGGGGTCGAAGGGCTTGGTGATGTAATCGGCCGCGCCCGCAAGCAGAAGGTCGACCTTATCTTCGATCTGCACCTTGGCGCTGAGCACAATGACCGGAACGCCGCGGATCTCTGCCAGAACCTCCTCTCCCGAAAGGCCGGGGAGCATGAGATCGAGCAGGATCAGATCGGGCTTTGTTTCTTTCATCAGCAAAAGAATTTCGGTTCCCGAGAAGGCGCGGAGCACCCGATAGCCCTCCTTTTCGAGAATTTCGGCGAGCATGTTTCCGATGGCGATATCGTCGTCTACAACGGCAATGGTTTTCATAGGCAGCCTCTTTCGGGTTGGAATCTATCATAATACAAGGCGCGGCGTTCTTCGCGGCCCGTTTTTATTTATAGCATAAAAAACGGGATTTGTAAATCGTATTTTGTTTTTCGTGAAAAGGAGAATTCTAAAATCCTTCGTAGATTTTGGCTTTTCTTTTCCGTGCTTCTCTTCTGCGTAAAAACGAACGCGGGTCCTTGCTCTATGTCCGTTCTCTTTTGCAGGCGTCGAGCTTTACGAAAAAAGCTTGTCCGACTCGGTTGGGTCGAAAAGGTTTGACTCGGCCAAAAATTTCTGCTATAATAAAAAAAAATCGGAAGGAAAAGAAAAAGAATGAGACAGAACGCGATTGTCGGACAGTCGGGAGGCCCGACCTCCGCCATCAACGCCACGCTGGTGGGAGTGATCGCCGGTGCGCGGGAAGCGCGGCATATCGACCGGATTTACGGAGCGCGCAACGGGATCGAGGGAATGCTGGAGGGGCGTTTTCTCGATTTGGGAAATTTGAATGACGAGGCGCTTTTGCTTCTGAAGCAGACGCCCGCGGCGGCGCTCGGCTCCTGCCGGAAAAAACTGCCCCCGCCCGACGATCCGGCGGGGAAGGCGATCTTTGAAAAGCTCTTTGCCTTTTTCGAAGCGAAGAATATCGGATAT
This sequence comes from uncultured Clostridia bacterium, assembly GCA_944389045.1. Taxonomy (GTDB): domain Bacteria; phylum Bacillota; class Clostridia; order Oscillospirales; family CAG-272; genus RGIG1993. The sequence goes on along the minus strand of CALXKW010000083.1, from coordinate 6,434 downwards.
TTTTTCTATATCGGGGGCAACGATTCGATGGATACCGTTGCCAAGCTGACCGCTTACGCAAAAGCGCATCGTATCGAGGGCATTTCCTTTGTGGGCATTCCCAAGACGATCGACAACGATCTTGAGGGCACGTCGCACACCCCCGGATTCGGTTCAGCGGCCAAGTACATCGCCACCTCGGTTCAGGAGATTCTGCGGGATACGGCGGTCTATACGGTGAAGGCGGTGACGATTGTCGAAATCATGGGACGGGACGCGGGTTGGCTGACGGCGGCGACGGCTTTGCCCCGTCTTCTCTCGGGCGTCTCTCCCGATCTTGTCTATCTTCCCGAGGCAGTCTTCGATATCGAGCGCTTTTTCGGCGATCTTGAGAAGGCGTTTTTCCGTCATTCCAATCTGGTGGTGGCGGTTTCGGAGGGCATCCGCTATGCCGACGGACGCTATGTGGGGGAGGGAACGCAGAGCGGCGCGGCCGACGCCTTCGGCCACCGCTATCTGCAGGGAACCGCCAAAGCGCTCGAGGCGGCGGTCAAGGAGCGCTTTGGCTGCAAGGTACGCTCGGTGGAGTTGAATCTTCCCCAGCGCTGCGCCGCCCATCTTCTCTCGGCGACCGATATCGCCGAATCCTTCGGCGTTGGCCGGGCGGCGGCTGAGCTTTCTCCTGTCGCTTCGGGCTGTATGATCGGCTACGAGCGGAAGGACGATCCCTATTCGGTGAGCTATCGTCCGGTGGAGGTCTCTGAGATTGCCAACAAAATCCGCCTTGTGCCGCGGGAGTTTATCAATGAGGAAGGAAATCATGTGACCGACGCCTGCCTCGAATATCTGAAGCCCCTGATTGCAGGAGAATATCCGGTGCTTTATCGCGACGGACTGCCCCGCCATTTTGTATTTTCTCTCGATTAAAACGGTTTCTTTCTGTGAAATCCGGCTGTATTGCAACGCAATACAGCCGGATTTCACCTTTTCCGATTACAAGCATAGGATGACGGTAACGACGTTTTCGATCGGGCGCCGGTTCCGTTATCGGATTTTGGTTTAAAACAATTTATAAGAAATTTCTGGATATTGTTTCAAAATGCTTGACAAACCAAAATAAAAAGCTTAAAATAAAGCAATAAAATGCATGTTTTGCTGATTGATCATTTATTATTTTTCCCAGAGCACGCCGCCCGATACGGGGTCTTGCAGGAGTTCGGTCTCCCAAGCCGGGATTTCGTTCTTTGCGGCGCGGGCGTGCCTTTTTATGAGAAAATCGCTCTGCTCGCTATTGGGCGGGCTGTCAAAGGAGGAACTTTTATGAATCCGGTCTACAATTTTTCCGCAGGGCCTTCCGTGCTTCCGAAAAAGGTGCTGCAGACCGCCGCATCCGAGCTGGTCGATTACCGCGGCTCGGGCATGTCGGTGATGGAGATGAGCCATCGCTCGGCCCTGTTTGAGGAAATCATCCGCACCTGCGAGGAGTCGCTGCGCCGCGTGATGAAGATTCCCGACAGCTATAAGGTGCTTTTCCTGCAGGGCGGGGCGTCGACGCAGTTTGCAGCCCTGCCGCTGAACCTCTTGTCCGGGAACCGGAAGGCCGATTACGTTGTGACCGGTCAGTTCTCCAAAAAGGCTTATCAGGAGGCGAAAAAGTATGGCGACATCCGTCTTGCGGCCTCCTCCGAGGATCGGAACAACACCTACATCCCCCGGCTTGAGCGAAAGGATTTCCGTCCCGATGCCGATTATGTTCATATCTGTCTCAACAACACCATTTACGGAACCTGCTGGGACTATCTTCCCGATACCGGTGCTCCGCTGGCGGCCGACATTTCTTCCTGTATTCTCTCGGAGCCGCTCGATGTCTCCCGCTTCGGCCTTCTCTATGCGGGGGCGCAAAAAAACATGGCGCCGGCGGGTCTCACCGTGGTGATCGTCCGGGAGGACCTCATCGGAAAGGCGCTGCCGTATTGTCCTGCCATGCTCGATTATAAAATAATGGCCGATAACGGTTCGCTCTACAACACGCCTCCCTGCTACTGCATCTATATGGCGGGACTTGTGCTTCGCTGGATCGAGGAGGACATGGGGGGATTGGAGGGAATGAAGGCCCGCAACGAGGAGAAGGCCGCTCTTCTTTACGAATATCTTGACAGTCAGGAGTATTACCGCAATCCCAACGAAAAGCGTGTCCGCTCGCGCATGAACGTGACCTTCGTCACCGGGGATGCGGCGCTCGATGCGAAATTTGCCGCCGAGGCTGGAAAAGCGGGGCTGCTCAATCTCAAGGGCCATCGCTCTGTGGGCGGCATGCGGGCCTCGATTTACAATGCCATGCCGCTTGAGGGCGTGCGGGCGCTTGTGGAATTTATGAAACGCTTTGCCGCGGAAAACCCGAAAAAATGACGCGCCGTTGAACCCCATTCCGAAGCAAAAGTCCGAAGCATAAGAAAGAGAAAACAGAAAGAAAAATTTCGGGCTCTCACCCGGCCGAAAGCAAGCGCCTCTTGCTTCCGGACTGCCGTGCCGGCAAAACGGTCTGCGGCGGGAAAGGCGGCAGAGACAAACCCACAAAAAGCCGGGAAAGAAATCCCGCCCGGCGAGTTCAGAAAGAAGGGCAATCGATATATGAAAGAGATTTTATTATTAAATACGATTTCCGAAAAGGGCCTTGCGCTCTTTGACCCGACGCGCTACCGTCTTCTGACCGAGTGCCCCCTGCCGGACGGTGTGCTGGTTCGGAGCGCCAAAATGCAGGGAGTTTCCTTCGGCGAAAATCTTCTGGCGGTGGCCCGGGCGGGGGCGGGGGTCAACAACATCCCGGTCGAAGACTGCTCTCAAAAAGGCATTGTGGTTTTCAACACGCCGGGAGCCAACGCGAACGGGGTCAAGGAACTGACTCTGGCGGCCCTTCTTCTGGCGGCCCGCCGCATTCCCGAGGGCATCGCATGGGCGGAACGTCTTGCCGGAGGGGCCGGAGAGCCCGGAGTGGAAAAGGCGGTTGAGAAGGGAAAGGGCGCCTTCGCCGGCATTGAGCTTGCCGGCAAAACGCTCGGTGTCATCGGTCTGGGCGCCATCGGGGGCAGGGTGGCCAACGCCGCCGCATCCTCCGCCTTCGGTATGCAGGTGATCGGTTACGATCCCTATCTCTCGGTGGAAAGCGCCTGGAGACTCTCGCCTTCCGTCAAGCGCGCCGCGGGATACGAGGAAATCTTCCAAAAGAGCGATTTTATCACGCTTCACGTCCCCGCTTCTGCCGAAACGAAGGGACTGATCGGGGAAAAGGCGCTCTCTGTGATGAAGGAAGGCGTGAGGATTGTCAATCTTGCCCGGGCCGAATTGGTGGATTCCGCGGCCATGGTCGAAGCGGTAAAGAGCGGCCGGGTGGCCCGGTATGTCACCGATTTTCCCACCGAGGCGCTTCTCGGTGTGGAGAATATCGTGACCATTCCGCATCTTGGCGCATCGACCGGAGAATCGGAGGAAAACTGTGCGCTTCTGGCGGCCGAAGAGCTGATCGACTACCTCGAAAACGGCAACATCAAAAACAGCGTAAACTTTCCGACGGTGGTGACGCCGCGGAGCGGCAGAGCGCGCCTCTGCGTGATCCATGCCAACATCCCCGCCGTTTTGTCGAAGATTTCGCAGATCATCGCCGACGAAAACATCAACATCGAGCACATGACCAACCGTTCTCGGGGGGAACTTGCCTATACGGTGGCGGATATCGGCAGTCCGACGGTTTCTCCCTCCTCTCTGGAGAAGATAGGCGCCATCGGCGAGGTCATCCGGGTGCGTCTGATCGTATGAATGCCGATGCACCATGACCTTTTCTGCCGCCGGTACAGCGCTATGGTTTTCTCAGCTATCGCCCGCCCCGGCAGGCGCGGCATTTTGTCTTAAATCCTAACAAAAGCTTTCGCCTGACGAAAAGGGCGCCGCAGAGACCGCGGCGCCCTTTTTGTTTTTTAGAAGAACCTGTTTAACAGCAGCAGACTCTCCGGATTGGGTTTATCTGTACGAACCGCCTCTTTCTCACTCGATGTCGCCGCCGTGAAAGGCGAATTCGTAAACCGTTTTTTCTCCGAACGTGATCCACTCGTATCCATAGAACCAGTCGGGTTCCCCGGCGCTGTTGCAAAAATAGGTGAAATCGCCCTCGGAAAAGCGGGAGGGCCCGCGATAGGGTGCGTCGGGAGAGATCATGAGAAGGGCTTTCTGCAAAAAGGAGGCGGAAAAAGCGGTGTCGGGAATCCGGCCGAGAAAATTCATGACCCAGAGGGGGCGGCTGTTTTCATACAGGAACGCCTCGCCGGCAAAGAGCCGCTCTCCGGTCCAGAAGGCGCGATAGAGAAGAGAGCCTTCCGCATAGCTTCTAATCTGCGGTCGCTTTTCCTCCGCATGTTCGGAAAAAATCCCGCCGGCTTCGCTCAAGAAAGACCTTGTGCCACCGATTTCGCCCATAAACGATCCCGCGCCGTCGTTTTTCGCGGTAAAAAGCCGGGTTGTAGCGCGTTCTCCGGAGGTTTTGACCGTATTGCTGCCGCCAACATGACCGGATGTATTGTCGACCCTGCCGCCGGGAAGCGCGGCGGTCTTTTCACAAAAAACGGCGGAATTTTCCGCTCCTTTGCCGTTGAGAGATCTTTTGGCGCGTATCAGGAAATCCAACTGAGCCTGTGTCATAGAAATAAGCCTCCTTGCGGCGTCGTTTGTTTTTCGGAAAATGACGAGAAAGCTTTCGAAAAACTTTTTTGTCTATGGGAATATTTATGCTTATAGGTGCCTTTATGGCTTCATCTCCCGGTCTTGCCGGGAAGGGTCGGATTTCGTTTCCTCGTCTTTCCGCACTCCCTTTTCTTTCTGCCGTTTTTGGCTAAAAAGGCGATAGAGCGAGAGGCCGAGAAGAAGCGCGGAGCCTGCAATAAGGCTTGCGAGCAGGAGAACGAGAAAGAGATCTTTTTGCAGAGAGATATAGAGCACACCGGCGATCAGGGCAGCGGCGTAGAGAAGAGCGCTCAGATAATTGAGTATTTTCATAAAATCCTCCCTATGGTCGGAATATCCGTTTGATCTTTGCAAGCGTTTTAACGGCTTCAAACCAAAATACTTGCGGAACAAGGTAGAATTGTGAAGCGGTTCCGGTATCGTTGTATCGCGGCCCGCCCTTCGCAGCCGGAAGATTCCCGCCGCAAAGGCCCTTTGGAGAAAGGACTCCGAGGAATTCGGTCCTCTTTCGGAGCATTCGCCGCTCAGCGGGGAACGTCGGTCATTCCGAGCAGGCGGACGATCAGAGCTGCAACCTCTTTCGGTGTTTTGGGAATGTCCTCCATCAGCCACTGGCGGATCAGAAAATATCCGCCGCTGCCGAGGAAGGCGGAAACCAGACGCATGCTGTCCGCATCCAGAGAGCGCAGCCGTCTGAATTTGCTCCGGCCTTCCCAGAGATTGCGGTTGAATTCGTTGAGCACCGAGGCAAAATCGGTGTCAAGGTTGCAGCGAATCAGAATTTTGGCAATCTCCCGATGGTTGTAAAGGTGGGTACAGACCTGTTCCAGAAAGACCTGCGCCTCCTCCAGGGAATCGGGTTTTTTGGCAAGACATATCATCTCCCGCGCCAGTTCGCCTTCCATGTCTTTCAGTACGTCGTTCGGTGTGACGTAATGCTTATAAAAGGTAGCCCGGTTGATTCCCGATCTGCGGCAGAGTTCGCTCACGTTGATCTTGTCCAGGCTTTTTTCCTGCAAAAGCTGTAAAAGACCCTCGCGGAGCAGTCTCTTGGTCAGAACAACCCTTTGGTTTTCGTTGGTTTCTTTCATCGGTTTTCCTCTTCTTTATCGGGTTTCTCCTCTTTATCTGTTTTCTCCGCAGAGCAGGCAGCGGTAAAGGCCGCTTGAAGCGTCGGTCAGTCTTTGTCCGTCCGGCAGAAGAAGGACGGCCCGGCATCCGTCGGGAATATGAAGGGCAAGGGAAAAGTTTTCCCCGGCACACTGCCAGGCGACAGAAAGCTCTCCGAGGTCGGTCTTAATGCAAAAACGGCAGCTGGTCAGGCCTCCCACCGGACGGGGGGCGACGGTCAGTGAGCGCAGGCAGTCGTCGCCCGGCCGAAAGCCGACGATTTCCTTCAGGATCCAGTCCACGATGGTGCCGAACAGAAAGTGATCACGGGAGCGCGCGGCCTGAGACCAGGACTCCCACATGGTGGTGGCTCCGTTTTCATACCAGTATCCCCAGGAGGGGAAGGTCTTTTGCGTTGCCACGCGGTAGGCGAGGGCGTGATAGCCGTTTTCGCTGAGCAGGGGAAGAAGGTATTTGGTTCCGAGCATACCGGTGTTCAGATGATCCTTTCGTTCTTCGATATCTTTTACCAGCCGCTTAAGCATTCTTTCCCGGTGCTCTTCGGGAACAAGGGAAAAGGTCAGCGCGCGGATGTCGGGCGTCTGTCGGTATTC
>CALXKW010000082.1 GCA_944389045.1 uncultured Clostridia bacterium | reverse complement strand
CGCGCAGGGACTCAGGCCGAAGATCTTTCCGGTTTTCGGAACCATTTCTTTCGTGAATTCCTTTTCCGGCGTTTTCCGGCGGGCGGCCCTTTCGGCGAAAATTCCAATCTAAGCTTCCCTCCGCAGGCGCTTTTTTAGTTTTTGCAGAAATCGGAAAATCCTTTCCGATAAGCCGGAAAAGACCGATTATTCGTCTTCCCCGCCGGATTCCCCGTTCTCTTCGCTTTCAGATTCGTCCTCCAGATCGGAGAAGGGATCGGCGCTTTCTCCCGCGGCGGAATTCGCGGAGGAACCGGCGTTCTCGTCCGGTCTTTCGCCCCGTTCGAGCGCTTCGCGGCGAAGCGCTTCCTCGGCGGCGCGCTTTTCGTCCTCCTCCTCTTCCTCGCGGCTGACCTTTGTGATGTTGACGATCCGGCTGTCCTCATCCAAACGCATGACAATGACGCCCGCGGCGGTTCTGCCGTAGACCGGAATTTCCGACACGGCCGTGCGGATCACCGTACCGTCGTTGGTGATCATCATGAGGTCATCGTCCTCTCCCACCGTCAGGATTCCGGCAAGATTTCCGGTTCTCTCATTCAGATTGTGGCAGATCACGCCTTTTCCTCCGCGGTTGCGGCAGGCGAACTCCTCAAAGGAGCTTCTCTTGCCGAATCCTTTTTCGGTGATCGTGATCAGCTTTTTCGATTCATCGACCAGCGCGACGCCCTTGACAAAATCGCCTTCGTCAAGCCGGATGCCCCGAACCCCTCTCGCCGTGCGGCCCATCGGTCGGGCGTCGCTTTCGGCAAAGCGGGTGGCGTTCCCCCGGTATGTGGCGATGAGCACGTCGTGATCGCCGCTTGTCCTGCGGACGAAGACCAGCTCGTCGCCCTCGTCGAGCGCGAGCGCGATCTTGCCGCCCTTCCTCTGGTATTCATATTCCGACAGCGGCGTGCGCTTGACGATTCCCTGTTTTGTGATGAAGAAGAGATATTCGTCCTCGGAGAAAGCGGGCACCGAGATCATTGCGGTGATCTTTTCCCCGTCTTCAAGGGAAAGCATGTTGACGATGTTCGAGCCCTTCGCCGCCTTTCCCGCCTCGGGCACACGGTAGGCCTTCATCACATGGACGCGCCCCTTGTTGGTAAAGAGCATAAGCTCTGCGTGGCTGTCGGTCGCCAGCACCTGCTCGACAAAGTCGGTCTCCTTGGTCTTGATGCCGGTGACGCCCTTTCCGCCGCGCCGCTGCGCCGTATATTCCTCGCTCCGCAGCCGCTTGATGTAGCCGTCGTGCGTCATGGTGACGATTGCCACATGCCGCTCGATCAGATCCTCGAGCAGAAGCTCGTCCTCGAGGGGCTGAAGCTCGGTTCGGCGCTCATCGCCGTAACGCGCTTTGATGGCCAGAAGATCGTTTCGGATGATCTCCTTGACCCTTCCCTCGTTGGCAAGAATCTCTTCAAGATCCCGAACGAGATCGCGGAGCTTGGCAAGACGCTCCTCAATCTTGCTCCGTTCGAGTCCCGAAAGCTTGCCGAGCGTCATATCGACAATCGCCTGCGCCTGCGGCTCGCTGAGTCCGAAGCGCTCCATCAGCCCGATCCTTGCAGCCGGGATCGACGCCGAGGCCTTGATGATCGCGATCACCTCGTCGATATTCTCGATCGCAATTTTATAGCCCTCGTAGATGTGCATTTCGTCGAGCGCTTTTTTCAGCTCGTAGCGCACCCGGCGGACGATCACATCCTCTTGGAAGGCAATATAGTGGCTGAGAATTTCCTTCAGATTCAATACCCGCGGCACACCGTCGACAATGACCAGCATGTTCACCGCGCAGGTATCCTGCAGCTGGGTGAATTTATAGAGCTGGTTGAGGATCACATGGCCGTTGGCGTCGCGGCGGTAATCGACCACGATCCGCATGCCGTCCCGCCCGGTCTCGTCCCGGATATCGGTGATGCCGTCGATCTTCTTTTCCTTGACGCAGTTCGCCATCGACTCGACCAAAAGCTGCTTGTTCACCTGATAGGGAATCTCGGTGATCACAATGCGCCGGTGCTCCTCCTCCACCTCGGCCCGGCCCCGGACCGTGATCTTTCCCCGGCCGGTCGTATAGGCGTCGTAGATTCCCCTGCTTCCGCAGATGATGGCGGCGGTCGGGAAATCCGGTCCCTTGATATAATTCATCAGGTCGGGGATGGTGGCGTCGGGATGCTCCATAAGATAAATGGTGCCGTCGATCACCTCGGAGAGATTATGCGTCGGAATGTTGGTGGCCATGCCCACGGCGATCCCCACGCTTCCGTTTACCAAAAGATTCGGAAAACGGGAGGGCAGAACGACCGGCTCCTTCAGCTTGTTGTCGAAGTTGGGAATAAAATCGACTACGTCTTTTTCGATGTCGGTCATCATTTCGCCGGCAAGACGGGCCAGCTTAGCCTCGGTGTAACGGTAGGCGGCCGCCTTGTCGCCGTCGATATTGCCGAAGTTTCCGTGCCCCTCGACCAGCGGGTAGCGCATATTGAAGGGCTGCTGAAGACGGACCATGGCGTCGTAGACCGATGCGTCACCGTGCGGATGATAGCGGCCCAGCACGTTTCCGACCGTGGTCGCCGACTTCCGGAAAGGTTTGTCGTAGGTCAGGTTGTCCTCGTACATGGCGTAAAGGATCCGCCGGTGAACCGGCTTCATCCCGTCGCGCACATCGGGAAGGGCCCGGGCGACAATGACCGACATGGCATAGTTGATAAAGGATTTTTTTACTTCCTTTTCCATCTGCACGTCTAAGATCTTCTGGTCTTTGTATTCGTAATTCTCTGCCATTTTTTTCTCTTATCCCTTTCTCTTAGAAAAGGAAGTCTCTTTCTCACAATTTTTCAAAGACATCTGTCGTTTCGTTTTTATCGCTATCCGGCGGGCTCCGGCCGCATGCTTCGTCCTTGGATTCCGCCTGTTTTTTCCTCACGCTTCGAAAATACTTTCCGAAGGGATTTTCTCGGCTCTTTTCCGAAAATTCCTTCTAGAAGGTACTTTCGGAAAAGACCATTTGCCCAAATCCTGAAAATCCGACCGCTAAACACTTTCCCGTGCCGCGAGCAGCTTTTCGGTAAAAGCTTCCGCAAAGGCAAGGGCATCGGCAGGACTTTTCTTCTGCTCATACCGTCCATAAGCGAAGGCGGCAAGGAAGCTGTCGCCCGCCCCGGTGGGATTGTAGGGGAAAACCTTCTTGGGAACCTGTCGGAAAATTCCCTCTTTTCCGACAAAGAGCGACCCTTTTTCCCCAAGTGTGCAGAGCACCTCGGTGTTGTTGTCCACATAGAGCTCCCGACAGAAATCCACAAGCTCTTTTTCGGAAGTAAAGGGCCCGCCGTGCAGAAAAAAGAGCTCTTCTTCGTTCGGTTTGATCAGTGACGGCGAGGCTTTCAGACTTTCCACAAGCCCTTCGCCGGAGGTATCCACGACTGTTTTGAATCCACAGCCTTCGAGAAGGGTTATCAAAAAGTTATACACATTTTTCTCCACACCCTGTGGAAAACTTCCGCACAGAAAAACCACATGTGGATCCTCGTCTTCGGGATAATCCCCCGCTTGCCCAAAAATCGTTCCCTCTTCGCGCACCGCCGCCCACTCGCCGATTTCCTCCACCAGCGCCGCGATTTCACGTTCGGAAAGATGTCCTTCCTCGTTGATTTCGGTTGTCACGGTTCTCCCGCTCATCCCGGGAGCATCGGGTTTTTCAGCCGTCCCATCCCTTTCGGATTCTTCGGCCGCCCAAAGCGCCTTCCCGCTTTCCTCCGCTTCTCTCCTCGCTCTTTCGTCAGCCTTATCTGTTTCTGTCAGAGCGCGTTTTCCGATCTCTTTGCCCCATGCTTTTTCTTTCCGAACCACCAGCTTGACGGCCATTCTTGTCTCGAAGGCCGAAGGAAGAAGCCGGGCCGCAAGTCCCTCCTTTTCAAGAAGCTCTCTTAAAATTTCACCGGTTTTTCCCCCCGCAAAGCTGATCGTGTTTACCTTTGCCGAGAGGGCGTTCAGCGCACGGGAGAGATTGATTCCCTTTCCGCCCGCCGAAATAACCGTCCGATAGGGCCGGTTCAGTCCGCCGGCGGCAAATTCCCGTAGATATTCGGTTCGATCGACCGCCGGGTTCAAGGTAATTGTCGTAAATTCGGCCATCTTTCCGTAGGCCTCACACGTCAAGGTTGGTGACGTAGTTGGCGTTCTTCTCGATAAATTCCCGCCGCGGCTCTACTTTTTCTCCCATCAGCACCGAGAAGACCTCGTCGGCCGCAATCGCGTCCTCGATGGTGACCCGCAGAAGCGTTCGGTTCTCGGGATCCATCGTCGTCTCCCAGAGCTGCGCGGGATCCATTTCGCCAAGACCCTTATAGCGCTCGGCCTCGACGTTCTTGCCGCCGAGCTCCTGAATATAGAAGTCCCTCTCCTCGTCGGAAAAGGCATAGCGCTCCTGCTTTCCCTTGGTCACCTTGTAAAGCGGAGGCTGCGCCAGATAGACATGCCCTTCCTCGATCAGCTTTTTCATATGCCGGAAGAAGAAGGTAAGAAGCAAGATCTGGATATGGGCACCGTCCACGTCGGCATCCGCCATGACGATAATCTTGCCGTAACGAAGCTTCGATAGATCGAGGTCGCTGCCGATGCCGCAGCCCAGCGCCTGAATGATCGGGATCAGCTGCGTGTTGGCGTATACCTTGTCCAGCCGGCTCTTTTCGACGTTCAGAACCTTGCCGCGGAGGGGAAGAATCGCCTGAAATTTCGAATTGCGCCCGTCCTTGGCCGATCCTCCCGCCGAGTTTCCCTCGACGAGAAAGAGCTCGGTCACCTCGGCCCGTTTTTCCTGGCAGTCCCAAAGCTTTCCGGGAAGGCCCGAGCCCTCGAGAACGCCCTTTCGCCGGGTGAGCTCACGCGCCTTGCGGGCCGCCTCGCGGGCTCTGGAGGCAGCGAGCGCTTTTTCAAGAATCGCCTTGCAGACGGCGGGATTCTCTTCCATAAATTCCGAAAGCTTTTCGGTGACGATCGAATCGACAAAGGAGCGAATTTCGGAATTGCCGAGCTTGGTTTTGGTCTGTCCTTCAAACTGAGGCTCGTGCAGCTTGACCGAGACGACGGCGCAGATTCCTTCGCGCACGTCCTCGCCGGTCAGTGGCTTGTCGGAGTCCTTCAGAAAATTCTGCTTGCGCGCGTATTCGTTCAGTACCCGGGTAATCGCGGTTTTAAAGCCTGTCTCGTGCGTGCCGCCCTCGACCGTGTGGATGTTGTTGGCGAAGGTCATTAAGGTCTCGTTGAAGCTGTCGTTATACTGGATCGCCACCTCCGCCGTCGTATCGTCCTTTTTCGCGGAAATATAAATCACGTCGGGATGGATCAGCTCGCAGTGCTTGGCCGCGTTCAGATGGCTAACAAAGCTCCGGATGCCCCCCTCGTAATGCAGCGTCTCCTCGACCCGCTCCTCCCCTCTGTCGTCCCGGAAAAGGATCCGGACCCCGGCGTTCAGGAAGGCCTGCTCCCGCAGACGATTCAGAAGCGTCGGATAATCGAAGACCACCTCGTCAAAGATCTCCTTATCGGGCAGAAAGCGCACATACAGTCCGTGCCGGCCCTCCTCCTCGCCGATCTTATGGAAGGGCTCCTTGACGGCGCCGCGTTCAAAGCGCTCGCCGTAAATCTCCCCTTCCCGGCTGTTTTCGTAGATCAGCCATTCCGAGAGCGCGTTCACGACCGAAGCGCCCACGCCGTGCAGGCCGCCCGAAATCGCATACCCTTCCCCGCCGAACTTTCCGCCCGCGTGCAGCACGGTGAAAACCACTTCGGGCGTAGGGGCCCCGGTCTTGTGATTGACGGCGTTCGGAATGCCCCGGCCGTTGTCCGACACCGAACAGCTTCCGTCCTTTTCGAGCGTGACGACAATTTCACTGCACGCACCCGCCAGAGCCTCATCGATCGAGTTGTCCACAATCTCGTACACCAGATGATGGAGGCCGCGGATCGAGGTCGAGCCGATATACATGCCCGGGCGCTTTCTCACCGCTTCGAGTCCCTCTAAGACCTGAATTTGATTTTCATCGTATGCGTTGCTTCTGTTCTCTGCCATTGTTTCACCTAATCCTTTTTATCCCCGTTTAACGCCGATCGGCCGCCGCCCGGCGGAATCGGCCGTTTTCTGCGTAAATAATGTTGCTGTTTTGCGAAAAGCCCTCTTTTTCACAGGTCGTAAGGATTACCTGCCTTCCTGAAAGGCCCTTCATCAGATATTCCTTCCGCCCTCCGTCAAGCTCGGAGAAGACGTCGTCAAAGAGAAAAACCGGATATTCCCCGGTTTCTTCCCGCGAAATCTCGCCTTCGGCCAGCTTCAGTGCCAGCGAAAGGCTTCTTTGCTGTCCCTGCGACGCAAAGCTCCTGGCCTCTCTGCCGTTCAGACAGACGGTGATGTCGTCCTTGTGGATTCCGAAGAGAGTCGATCCGAAGCGAAGCTCCCGCGGAAGATTTTCGGTCAGCTCGCGGTAAAATTCTTCCTCGCTCCTCGCACCGGTGTAAGAGAGCGAAGGCTTTTCCCTTCCCCCCGTCATATCCTCGAAAACGGCCTGCAGATAGCCTTCCGCCCGCCTTGTATATTCCTCCCGTTTTTCTGAGAGAAAGGCCGCCTCTTCGGAGAGCTGTCTTGAAAAGATGTCGATCGTCTCTAAAAGCGAAGGATTGATACCCGCATCGGCAAGAATTTTGTTCCGCCTCATAAGAATCGCCGTGTAGCGCTGAAGCGAAGCGACGTATTGCCGGTCGAGCTGAGAGAGCGCGCCGTCGAGAAAGGCGCGTCGCATGGACGGTCCCTCCTTGACGATCGAGAGATGCTCCGGCGTGAAGAGGACAGCCCGGAAATTGCCGATGAATTCGCTCATTCTCCGCACGGGAATCCCGTTTTTCTCACAGTGCCGCCTCCCTTTTTCGCCCCAGGTAATGCCCAGCCGGTTCTCCCTCTCCCGATCCTCGTAGACAATCGTCAGTCCGGAAAGCGAAGAGCCGAATCGAAGGAAATCCTTCTCGCGCGAGGTTCGGTGGCTTCTCCCCTGAGCGCAGAGGTAGATTCCCTCGAGCACCGAGGTCTTTCCCGCCGCGTTGTCTCCCGAAAGAATGTTGATTTCCCGGTCAAAGGAAAGCGTTTCGTTCTCGATGTTGCGGAAATTATAACAGACGGCCTGTTTGCAGATCATGTCAAGCTTCTCCCGGCAGCCCCTTTCCCTTTCGGTCGGTCAGTTCATTCTTACCGGACAAACCATATAGAGATAGTCGGTCTTTTCTTCGTTCTCGTTTTTCTTTTCGTCTTTTCCTTCCGCCGCGGTGATGACCACGCTCATCAAGGGACTGATCATCGAAATTTTGATCTTTTCGCTGTCAGCGCTCTTCAGCGCGTCAAGAAAATAGCGGCAGTTAAAACCGATCGTAAGGTCGTCCCCGCTCTTTTCGATCGGGACCTCGTCGTAGACGCTGCCCGACAGCGATTCGGAGGAAACCTTCAATAAGCCGTCCTCAAATTCGAACTTTACATGGCTCTTTACCTGGCCGAGGCTCTTGTCCTCGGTGACAAGCGACGCCCGTTCGAGCGAAGCAATGAAAGAAAGTCGATCCACCACGACGTCGATCTTGGTCTCTTTCGGGATCACGCGGTTATAATCGATATATTCTCCGTCGATCAGGCGCGAGAAAAAGATCTTCTGCGAAAGACGGAAGATCACATGCTTTCTCGCCAGAATGACCGTGATCTCTTCCTCCGGGTCGGTCATCAGCCGGGTCAGCTGAGACAGGGTTTTTCCGGGCACGATGAAGGAAAGATTCAGATCCGACTCGTCGCGGTTTCGGTTGCCGAGCGCGCAGGAGGTTTCGCGGATCGCCAGACGGTTGCCGTCGCAGGAGACGATCTTCAGCCTTCCGTCGGTGACCTGAAAGAAGGCGCCGCAGAGCATCGGCCGCTGATCGGTGACCGCGATGGCGAAATAAACCTGTCCGAGCATGGTCTTCAGAATGTTTGACGAAACGGTGAAGCCCCTTTCGCCGTCGAGCTCGGGAATGTTCGGAAAGCTCTCGCCTTCCAGCGCGTGCAGTTCAAATTTGGCGCGTCCGCTTGAAACCTTTACGATGTTCTTGTCGTTGATATCGAGGGTCACCTGCCGATCAGGCAGAAATTTGATGATACGGTTCAGCTTGGCCGCGTTGACAAGATAGTTTCCGCCCCTTTCGACCTCGGCCGGAATTTCGGTCAGAAATCCCTTGTTCAGATCGAAGGTGGTCAAAGAACAGAGAGCATCGCCGGTTTCACAGCGAAAACGGATGCACTCAAGGGCGGGGTAGGTGTTTTTGTCCGAGACGGCACAGAGCGAATCGTTGACGGCGTTTTCGAGAATTTCTTTTTCAAAGGTAACTCGCATGATCGATTGTCCTTTCTTTTTCTTTTCCTTTTTCAAAAAAGTCCCGGCTCGGAAAGAGGGCGAAAAATCCTTTTTTGTTGAAAAGAAAAATAAAAATAAATAAATAATATTCAATAACAGAAGTAGTCGTAGAAGGGAACGTGGAGAGTGTGGGAAAACCGTTTTTGCCGCAGTAGAAGCGGAAAAACAGAGAATTTTCTTTTGGAAAAGCCTGTCCCTTTTCCTGTGGCGGCGCGGTGGATTTTCGTTAAGAGCTGCTGATGCGAAAAAAAACGTGTGGAGTTTCCACCCTTTTTCCACAGGGAGGGTTATCAACATATTGTGGAGAAGAGCCGGTCAGTCGAGCAGTTTCACCAAAGAGGCTGTGGTGGTATGGGTAAAGTAAACTGCAGAGGAAGACCCTTCGGCATTCTCTTTTGCGGTGAGGACAAAGGATTTCGGAAGACCGCCGTCTGTTGCCGTAAGCGTGCCCTCGGCCTCCCGGAAGCGCAGAAATCTGCGGGATGTGGGCGCCTCGGTGGCGCTGTCGAGATCGAAGAGACCGAGAATCGCATCGCCGCAAAGCAGCGGGCCTCCCGAAAGACGAAGGAGGTTCATTCGGTAATCTCCTTGATCATTTCGTTGATCTCGATGTCGAGCAGGGGATTCGAGCGGGTCTCCCCCTCGACCGAGCGGATGGCCGACATGATGGTGGTGTGATCGCGGTCAAAGATTTGGGCGATGTAGGTCAGAGAAAGCGACGTGATCTTCCGTATGATATAAATGCTGACGTTGCGGGCGTTTGAGATCGGCTTGGTGCGCTTGCGCCCATAAATCTCGTCGGTGGGGATGCCGTATTTCTTCGAAACGGTCTCGACGATTTTTTTCGCCGTGATCTCGGGCGGGTCGTTGACCGCGATGAATTCGGAAATGCAGCTTTTGGCGAGCTCGACGGTGATCGGGTCGCCGTTTAAGAAGGAGCGGGCACAGATCCGCTTGATCGCCCCCTCGATCTGACGGATGTTGCTCTTTAGGTTTTCGGCGATCAGCGTCAGGACTTCATCGGGAAGGGTCATGCCGATCATATTGGCTTTGTTGCGCATGATGGCGATGCGCAATTCGAAGTCCGGGGGCTGGATGTCGGCGATCAGACCCCATTCGAAACGGGTTTTGAGCCGGTCTTCGAGCGTTTTGATATCGCGGGGAGGCCGGTCGGAGGTCATGATGATCTGTTTGCGGTCCTCGTAGAGGGCGTTGAAAGTATGAAAAAATTCCTCCTGCGTCGAGTCCTTTCCTGCGATGAACTGGATGTCGTCGATGAGCAGAACGTCGGCCTTGCGGTATTTGGCCCGGAATTTTTCCTGA
>CALXKW010000081.1 GCA_944389045.1 uncultured Clostridia bacterium | reverse complement strand
AATATGAAGAAGTTTCTGACCCTGTTTCTCAGCGCGGTCATGGTTTTCGCGCTGGTCGCTTCCTTCACCGCCTGCGGCAGTGAAAAATCCAAAGTAAAGGTCTATACCGAATATGAGCTCACGGCGGAGAAGTACGCCTTCGCCGTTTCGAAGACGAATACCGAGCTCAAGGTGGCCGCCAACGAGCTGCTTGCCGATCTCAAGGAGAACGGCGAGCTCGACAAAATCATCAACTCTTTTTTCGACGGCTCGGCCGACTTTGTCTATGAAAATCCGGTCAGCTCGATTCCCACCGGCGACGCCCGCGAGGACTATCTTGTCGTGGCGACCAACGCCTATTTCCCGCCCTTCGAATACTATAACGGCAATAAGCTGACCGGCGTGGACATGAAGATCGCTTCGCTTCTGGCCGAGAAGCTCGACAAGACTCTTTATGTCGCCGACATGGAATTCGAATCGATCATCGCCTCGGTGAACAGCGGTGAGAGCGACATCGGCATGGCCGGCATGACGATTTCGCCCAGCCGTCTGGAGACGGTGGACTTTACTACCGAGTATTACGAGTCCGCTCAGGTTCTGGTTGTCCGTGAGGACGATACGGCTTTTGCAAACTGCAAATCGGCCGATGACATCGTCAAGGTTCTCTCCGAGCAGGGTAAGAGCTTCACGGTGGGAACGCAGAACGGCACGACCGGATATATGTATGCCAACGGCGACAAGGACTTCGGCTACGACGGATTCCCGAACCTCACCACAAAGGGCTATACCACCGGCGCTCTGGCGATCCTCGATCTGGCCAACGGCAAGATCGATGCGGTGATTATCGACAAGCAGCCCGCCATCATGATTGCCGAAAGCACCAACAAGTAAGCCGATGGGGGCTTCCTGGAATATCTTCTGGACGCAGATAGCCGATCTAGAAGGCTATAGGATCGTGCTGCAGGGCCTTGAGAACACCGCCATCATCGCTGTGGCGGGACTTGTTCTGGGTTTTGTGATCGGCTGTCTTCTGGCGACCTTCAAACTGCTCCCCGGAAAAAAATTCTGGGCAAGACTCCCCGGCCGCTTTACCGACCTGTACGTCGCGCTCTTTCGCGGCACGCCGATGGTGGTTCAGCTTTTGATTCTCCATTTCGTTCTCTTTCCCGCCCTTGGGGTCGATATCCCCTCGGTGGCCGAGGCGGTTCTGGCGTTCGGCATGAACAGCGGCGCTTATGTTTCGGAGATCATGCGGGGCGGCATTCTTTCGGTCGATAAGGGACAGACAGAGGCGGGGCGCGCCATCGGCTTCGGCTATGGGCGCACCATGCTGAAGATCGTGCTTCCGCAGGCGGTGAAAAACGTGATCCCCACGCTGGGAAACGAGTTTGTGGCGCTCGTCAAGGAGACCTCGGTGGTGAGCTTCATCGCCGTGATCGATCTGACCAAGGCCTTTCAGAACATCGGAAACAGTACCTACGAATACATTGTGCCCTACTTGATGCTGGCCGCCATCTATCTTGTGATCGTGCTCGGCATCACGGGGCTTGTGAAGTTAGCCGAAAGGAGACTGCGCGCCGGTGATCGAAATTAAGAATGTCTATAAGAATTTCGGCAGTCTGAAGGTGCTGAAGGCGGTCTCCCTCACCATTCAAAAGGGCGAGAAGGTGGCGATCATCGGGCCTTCGGGAAGCGGAAAATCCACGCTGCTCCGCTGCATGAACCTGCTGGAGGAGCCGACCTACGGCGAGGTCTGGCTGGACGGAAAGCTGGTCACTCCGGTCGACCCGTATCTGCATCCCGATATCATCGCCGAGAGCAAAACCTTCAAAAAGCTTCTGGCTCAAGCGAAGGAGGCTTCCCCAAAGGCTTCGGAGAAAGCGCTGGCGGAAGAGATCATTGCCCGCATCAAAAAGGAAGACCTTCTGAAAAAGCACGAGGGTTCGTCCTTTGCCCAAAAAAGCAGGGCCCTCTACAAGGAGAACATCATTCCGATCAATCTCGCCCGACGGCGGATGGGTATGGTCTTTCAGAATGTCAACCTCTTCAACAACATGAACGTTCTCGAAAACCTGATCACAGCGCCGGTGAGTTTGAAATTGAAAACGAAGGAAGAGGCGACCGAAACCGCGCTTCGCCTTCTCGACCGCATCGGTCTGAAGGAAAAGGTGAACGAGTATCCCTCTAAGCTTTCGGGCGGTCAGAGGCAGAGAATCGCCATTGTCCGGTCGCTCTGTATGTCACCCGAGTATATGCTCTTTGATGAGCCCACCAGCGCGCTCGATCCCGAAATGGTGGGAGAGGTTCTCGAACTCATGAAAGAACTGGCGCTCGACGGCATGACGATGGCGATTGTCACCCACGAGATGGGCTTCGCCCGGGAAGTGGCCACCCGCGTGGTCTTTATGGACGGCGGGCAGATCGCCGAGGAGGGCACGCCGGAAGAAATTTTCGGCGCCCCCAAAAACGAGCGTCTGAAGGATTTCCTCTCCAAGGTTCTCTGAGCGAAAAGACGCTTTTCCGAGGCTTTCTTTTCCGAGACTTTCTTTTCCGAGGCTTTCTTCGGAATAAATCCCTTTCGGGCGGCGGCGCTCTCTCTGCAAGGGATTCCCTGCAAGGCATTCCCTGCGAGGCGCTTCCTGCGAGGCGCTTCCTGCAAGAGGCTCCCTGCAGGGCGTTCCCAGTGAACTGAAAAAAACAGCCGGACGGCTTTTGAAAAAGCCGTCCGGTATTTTTTGTGGACAAACCGTGTGTTTGCTCATTGGTATAAGGCTTCTGCGGCGGATCCGCCGGCATTTTCACCGGGAAAGGCGTCACACACTCTCTCCCTGTTATTCGGACGGCTTTTATGCCCGCGTCCTGTACGGTTACCCCTTTATGTTTTTGCTCTGTTCGATTCCATCTCGTTGTCCGTCGCCTGCTCGCTTTGCGGATTGCCGGTTCGGGCGTCTGTGCCGTCGTCCGTACCGTCGTCCGTGCCGTCTTGCGAAGCGGCGTCCGAGCGGCTGCCCGAATCGGCTGTCGAGCTGTTGCCGTCCGAAACGGTTTCGTTTGCCGGCCCGATCGACAGCAAACGGCCCAGCCGATCGGCGAAAAAGTCGATGCCGCGATCGACCCGCGCCAGACGGAAGAGGCCGATCCGGAAGAGGCTGACAAGCGAGAAGGCAAGATAGAGCGCCAGCGTGGTCGACAGCACGGCCAGCGTCAGTTTCCAGGCCGGATAAGCGGCGTAGTGGCGATAGCGGCCGCCCAGCCAATGAAACCACATCATGCTTCCGACATGGAAGAGAAAGACGCCGAAGGTCGCTTTTCCCAGATAAGTGACGACGACCGCGGGGATTCGCCGGCGGATCGGGATCTTGGCGAAAAAGATCAGGGCGGCCAGCGCCATGATCACCATGAAGGGAGAAGTATAGCTGACAAAGCCTTTGAGGAGGACGTAACTTTTCGAGGAGCTCTCGAGAACGCCGTCGCGGAGAAGCGTTTCGGCGTACATTTTGAGGGCCCAGGCCGCAAAGCCCGCCAGGACGAAGGCGGGAACCGTGACATACCATTTCAGGGCCTTCGGTATGCCGTGGAGGCGGAAGTAGGCGCCGAAGACATAGAGAATCATCAGCCACATGCAGCTGTAGCCGCTCCCCAGCACAAAGATATCGCTGCCGGAGATTTTTGGGAGAATGGCCGTGAGAACAAAGAGAAATCCGCAGGTGAGGCGGTACTGCCCGGCGGTCAGAGAGGCAAGTCCCTTGTTCAGGATCGGCATAAAGGCAAAAAGAAGCACATAGGCGTTGAAATACCAGTATTCCTTGTATGTGACGGGAAAGACGGCCAGCAGCCAGTCGGAGGTCGATACCTCGATCGAGGGGATCAGGGCGCAGACCGCCGTGGTGCCGACCGTGAAGAAGAGCACCTCCAGCCAGAGAGAGATCACGCGGCGGAAGCGAAAGCCGTTTTTGGCGTTGGCGTAGCCCGAAATCAGCGCATAACAGTTCACCGAACAGTAGCCGATTGTCTCAAGAAACCACGCCGCCTTATAGGAGGGACTCAGAAGAGCGCAGGCGGGATATACGCCGCCCTGTCCCAGAACGTGGAGCAGGACGATGAGGTACATGGAGAAGACGCGGAAGAGCTCCACGCCCAGATTGCGGCCGCCTTTCGCGGGCGCTTGGGTTTCGGTCAGGGTTATGTTGCCTGTCATGGCCTACCGCCTTTCCTTAGAAAATTTATCCGGCCTCGGGAACGGGGCCTCTGATTTTTATTATCCGAATGGCGCGCAAAAAAGCAAGTGAAATCTATCGGTGTCACGCCGGGCAAAGAGCGTGCCTGTGCGCGGGAGAACGCCGGCGCCCGCGTCGGCTTGCGCGATAAGAACGCATGGGGGCGTATGTAGGGCGGGGAAAAGAGACGGCCGAATCGTAAACAGGCGAAAGCCGGATACGGGGGCGTCTGTTTTCGGCGGGCGGAGGCGGAAGGAAAGGCGGGGATTTACCGATTTTGTTCGGGAGAAGGCCCTTCGGAGGCCGGGGATTCGTTCGGAGAATCGGAAGATTCGGCTTTACCGGACCCCGCGGGCAAGGTCTGTCCGGGCCCCTCGTCCTGAGAGGCGCCCCGGAGAGCGCGGGAAACGCGCGAAAGGACGAAGACGAAAGAACCCAGAAGAAAAATCCAAAGAACAAAAATGATCGGGACGAGATCGGGGAAAATATCGCCGATCATGGCGATCATGACGCCGTCGCCGAAGCGCCACTTGGTTCCGGCAAAGAAGATTTTGTGGAAGACGGCGAAGGCCGCCGTGAAATCGATTGCCGCGGCGAGAGCGACGATTAGAAGAAGTCCGGCCAGAACGGCCAGGGTGATGTAGGGAACACGGCGGCAGGAAGCGTAGAGCCTGGGTCGGATGCGAAAGTAAACGACGCCGAGGACAAAAAGAACAAGTCCCGCGAGCGTGAGCAGCAGCCCGCCGCCGAAGACGCTCCGGACGTCCCGCATGTGGGAGAGCTCGTCCTCCCGAAAGACCTCAAGGCGCTCGCCGTTCACCGTGATGTTGAGATCGTCTTCGAGAAAGATGCAGTAGCGAAGGGTGTGCTTCATGAGGGCAAGAAGCTCTTCTTCGGAGAGCGAGGCGACATAGGATGCGGCCTTTTCGTCCGAGAGATAGGCCGCCTGCTGGCGGACAAGGGCAAGGGTGTCGTTTTTCGCAAACTCGCGGCGATAAAAGGCCGGCGTCAGCGCGGGCAGAAGAATCGAGAGCGCACCGGAAAGAATAAAAAAGCCGAGCGTGAGCAGAACGGCGAGTATGCGGCCGGTGTTTGGAGAAAAGAGAGTTTTTCTGAAGCGGCTCATGACGCGCCTCCTTTTCAGAGATTTAATTTCGCCTGCGTTATTTCGCCTGCGTTGCCTGCGTTCGCCTGCGGCGGGCGGTATTTCTGCTTTGGCCGATACTCGCCGGGCGGAAAAAGACCGGACGATCGGATTTCGGCGGCAAAGCGTGAGTTTACAGACATGGCGGCAGAAAAAAGCGAGGGAACCGGGATGCGGCAGCAAAGCCAAGGAAAAAGGCTTTTCAAACCAGTGCAGAAGAGGAGAAAACGCGGTTCTCTGCCGTTTGAAGACGAGGGAAACAAGCGATTCACCGAAAGAAGAATACACGGATACACGGGACACAACCGACTGTTCCCACTATAACACAGAAAGGCCCGGATGGCAAGTGGGTATTGCAGAAAAAAGAAAAAATGCCGCGATGTCGGAATCGATTTCTTTCGTCCGCTGCAAAGAGGAAACGATATAGCCCGGGGAGGATTTTCCGTGGGCAAGGCAGTATCGGAAAACGATGTCCGTAAAACAATGTTTGGAAAACGATGTTTGGAAAACGAGAAGGGTCGGGCGGGGAGAGGGCCGGGAGCCCGGAGCTGTGCGATCGGCCGAAAAGGCTGTTGACGACAGACTTTTTGTGTGCTATAATATATTATCTATCGTCATCTATCGCCTATCATCCGTTATCTATCGTCTGTTATCTATCGCCTGTGGCGGGCATCGGCCCGCCGTTTGGGCGGGAAGGGGGAAGCGGCGTGGTCATTCTGGGGATCGATCCGGGCCTTGCCATCGTGGGCTACGGCGTGATCGAGTATCAAAACGGGCGCTTTCGCACGCTCGCATACGGCGCCGTCACTACGCCCGCCCACACGGCGGTCGAACAGCGCCTGACGCTGATTCACCGCGATCTCTGCGCGCTTCTGCGCAAGTACAGGCCCGACGAAATGGCGGTCGAGGAGCTCTTCTTCACCAACAACATCACCACCGGCATCGCTGTGGCCGAGGCGCGGGGCGTCATTCTGCTGGCGGCCGCGGAGAACGGGGTCCCGGTCTCGGAATACACCCCCCTTCAGGTCAAGCAGGCGGTGGTGGGCTACGGCAAAGCGGAAAAGAAGCAGGTCCTTCTCATGGTGCAGACGATCCTCGGACTCTCCAAAATGCCGAAGCTGGACGACACGGCCGACGCGCTGGCCATCGCCATCTGCCATGCCCACACCGGAGGCTCGAGATTGAAGAGTTTTTACAATCTTTCGTAACTCGTATAAATGAGCCGACGGCGGAGGACCGCCCCTTCGGCCGCCGCTTTCGCAAGGCTCTTTTAAACCCGGCGTCGAACCCGATGGAGGGGCAGGGTCATGCGGAAGGCAAAGGCGTAGCAGTAAAAGCAAAGCAAGTCCGTCATACCGCCTGCGCTTTCGAGAAGCGCCGACGAATTTAAAAACGCCAACGAAATTTGAAGAGAATCTGCGAAAAAAATTTGTGACAGGGAGGAGAGTGAGGCCGCGTGTTTCACTACTTTAACGGAACTCTGGCCTTCTGCGCTCTGAATACCGCCGTGGTGGAGTGCGCAGGCGTAGGATACCGGCTGACGATCAGCGCCATGACGCTCTCCCGGCTGGCCGGCCGGGAGGGAACGACCGTCCGGCTCTACGCCTATCTGGCGGTGCGGGAGGACGCGGTCGAGCTTTACGGCTTTTCCTCCGAGGAGGAGCTGGAGGCCTACAAAATGCTGATCGGCGTTTCGGGCATCGGCCCCAAGGCTGCGCTGGCCATTCTCTCGCTCTTCACGCCCGAAAAGCTGGCGCAGGCGATTGCGGAGGGCGACACGCGCGCCATCTCGCGCGCACAGGGCGTCGGCGGGAAGACGGCGGCCCGCGTCGTGCTTGAGCTCAAGGACAAATGCGGCGCTTTCCGGGAGGAGGCCGGCGGTGAGGCCGGTGCGGACGACGCCTCGGCATCCTCCTTTGCGGACGGCGGGGCGGCCGAGGCCGCCGAGGTGCTGGCCGTGCTCGGCTATACCCGCGCCGAGATCGCCTCCGCTTTGAAAAAAGCCGATCCGACGCTTGACAGCGGGGAGCTTGTCAAATTCGCCTTAAAACAGCTGGCGCCCGGCCGATGATGCGCGTTGCCCATGCAACGCGACCCCGGCTTGCGCTCTGCGTTCGAAGCCCTCTTTCTGTCATTTTGCCGGACAGGCTTTTATGGCGGGAAGCGGGCTAAAAGCTCTGCAACACTGTCTATTGACAGACCGGAGGATTCACAGATAAAACCTTTTCAGAACCATAGCGGAAGAAGAGAGCAGAAAGATGAGCAATTTTGAAGAATTCGAACTCGATAACAGGCTGGTGGAGCCCGAGGTCACCGCGGAGGATGCCGATACCGAGCTTTCCCTGCGGCCGCGCACGCTGGCCGAATACATCGGACAGACCCGCGCCAAGGAGAATCTGTCGGTCTATATCGAGGCTGCCCGCCAGCGCAAGGACGTTCTCGACCACGTTCTGCTCTACGGCCCGCCCGGGCTGGGAAAAACCACGCTTTCGGGCATCATCGCCAACGAGATGAAGGTCAACATCCGAATCACCTCCGGGCCGGCCATCGAAAAGCCCGGGGACCTTGTAGCCCTGCTTACCAACATGGGGGAAAACGACATTCTCTTCATCGACGAGATACACCGGCTGGCGCGCTCGGTGGAGGAGGTCCTCTATCCCGCCATGGAGGATTACGAGATCGACATCATCATCGGCAAGGGTCCGGCGGCCCGCTCCTTCCGCATGAAGCTTCCGCGCTTCACGCTGATCGGGGCGACCACGCGCGCAGGGCAGCTCTCGACCCCTCTGCGCGACCGCTTCGGCGTTCTTCTCAAATTGGAGCTCTATTCGCCTGAGGAGCTCTACGAAATTGTCCGCCGCAGCGCGGGCATTATGGAATACGACATCACGCCCGACGGGGCGCGCAAAATCGCCGCCTGCTCCCGGGGAACGCCGCGGATTGCCAACCGCCTTCTGAAGCGGGTGCGGGATTTCGCACAGGTCAGGGGAAGCGGCACCATCGACGAGGCCATCGCCTCCTATGCGCTCGAACAGCTCGAGATCGACCGTCTCGGGCTCGACAACATCGACCGCCGTATGCTCGAAACGATCATCAAGCTTTACAACGGGGGCCCGGTGGGGCTGGAGACCCTGGCGGCCACCATCGGCGAGGAGGCGGTCACCATCGAGGATGTCTACGAGCCCTATCTGGTGCGCCTCGGCTTTCTGGCGCGTACCTCCCGGGGACGCTGCGCTACCCGGCTGGCCTACGAGCACCTCGGCTTTCGCTTCCCCGATCCCCCCGCCGCGCAGGGCGGCGCGGCCGGTGCGACCGGTGCGACCGGTGCGGCCGGTGCGACCGGTGCGACCGGGGGAAGGGGCGGCGTGCAGACCGGACTTTTCGACGGGGACGCGGAATAAGCGAGACGGTGAAAAAAGACGCGGGGCGTTCTGCTCTCGGCGGCCCTCCGGCTCGGGACACCCGGTCCCGGTCGGGGCGTTCCGCCGCTTCTCGTTCGTCTCCCGGCTGCCTCTTCTTATGCCGGGGACGTGTGTCTTTCGCTGATGCCGAATTCTTTTCGCGCGCTCTTCCGGGGAGCTCTGCGGCCGCGTCTTTGCCCTTCCGGACGGTGCCGAACCGACTTGTCCGCCGTGTGACGGCTCTCTTTTTCCCTGCTGATCCCGTCTCTTTCTCATTTCGAAAGGAATCGCTATGTATCTTGCGGATAAATGGACCGCGTATCGCCTGATCGATACCGAAAACGGAAAACGCCTCGAATCCTGGGCGGGCCGACTTCTCGAACGTCCCGATCCCCAGGTGATCTGGAAAAACACAGGGACAAGCCCCCTCTGGGGACACGCCGACGCGGTTTATCGGCGCTCCCGCTCGGGGGGCGGATCCTGGACGATGAACAAACCGCTTCCCGAGGAATGGGAACTCGAATACGAGTCTCTCGGCCTTCGCTTTATCGTGCGGCCGATGGGCTTCAAGCATACCGGCGTCTTTCCCGAGCAGGCGGCCAACTGGGAATGGTTTTCCGCACTCATTCGAAACGCCGGACGGCCGATCCGCCTTCTGAACCTCTTCGCCTATACCGGGGGCGCGTCGCTGGCCGCGGCGGCGGCGGGCGCTTCGGTCTGCCATGTCGACGCCTCAACGGGAATGAACCGGCAGGCGGCGCGCAACGCGAAGCTCTCCGGCCTCGCGGATGCTCCGATCCGTTATATCGCCGACGACTGCGAAAAATTCGTCGCCCGGGAGATACGCCGTCAAAACCGATACGACGCGATCATCATGGATCCGCCCTCCTACGGCCGGGGGCCGTCGGGGGAGCTTTGGAAGCTTGAGGACAACATCTTCGATTTCGTGCGGATGACGGCCGAGCTTTTGTCCGACAGGCCGCTCTTCTTTCTCATCAATTCCTATACCGCCGGGCTCTCGCCCTCCGCTATG
>CALXKW010000080.1 GCA_944389045.1 uncultured Clostridia bacterium | reverse complement strand
TGGCGCGGGAAGCGTAGCGCGAAGCCAGCTTTACGCCCTCCGATACGGCAGCGCTGTCGGGAATTTTATCGCAGTAATAGATCTGATAGAGTGACAGACGCAGGATTACTGCCACGGACCGGTCGAGACGATTGACCGATTTTCCCGTATATTGTCGAATCAAATAGTCAAGTGTGAGCTTTCTTTCGATCACGCCATAAACCAAGCGGGTATACAGTTCCCGTTCCGGATCGTGGCCTCTTCTCTGTATACGGGTCGGGGATTGTTCGTATACGCTTTTTTTAATACGTTCACGCGCTTTGAACGGTTGGGAAGCCTGATTTTGTTGATTTTGTTCTCCCTCCGTCCCTTGCACCGGATCGTGTTCCGCGTACTTTTGAATGCCGTTGTGGATTGCGATATTGGAAAACTGCCGCTCTTTTTCCCAGAGCATCAGGGTCTCATAAGCGGCGGTGCGGGCGGGAAGCGTCATCAGTTTTTCCGCCGCCCGAAAATCAGAATCAGACGGGCAATCTGAAGAATCGAGACCACCAAGGCCGCGACATAGGTCATAGCGGCGGCGCCAAGTACTTTGCGCGAGCCTTCGAGTTCCTCTTCGTTCAGCATGTTTTGGCCACTCAGCGTCGCGAGCGCACGGCGGCTGGCGTTGAACTCGACGGGGAGGGTTACAAGCTGGAAAAAGGCGGTGGCACTGAAGGCCACGATACCGAGATAGATAAAGAACATGCCGGCGTTGTCGGCGGCGGTACTGATCCCGCTGATCAGAACGCCGATCAGAATCAGGATAAAGGAGATGCGGGAACAAAAGTTGGTGGACTTTACGATGGCATTCCGGAAGACGATCGGTTTATATTCCTCCGCATATTGCACCGCGTGTCCGCACTCGTGGGCGGCGACCCCGATGGCCGCTACCGAATTGCCGTCGTAAACGTCGGCGGAGAGGCGGATGACATTGGCGCGGGGATCATAATGATCGCTCAGTCGGCCGCCGATTTTCTCGATTGCCACATGGGAAAGACCGTTGGAGTCGAGAATCTGCCGCGCTGCGGTGTATCCGGTGTAGCCTTTTTGGGAGGAAACCGCGCTGTAACGTTTGTAGGCGCTGTGTACCTTGAGTTCGGCAAAAAGCGAAATCAGAACACAGACGAGAAGCAGGCCGTAGCCGCCGTAATACCAGAACATGATAAACTCCTTTCGATGTGTAACGTGTTTGCAGGATTTGAAAAAAAAATTTTAAATCGTTTGGGTGAGTCGTTTTGGCGAGTTGAAAGCCGAAACTATTCCGAAAAAAGCCTCTCTCGAAAGGCGCTCGAATATATCCGAGTGGGAATCGGGTTTCGGATGTTAGCCCGACAATTCCGCCGCGCAAAAGCAGAATCGCTTTATTGTGAAGAAAGGTGATGCGGCATTTCTTTTTCAAATACGAATATGCGAATATGCGAATATGCGCTGTGTTTATTCTTAAAAGTGCCTATTCATTGCAGAAGGTCGCCGGGCGCGATCTTTCTTCCGTTGATGAAATCGGCCGCTTTCATGCGGCTCTTTCCTTCGGGAAGAAGAGCGCGGATAGCAAGCATTCCCTCACCGCACTTGACAATAATCACGCCATCGGCCAAAGACAGCACCGTCCCGGCTGGAGCCTTTCTTGCGCTCAAGCGATCCTCTTCCGAAGAAAAGAGGGTACTCTGACGCTCGGGCGGAAGAACACGGCAGTCGATAATTTTCAGCGTTTTGTCCCTTAAGCGGCAGACGGCCAGCGGATAGGGTGAAAGACCGCGCACCTGATTGAAGATAGTATGGGCATTTTTTTGAAAATCGATGACGCAGTCCTTGTTTTCAATTTTTGCGGCATAGGTGGCCAGACGGTCGTCCTGTTCTTCGGGACAAATTTCTTTTGCTTCCAGCTTTCGGATTGTGGAAACCAGAAGGGAAGCGCCGAGCGCGGAAAGCTTATCGTGTATGCTTTCGAAATTGTCCTCTTCGGTGATGGGAATTTCGGCTTTTTCGAGCATGTCTCCGGTATCGAGACCTTCCGCCATGTACATGGTCGTCACGCCGGTTTTTTCTTCCCCCTCCATGATTGCCCGCTGCATCGGAGCGGCTCCCCGGTATTTCGGAAGCAAGGAACCGTGCAGATTGACACAGCCGAGGCGCGGAAACTGCAAAAGATACGGGGGCAGAATTTTTCCGTAGGCCACGACGGCCACAAGGTCGGGAGAGAGCTCCCGCAAAAGGGGGAGCAGACCGTTGTCCTTTAAGCTCGTCGGCTGAAAGACCGGAATTCCTTTTTCCAGAGCGGCGGTTTTGACTGCGGGCGGCGTCAAGGTCATATGCCGGCCTTTTGGCTTGTCGGGCTGAGTGACCGCGCCCACTACCTCAAAGGCATCGCAGAGCGCCAGAAAAGGCTTGACGGCGAAGTCGGGGGTTCCCATAAATAAGATTTTCAAGGGACTCTCCTCCTTGTTAATGATCTTTCAAATCTTTTGATCAGACGGTACAAAGACAGCCTTACCGCTTCTTTCAGCTCGCATCCTCGTCTTCGCTGCCGTTCTTAATTTCCGCGGGCGTAAGCATTTTTTTTGCTACATCGGGATAAAGAATACCGTCTAAATGGTCGATCTCATGACAGAAGGCCTTGGCCAACAGTCCGGTGCCCGAGATGCGGAAGCGCTTTCCGTCCCGTCCGGTGGCCTCGACCGTCACCTGCATGGGGCGTTCGGTAATTCCGCATTTTCCGGGCAGCGAAAGACAGCCCTCACGGGTGCGCTGCATACCCGAAGACGCCACGATAACGGGGTTGATCAGTTCGATCAATTGACCCGGTTCGGTCTCAATGACCACGACCCGGCGCAGTACGCCGACCTGAACGGCGGCAAGCCCCACGCCTTCCGCGCGGCGCATGGTTTCCGCCATGTCGTCCAAAAGGGTGAGAATGCGGGTGTTGATCTCTTCCACGGGGCGGCTGATTTTTCGGAGTATCGGATCTTTTTCAGTGCGTATTTTCAATCTTGCCATTTGGATATTTCCTCTTAAAAGGTTTTTATAAATATATTATAAGCTGTTGGGATTGATGTCGATGCTGATGACGGCGCGGCGTCCGAATTTGCGCAACGTGTCTTCAAGAACCTTGCGATAGAGCGCACGGGTACGCCTGTTGTTTTTGCATTTGATGACAAACCGCATGCGGTAGGTCTCTTTGACTTTATAGATCGGCGCTTCGAAGGGGCCGAAAAGTATGAGCTTTACGTCGGAAAACTCTTCGGAAAGTGCCTTTTTCAGAAGATTTCCCACTTCGGTGACGGTTTTCAGAAGATAGGTCTCATCCCGGGAGGAGAGCGAAATCAGCACCATGTCGCAGAAGGGCGGAAAGACGAGAGCGCGCCGCATGGCAATTTCTTCGCGGTAGAACGCTTTGTAGTCCTGCGCGGCGGCCATCAGCAGAGCGGGATGGTCGGGATTGTAGGTTTGTATAACAGCCCGTCCGTTTTTTTTCGAGCGGCCTGCCCGCCCGATTACCTGTGTGATGAGCTGGAAGGTCCGTTCGTTGGCCCGGTAGTCGTCGAGATAGAGAGTCGTATCGGCAAGAAGCACGCCTACCAGCGTGACGTTGGGAAAGTCGTGTCCTTTCGTGACCATCTGTGTGCCGAGCAGAATGTCCGCCTGCCCGGAGCGAAAACCGGCCAGCATCCGGTCGTAGGAAAATTTCTGCGTTGTGGTGTCGGCGTCCATCCGCATGACCCGCGCGTCAGGCAATTCCCGCAGGATGGTGTCCTCGGCGTATTGGGTTCCAAAACCGATGAAGGCAAAAGCCTCCGAGCCGCACGAAGGACATTTGGAGGGGATATCCTGCGTATAACCGCAATAATGGCACACAAGGGAGCTTTTGCGGCCGCGGATATGATGGGTCAGAGATACGCTGCAATGGGGACAGGTGACGACGGTGCCGCAGAGCGGACAGTTGAGAAAATTGTTGTAGCCTCTACGGTTGATAAAGAAGATACTCTGTTCCCGGTCGGCAAGAGTACGGATCAGCGCGTCTTTGAGAATTCGCCCGATAGGGGAGGTGTTTCCGGAGGCGGCGTCGGCCCTAAGATCGGTAATCAGGGTCTCGGGCAGAGCGGTACCCGCGGCACGCTCGTTCATCTCGACCAGATGATACAGCTTATTTTCCGCTTTATAATAGCTCTCGAGCGAAGGTGTGGCGGAGGAGAGAAGAAGCAGCGCCTTATGGTGCGCCACACGAAACCGGGCCACGTCAACGGCATGATATCGGGGATTCTGTTCGGATTTATAGGTGTGTTCGTGTTCCTCGTCTACGACGATCATGCCCAGTCGGGGGAAGGGGGCAAAAACCGCCGAGCGGGTTCCGATGCAGAGAGAGACGTCGCCGTTTCGGATCCGGCGCCAGGCGTCGTAGCGTTCACCGGCGGAAAGGGAAGAGTGGATTACCGCCACCCGGTCGCGGTAATAGGAGCAGAAGATGGCTACCGTCTGTGGAGTCAGCGCGATTTCCGGAACAAGCAGAATGACCTGCCGGCCTTTTTTCAGCACATGGTCGATGGCTTCCTTGATCACGCGCGTCTTGCCGCTTCCGGTAACGCCGTGGAGAAGTACCGCTTCGGGTTTACCGGTTTCCATGCGGGAAAGAAGCTCGGAAAGGGCATTTTTCTGACAGGCGGTCAACGGAGGGTCCTCGGTCGAAACGGCTATATCCCGATAGGGATCACGGTAGTTCTCCTCTTTTTGTTCACAAAGGAATCCTTTTTCGACAAGTGTGTTCAGTATTCGTTTTTCGACGGCAAGTTCGGCGCGAAGCGCCTCGGAAGACGCCGTTCCATGTTCGGCAATATAGTCTAATATCTTACGGTAAAAAGGCGATTTCAGCCGGGACTTTTGCAAACGGTCGGCAAGAGCATCGGGCGAAAAGGCAAGCGAATATAAAAGAAGATTCTTTTTGTTGGAAGAGCTTTTTATTTCGGAGTAAGTACGGATATATCCGAGCGCCGTAAGGCTTTTCAGCATTTCCGTAACCTCGGATCCGTATTCGTTCTTCAGTATGGCCAGAGTGGGTTTCTTATGATCGCGGATATAGGTATACACCAGATACGCTTTTTGATTGATTTCTTCCAAAGCGGGAATTTTGTCGGTTACAAGGTAACATTCGCTGACCGGCGTTACCGTCGATTGCGGCAATACGGTGCGGTAGGCGTCGCCTATCGAGCAAAAGGTGTGCTCCTTCAGGAAGAAAATGAGTCCCAGCTCCTCTTCGCTCAGTCGGATCTCCGAGACCGAGACGATCGGCTTTAATCCTTCAATCTCCTCTTTTTCCGAGAGGGCGACGGTCAGCGCGGCTACATGGCGGTTTCCGCCGCCGAAGGGAACTGTGACAAGGCTTCCGCGGAGGAGGGAGTCCGCGAGGTCATGGGGTACATAATAATCAAACACCCGGTCGAGGTGCGAGGGAAGATTCAGAATATAGACCGAAACGACACAAAAGATTGGCCGCACCTCCTTGGATTGTTTTTCGGGTTAGATCTTCATTTTGAATAAACCGAGATAAGCTTTATGGCCGGAAAAGCGTGGACGACAGATAAAGAGCGCCGCACGCCGCAGTGCGGCGCTTAAACGCTCTCTTTCGATCAAAGCCCGTTCGGCCCGCATTCTTTCGTTATTCCGTCTGATCCGTGCTCTCTTCTCCGGCAGGCCCGCTTTCGGCAGAGTCGGAGGCAGAGCTTTCGGCAGCTTCCTTTTCCGTTTTATCGCTGTCGGCGATTGGCTCTTTATCCGGATCTGGGCTTAAAGCTTCCTGTTTGTCCTTTTCACGGATCGTGCCGTCAAGATCGGGTGCGTTCACGATCCGATAGTACCCGTCATGAAGCCGGCGGATGGCGATCTTCACGGCCTTTTCGTTGCGGTACTCCCGGTCGATCAGGGAGATCAGCGTCTTGTCGGTTTCTTTGCGCGCGATCATCTCCTCGGCGATTTCGCGCTGCTTAACATATTCGTCGGTGACAATCCGTGCACATTTAGCCGTGGCGACTACAAGGGTATAGCGGTTGTATTTGCCTTGGGTCAGTTCGTCAATCGAAGGTTTAATCATAATTCTATCCTCGGTTCTTTTTCTGTCTTGGTTTCTATAATTTGAAGCTTACACAAACGGTATATTTTTTCCAATTTTAATTATTTATAAAAATGCTCTAAAATGCCGGTATTTCGGCAGATACGGGATTTTTCGCTGACCACAATGGCGCGGAGCGCGTCGGCTGTTTTTTTGCTTTGACCCTCTTCGTTGACAAGACAGTAGTGATATTCAGGCAGATTTGCCAGTTCCTCCCGCGCACGGGCCAATCGCTTGGCGATATCCTCCTCGCTGTTGGTACCGCGGGAACGAAGCCGCTTCTCCAAAATTGTATAGGAAGGGGGAAGAATCATCACCAAGACAGCGTCCGGTCTTGCCCGCTTGACATTCATGGCGCCTTCCGTCTCGATTTCCAGCACCACATTGACGCCCTGCTCGAGAAGCTCATTGACGCGATTTTCGGGGGTCCCGTAATAATTGCCGCAATACTCGGTATATTCCAGCATGTTGTGCGCGTCGATGTTTTTCCGAAATTCCTCCCGGCTTACAAAACCGTAATGAACTCCGTCAATCTCGCCGGGCCGCGGTTGGCGCGTGGTAAGGGAAACCGAAAGCGCAAAGCTTTTGTCATTGGAAAAAAGATGAGAGAGTACGGTCCCTTTTCCGCATCCCGAAGGACCGGAGACTACCAGCAGAATTCCTTTATTCTTCATTTCCGTCATGTATGCCTCACTTTTTGGTTAGCGCCGCTTGATACGATTTTCGTTATTTTCGTTTTTTTGGGGAAAGAGAGATGGACACTTTTTTCGCCGTTTTTGTACGGTCTTGTCCTCTCAAAAGCCCTTGTCTTTCCGGCAATATCAATATCCTTGTAATTTTTCTGTCTCAGCTATGAGTCGATGGATCCGCCGTCGCTTCCATCCTCTTTTGCTGCCAGTGCGCTCGGCTCCAGAGCGGACAATATCACATGCCGGCTGTCGGTAATGAGAACCGAGCGGCACTTGTGTCCGCAGGTGACGTCGATGGCCGTTCCGGCTTCTTTGGCGTCCTGCGAAAGGCGCTTCATCGGCGCGGAATCGAAAGAGGCAATCGAAACGATCCGGGAAGTGTTGACAAAATTTTTATAACCCACGTCGAGAAAACGCATAAGGACCTCCGGCTATTCCAGATTCTGAACCTGCTCGCGGATTTTTTCGATCTCACATTTGATGTCGACCACAAGGTGTGCAATCTCCGCGTCGCTGCACTTGGAACCGATGGTGTTGGTCTCGCGGTTCATTTCCTGTACAAGAAAGTCCAGCTTTCGTCCCACCGGTTCGTTCGATTTGATAATCTCGTCAAAAGCCGCGAAATGCGAGGAAAGGCGAACCAATTCCTCGTCAACGGCTACTTTGTCTGCAAAGATAGCGGTTTCGGTAAGAAGGCGCTGTTCGTCTACCGTCACCGGATAGCCCTCGAGAAGCTGTCGGAGGCGCCCTTCAAGCTTTTCGCGGTATCCGGCTACGCAAAGCGCGCTTTTCTCGCGGATGATATCCGAAAGACGACGGATGTTTTCTTTTTTTTCGATAAGGTCCCGGCAGAGCGCCGTCCCCTCGGCAAGACGCATCGCGGAAAAAGCGTCCAGAGCCTGATCGATCAGGGGCAGAACCTCGGCCCAGAGGGCTTCGACGTCCTCTTCCGGCTTAGTGACGACAAACAGATCGCGGTTGGCAGCCACACGCATGACCGAGATGTCGTCGGCAAGATCGAAGCTGTCCCGCAGACTGCGCAGCGCGCTAAGATAGCTTTCGGCGTAAGCGGTATCGAGCGCGACATGGCATCCGAGGTTCTCGGTTACTTCGATATTCAGCCAGAAATCCACTTTTCCGCGGTTGATTTTGCTTTGCAGATACGAGCGGATCTTATCCTCCAAAAATGAGTAGCTACGGGGAAGCTTGATCGAAAGATCAAAATAGCGGCTGTTGACGCTTTTGATCTCTACCACGATGTTTTTTCCGTCCACGGCGCCGGTGCTTCGGCCGTAGGCGGTCATACTCTTTGCGATCGGAATCACCCCTTTACGAAAGACTTTCAAAACGGTGATTTTATTCGGCACAAGATTTCGGTTTACACGGCAGAGAAATTTGCGTATGATCCGAAAATGCGGAAGAACAGGACCCGGGCGGTTGTTGCCGCAGCAACCGTTGCGCCAAAAGAACGTCAATCCGTTATGAAAACGAGAGTTGATAAAGAATAAGCCAATTATAAATATTATAATTTATAGGAGAAGAGTTGTCAAGTATTTTCTATCGATCTTTTTGATTTTTTACTTGACAAACCATTAAAATGGCCGTATAATAAATTGATTTACGATTGAATTATTTGCGGGAGGTAGGCAATGTCCGAAAAAACAAAGTATCGGGTCGGAGTCATCGGCGCCACCGGTATGGTGGGACAGCGTTTTCTGACCCTTTTGGAGAATCATCCTTGGTTTGAGGTGACGGCTCTGGCGGCGAGCGCTCGCTCCGCCGGGAAAGGCTACCGGGAGGCTGTAGGTGACAGATGGAAGATGACCGCCCCTTTGCCGGAAAAATACAAGGAAATGGTTGTGTACGATGCGGCAGACGTTGAGGCCGTGGCCGCGGCGGTGGATTTTGTTTTTTGTGCGGTCGATATGAAAAAGGACGAGATCCTCGCGCTCGAAGAGGCGTATGCCAAAGCCGAGGTTCCGGTCGTTTCCAACAACAGCGCCAATCGCTGGACGCCCGACGTTCCCATGGTGATTCCCGAGATCAACGCTTCGCACCTTGCCGTTATCGCGAAGCAGCGCGAGCGGCTGGGAACCAAGCGCGGCTTTATTGCCGTAAAGCCCAACTGCTCGATACAGAGCTATGTGCCGGCTCTGACGCCTCTTCTGCCTTTTCGGCCGAAGACGGTTCTGGCTACCACCTATCAGGCGATTTCGGGAGCCGGAAAGACCTTTCGGGAATGGCCCGAGATGGTTGACAATGTGATTCCTTATATCGGCGGAGAGGAAGAAAAGAGCGAGCAGGAGCCTTTGAAGATCTGGGGGCAGGTGGAAAACGGCGCGATCGTCAAGGCAAAGTCTCCCGTGATCACGACCCAGTGTATCCGGGTTCCCGTAAGCGACGGGCATACCGCGGCGGTTTTTGTCTCTTTTGAGAGTAAGCCTTCCCGAGAGGAAATTTTAGACGCCTGGGCGAATTTTGAGGGTGAGCCTCAGCGGCTCGGTCTTCCTTCCGCGCCCGCTCGATTCCTGACCTATTTTGAGGAGGACAATCGTCCGCAGGCGCGTCTCGACCGCGATCTTTACGGCGGTATGGGTGTGTCGCTGGGTCGGCTTCGGGAAGACTCTCTCTTCGATTATAAGTTCATCGTCTTGTCGCACAACACCCTGCGCGGCGATGCCGGAGGTGCTCTGCTGATTGCCGAGCTGCTCTGCAAAAAAGGGTATTTCGACTGATTCAGGTGTGACGTGCAAGAGGCTCAAGAGCTGAATCCGGCTGGTGGAGCGCTTTCTCTCATTTTCTTTGCAAAAAACTTTAGAGCCGGGAACAGTCGCGTTTTGCGATTCTACCGAAATCAACAGTCGCGCAGGAGAACGGGAGTTTTGCATCCCGATTGCCGGCGCGGCTGTTGTTTTTTCAGAAAGAGTAGAGGTTCAGTTGAAAGAAGTTGTGTGGAACCCCTGGCATGGGTGCCATAAGCTTTCTGCAGGCTGCATGAATTGCTATGTGTATCGC
Source organism: uncultured Clostridia bacterium (assembly GCA_944389045.1). Classification (GTDB taxonomy): domain Bacteria; phylum Bacillota; class Clostridia; order Oscillospirales; family CAG-272; genus RGIG1993. Next base: position 13 of record CALXKW010000080.1, on the reverse strand, counting down.
ATCGACGCGCAGC
>CALXKW010000079.1 GCA_944389045.1 uncultured Clostridia bacterium | reverse complement strand
TGAAACCGCCGTGTACCGAACGGTACGCACGGTGGTGTGAGAGGACGGCGGCTAATCACCGCCTCCTACTCGATTTGGCTTTGCAGGGGATTAAAAATGCCTCTTTTGCAGAAGAACGTTTCGTTTGCGTATTTTTTCCAGATGACGAATCGCGGTTTCGATTTTTTCTTGTGCGGCCTCAATGCCGGCGATTTCCACAGAGGTTTTTTCGAAGCGATAGGGATTGAGATCCTGCTGGGCACCCTCCAGGAGGGAGGTGAGGTAGCTCATGTCGCTGTCGCGCTCCTTCTGTTCAAGCATCACGCTGTCGTAAATCAGTTTTCCCAGCCGGTGAAAGACCTTTACCACGCGCGGAAAGAAATCGTATCCGTTTTTGGGGGGCTTTGAGAGGGCGCGCAGCTCCTGCGAGAGGGCTTCCAGCCTTTTTTGGAGCGTCTCATAGGTGGGCGGACGGGTTTTTTTGCGGAGAATGCCGAGGACGATCAGTCCGAGCAGGATGATGACGCCGTAAAAAATATAGATAAAAAGAAGTTCTGTCATGCGCTTTCTCCCTTTCCGCCGGCGTTTTCCCCCGCCTCGCTCTGGGGCGACGACGGCGTGCGGACCACCACGTCCAGCCGCTGGTAGGGATTTTCCACGCCCTCGGCCCGCATCGTTTTGATGATTTCGTCGCGGACGGCAAAATAGGTGTCCCAATAATAATCGTTGGGGGTCCATACGCGCGCCGAAAAGGTGAGGGTGCTCTCCTTATATTCGAGAATATAGACGGCGGGCTCGGGCGTGGGGACGGTGTTGGGAATCGACGTGATCGTTTTCATCACAAGGGCCTTGATCTTCTCCGGATCGGCGGTGTAGGGAACCGGAAAGTCGAAGACGACGCGGCGGAGCGGCATGGCTGTATAGTTGATCAGCTTGCTTCCCAAAACCTCACTGTTGGGTACGAGAATCACCTCGTTGCTGTAGGTGAGGATGCGCGTATTGAAGAGGCGTATGTCCTGAACCAGTCCGTCCAGTCCGCCGATCTCCACATAGTCCCCTTTTTTGAAGGGCTTGGTGAAGATGAGGATCACCCCGTTGGCAAGACTGGCAAGGCTGTCTTTCAGTGCTAAGGCCACGGCGAGAGCAACGGCGGAAAATCCTGCGATGATGCTTGCCGTAGAGAAGCCGAGGGAACTGACCAGAACCGCAGCCAGCGCGATATACAAGACCACGGTGATGAGCGAGATGATGAAGGTCGAGGCCGATTTGTCGAGCTTGCTCTTGTAGGCGGAAGAGCGTGCGATCGTCTGAACGACGCAGACGACGATCAGGCCCAGAATGAGCAGGGCGGCCGTCCGCACAAGGGCGATGCCGGTGTGCTCCGCGAAATAGACCGCCATCGATTTGATGGTTTCCCAGAATTTCATTGCATTTTTCTTTCCTTTCGTCCTCTCGCTGTTTTGGATTTTCTTTTTCACTTGGCCGTTCGGTGGACGCGACGCTTCGCTTTGTTCGGCGAAAAACTTCCTCTTGCCGGCTTTGCGGGGTCCGGCCGGCGTCATGCTCTGCGGGCAAAAGAAGCCTTTGCATTGTCCTGCTCTTTTCATTATTGCCGTCTGGCGGACGTTTTTTTCGCGCGCTGGGGAACTTTTCCCCAAAAGCCCGGTTTCCTATGCCCGGAAGAGAAAAACCTTCGTACAAAAGTCCACGGGACGCCCTTTTTTCAGTATAGCATTTTATCCCTTTCTTGTCAAGCGCCGCGAGCGGCCGGATTGCTTCGGCCGCGAAGGGGAGGGAGGGCAGAGCTGGGAATGCGGCTGAAGACGGTACAGCGAAAAAAACAACCGCCCGGCCTCTCTGCCGGACGGTTGTTTTTAGATAAAAAAGGCATAACGGCGGACGGTAAAAAGGGCAAGGGATACTCTCTTCTGATAACCGAGGATTTGAGTCCGTTTCCGGCTTTTTCCGCATCCTCGGGATTTTACGGCTCTTTTCTCTCTTCCTCTTCTTTTTCCGTTGTTTCGGTCTGCGGCAAAGACGGAAGCGCGAGCGGGGCCATACGGCCGCGCAGATGTTTTGCGGCTTTTGTCCATCTGTCGTACACACGCAGATCGCGGTGCATATCGCTTCCCAGGGCCGCCACCGCGCCGGTGGCCAGAAAAGCTTCGGTCCTTCGGCGCTGAAAAAACGAGGCGGCGTCCTCGGCGTTCAGCTGGAGACGGGCGCCCAGCGTCAGAGCGCGCAGGATGGATTTTTCTTCATAGCGGTGCGGATGAGCCAGAAGAACGGTGAGGCGGTGCCGGTTCAGGATCCTTTCGATCGTTTCAAACAGTTCCTCGGTATGCTCGGCCGCGGAGAAGGGAAGCTCAAGAAGGAGAATGTCGGTCCCTTCGATGAGAAGGGAGCGGAAGCCTTCCATGCGGTCAAGCCCGGCGAAGGCGAGCACCTCGGCGCCGCGGTAGACGGCGGGCAGCGCCCGAAAGCCGTCGGTTTTTTCAAAGAGGCGGCGGTATGAGGCCTCCCGGCGGGAGAGAAATTCTTTGGGATTTTGTCGGTGCGGATAGAAATGCGGGGTAAATACCACCTGCCTGATGCCGCAGACGGCGGCCTTTTTAAGTGCTGCGATCGAGTCCTCGCTCTTTCTGGCGCCGTCGTCGATGCCGGGCAGGATGTGCGAGTGAAAATCGGTCAGAAGCGGCAATTCAGTCATGGGAGCGGCCTTCTTCGGCGGTCATTTCAGAGGCTTCCTTTTCACCGTAGCCGTACCGATATCCGTATTTGCTGTGATAGCCGCCGAGTCCCTTTGGATTCACGCCGTTGAGAAGGAAGCCGACAATGTTGGCGTTGACCTGAGAGAGGGCGTCCAGCGCTTCCCGGATGGCCTTGCGGTTGGAGAAGCCGGCGAAGACGGCAAAGAGATAGCCGTCCACGATGCCGGAGAGCAGTGCCGCGTCGGTGACGGTGGCAATCGGAGGCGTGTCGATGAAGATATAGTCGTAGTCGGTCTCAAGACTTTCGAGCAGAGTTTCCATCCGGGAGGAGGAGAGCAGCTCCGCAGCGTTCTGCACTGCGTGCCCCGAGGGTAGAACAAAGAGGTTTTCTTCCCGGCAGGAAAGCACGGCGGGTGTCTGGGTCAGTCCGGCGAGGTATTCCGAAAGGCCTTCTCCGGCCTCCAGCTCCAGATTTTTCGCAATGCGCGGCTTGCGCATATCCGCATCGATCAGAAGGACCTTTTTATTGTTGCGCGCCATGGTGATGGCCAGATTGATGACCGATATGGTCTTCCCCTCCATTGTCAGCGCGCTGGTCACCGCGTATTTGGGGCAGCGGCCCAGCTTGGCGGGCAGGTAGAGGATGTTCGTGCGGGCCATGCGGTAGGCCTCCTGAACGGCAAAGGGAGTGTCGGCATTGAGAAGTCTTTTCTTTTCCTCGGAAACAGTGCGGGTATCTTCCTCCGCCGTCCGGCGTAAAAGACGGTTGATAAAGCGTTTGGCCCGTCGCGTCCGGCGGAGCTCTTCGCCTTCGTGGAGGGGGATTGGGCCGATGACGGGATAATCAAAGTTGTCGGTGAGGTCGCTGCGGGTATAGACATAGGTGTCAAGAAACGCGAGGAAGAGAACGACGGCCGCCGACAGAATCAGGCCCAGAAATCCGCCGAGCAGGGTGTTGCGGGAGAGGGGCCAGGAGTAGGAGGTGGGAAGGACGGGCTCCTCGAAAATCGAGACCGAACCGGCGTCCACCGTCTCTTTGATGGCGTCGGGAGAGACCTTGATGATTTCCCGAATGATGTCGTAGGAGAGCTGCGGGTCGTTTGTGGTAATGGTGATTTGAAAAGCTTCGGTGCCGTTTAGCGCCGCTCCGCTGAAATAGCTTCTGATCTGAGAGGTGGTCAGGGTGGGATAGGTGTCGGCCAGCGCGTTTACCACGGGACCGGTGACCGAGGTGCTCTTCATGATCTCAAGATAAGTGTTGACCAGAGATTTCGCCACCGACAGATCGCTCGAGGTGGTGTTTCCGTCGCTTTTGTTGACGACATAAATCTTGGCCGAAGAGGTGTACTGTTTGTCCACCGCCGCGCAGGTATACACAAAGAAGACGGCGGCTCCGACAAGCGCGGCCAAAAGGAGAATCCACGCCTTTCGCCAGAGAATCTTAATCATATTGCCAAAAGAGAGTTCCATGAAAACCTCCGAGACTTTCGTATCATATAATATCGAAATATTGTATCATAGTTCAGGCTAAAAAGCAAGCGTAAAAAAGACAAAAATTATTAAAGATGCGGCAAAATCTGTCTTATTTCGCCTGATTTTTTGGTTTTTTCTTGCTTGCGTTTTCGCACAGGGATAGGTTTTTTACGAAGATTATAATCAGACGGCAGCGCTCTGTGAATTTCGGAAATAGCGCACGGATCAAAAGGGATACGGCGTAAATCGCTTCAAGAGAATAACGCGAAAACGGCGTAGGATAAAAAGAGCAAGACAGAAGCGCAATTTCGGATAGTAATTTTGAAAATCCCGGTCTTGACAAGTGCGGCAGAGAGTATATAATATATTATAACAGGTATGGAAACGATTTATGATCCGGCGAACATAAAAGAATCTTGGGGGGAATCGAACATGACAATTTTTGAAGAGATTTCGGAAAAGCTGCAAAAAGGAAAAGCCAAGGACGTGGCGGCACTGGTGGCCGACGCTTTGCGTGAAGGACAGGCTCCGGAGGCCATTCTGAATCAGGGCCTTGTCGCCGGTATGAATCTTGTGGGAGAAAAATTCCGCAACAACGAGATTTATGTGCCGGAGGTGCTGGTGGCCGCCAGGGCGATGAACGCCGGACTGACGGCTCTTCGGCCTTCTCTTGAGTCTGCGGGCGTGAAGCCGGTGGGCAAGGCGGTCATCTGCACCGTTGAGGGCGATATGCATGACATCGGCAAGAATCTGGTGCGGATGATGATCGAGGGACAGGGCATCGAATGCATCGATCTCGGCGTCAGCGTTCCGCCCGCGCGTGTGGTGGAGGCCGTGAAGGATAGCGGCGCCAAGCTGGTCTGTCTGTCGGCGCTTTTGACAACCACGATGATGGGACAGAAGGCTGTGATCGACGCGCTGAAGGAGGCTGGTCTGCGCGATCAGGTCAAGGTCATGGTGGGAGGCGCTCCGGTCACTCAGGCTTTTGCCGACGAGATCGGCGCCGACTGCTACACGCTCGATGCGGCTTCGGCCGCCAAGGCAGCCCGCGCTTTCTTTCCCGACTGATTGCGCGAAAGAATCTTTCGGGTTCCCGGTAGTCCCGCGGCCTTATCCGGCCCATGGCCGATAGAGGTCCTTTTCCCGGCCGGAAGACGGTCATTGGGTTAAAGGAGAACCGTGATCAATATTTTACATATTGCTCTGTACAGCCCTCTTTATATTGCTCTTGGCGTTTTTTGCCGCCGCAAATAAGCGGGGATGCGAATAGGGCCGGCTTTGCCGGAGATTCCTTCGATTCGGCGCTTTCATACGCGCCCGGCGGGAGACGGCGGATTTCGGACACGCTTGGTTTTCAAAGCGCGGCTCCGGGTCTTGCGGAGAGGGAAAGGGCGACAGGGAAAGGATTTTTATTATGAACAGAAAAGCTTGGCTTGCCGATCTTCTGCGGGAGAAAAAGCCTCTTCCGCTCCTCTCTTTCCCTGCGGCGGCGCTGCTTGGCGTCTCGGTCTATGACCTGACCCATGACGCCTCTCTCCAGGCCGAGGGGATTCGGACCGTGGCCGGGCGGGTGAAGGCCGCCGCCGCGGTGACGATGATGGATCTTTCGGTGGAGGCGGAGGCCTTCGGCGCTTCGGTTTACGCCCCGCGCGACGAGGTGCCCACCGTGACCGGGGCGCTGGTCAACGCCGACGACGGGGCCGGCGGGCTGTCCGTCCCTCCTGTGGGGGCGGGGCGCACCGGTCTCTATCTCGAAGCGGCGCGGACAGCCAAAAAGGCGATTGCCGACCGTCCGGTTCTGGCCGGCGTGATCGGGCCTTTTTCGCTGGCCGGCCGTCTGATGGACGTCTCGGAGGCGTTGGTGAACTGCATTACCGAGCCCGAGTTCGTGATCGAGGTGCTCGAAAAAACGACAGACTTTCTCATCGCCTACGCCGCGGCCTATAAAGAGGCGGGTTTGGACGGCATCGTCATGGCCGAGCCGCTGGCAGGCTTACTCTCCCCGTCGCTCGAAACGGTCTTTTCCGCTCCTTATGTGAAGCGGATCATCGACGCGGTGCAGGACGACGAATTTGCCGTGATTTATCACAACTGCGGCCCCAACACCCCCGATATGACCGAATCCTTCGCCGCCCTCGGCGCTTCGGCCTATCATTTCGGCGACGCGGTATCGCTTGAGACCATGCTCGAAAAAATGCCCTCCGATCTTTTGGTGATGGGAAATATCTCGCCGTCGCAGGAGTTCTTGGGAGGCACGCCCGAAAGCATGACCGAGGCGGTCAACTCGCTTTTCAAGACCTGCGGTCGCTACCCGAATTTTCTACTCTCCTCGGGCTGCGATATTCCGCCCCGCTCGCGCTGGGAAAATATTGATGCCTTTTTCCGGGCGGCCGAGGCGTATTACCGCTCCCGGTAATACGCTCTTTTCGGGATTTTTTCAAGCCGGCCCCGAGAGCGGGTCTCTCGATTCGGATTATTAAAAATTGATTATTATTATCGACATTCACGACAGGGAGGAAAGAGCGAATTATTATGAATTCTTCGATTGAATCCATGACCGCCTCGGAGCGGTTTGCCGCCTATCTTGCGGGAAGACCCGTCGACCGGGCGCCCGCGATCGAATGGGCCCCCTGGTGGCACCTTACCGTCGAGCGCTGGCTGAAGGACGGCCTGCCCCCCGAAGCGGCGGGAGGAGAGGCTTTGCAGGAATATTTCGGCCTGGACAAATGCTTACAGACCTCGGTTACCTGCCGCACAAAAGAGACCCCCTCGCCGGCTTCCTATGGGACGGGGATTCTTGAAGACGAGGCGGGATACGAAAAAATCCGTCCCACCCTTTTCCCCGATCCCAAGACGCTTCTTTCCGAAGGGCGGCTTGATTTTCTGAAGCGGACGCACGAGCGGGGAGATACGCTGCACTTTTTTACGGTCGAGGGGTTTTTCTGGTATCCGCGGGAGCTCTTCGGCATCGAGAAGCATTTTTACAGCTTTTACGACGAGCCCGAACTCTATCACCGCATCTGTGACGAATACGCCGACTGGCTGGTTTTGCTTTTCGAGGCGGTTTTTTCCCGCTTCTCCTTTGATTTCATGAGCTTTGCAGAGGACATGAGCTACAACAGCGGCCCCATGATTTCCCGCGAGCTTTTCGATGAATTCCTCGCGCCCTATTACCGCCGTGTGATACCGGTGATCCATTCCTACGGCGTCCCGGTCTTCGTCGATTCGGACGGAGATATCACCAAGGCGGTCGACTGGTATGCCGGCGTGGGGGTCGACGGAATGTTTCCGCTCGAACGGCAGGCCGGCGTCGATGTCTCGGTCTACCTCGACAAACAGCCTTCGCTCGCCTATCTCGGCCATTTCGACAAGATGTGCATGAAGTTCGGCGAGGAGGCCATGCGCGCCGAGTTTGAGCGGCTGCTGCCTTCCCTGCAGCGGGGCAAGGTGATCCCTTCGGTCGATCATCAGACGCCGCCCGACGTCTCGCTCGAACAGTACAAAATCTATGTGAGGCTTTTGAAGGAGTATACCGGTAAGATCACGCACCGGGACGGGGCGCTCGGCCCCTGTCCGGTCTTCCGGAAGCGGTAAGAAGCGCGGCCGTCGTTAATAAAGAAGACGGATACCGCGTACGTGCGGCCGGAATTTTTCCGAAATGCGAGAAAGTGGGGACAAAAAACGATGACAAACAGAGAACGCGCGCTGAATCTTCTTCATTACAAGCCGGTGGATCGTCTTCCCGCGGTTCATTTCGGCTATTGGAGTGAGCTGTTGCAGGAATGGGCGGCGGAAGGCCATATTCCGAAGGAGCTGGCCGACCGCTGGTACGACGGCGGCGAGGCCGACCGGGAAATCGATAAGATTATCGGCTGGGATTTCAACTGGTCGCGTGTCTTCAGCGGCAACACCGGCCTGTCACCCCGGTTTGAACATAAGGTTTTAGAAACGCTTCCCGACGGAGGACAGCGGGTGCAGAACGGGGATGGCATCATCCAGCGGATCTATCCCGGTGTGGTTTCGATCCCCGCGGAGGATGACTATCTTCTCAAGGACAGAGAGGCGTTTACCACTCTTTTTCTTCCCAAGATGCAGTATACGCCCGACCGCGTGAACACCTCCTTTTTCTCTTCGTTCAACGAACAGGTCTATAATAAAACCGACAGCCCGGTAGGACTGCATCTCGGCAGCGTGATGGGGGAGATCCGCAACATCACCTCGGTCGTGGGCATGAGCTATCTCATGTACGACGAGGATGAGACGCTGTTCGCCGATATTGTGGACGCATATGCCGAAATGCAGTATCGGTGCGCCGAGGCGGTTCTTGAAACCGGCGCACGCTTTGATTTTGCCCATTATTGGGAGGACATCTGCTTCAATTCCGGGCCGCTTCTCTCTCCCGAGCTCTTCGACGAGCTCTGCGCGAAGCATTACAAACGGAGAAACGATCTCTGCCGGCGTTATGGAATCGATCTGATCTCGCTCGACTGCGACGGAGTCACCGAGCAGCTTCTTCCCACCTGGTTCGAAAACGGGGTGAACATCATGTTCCCGATCGAGATCGGCACCTGGGGCGATCAGTTCGAGCCCGCCCGGAAAAAGTTCGGGCCGGGGATGCTGGGAGTGGGCGGAATGGATAAGACCGCCTTCCGCAAGGACAGGGCGGCCGTGGATCGAGAGCTGGAGAGGATGCGCCGTCTGGCCTCGCTGGGAGGATTTATTCCCTGTCCGGATCACCGGCTGATGCCGGGCTCCCGATTTGATCTGGTCTGTTATTACGCGGAAGAGATCAAAAAGATCACTCCCTGAATTTACGTATAGCGCGGCCGATCGGCTGTTCCGGATGCAAAAAGCGCGGCCGACCGGGCCGCGCTTTCTGTTTCGTTAAAAATTCATCCGTCTTCCGGTCTTGTTTTCGGAAAGCGGTCGGGTTTTATAAAAGGCGCAAAGAGGGTTTGCAAGACAATTCTGCGGCGGAAAATCGCACGCGGCCTCTCTGCGATGCAAGCCTTGCGGGGAAGCCGCACATTGGTCTTTGAGGCGGTCGAAAGAGTTAAAAGCTACCGAAAGGAGTCTGTATGAGAGAAATTGCGATCCCGCCCGAGGCGGCGTATCTTCCTTTGATGGATGTGTTGGCAACTTTAGGTTGCTCTATGACCGCCCCCTGCGGGGGAAACGGTACCTGCGGCAAATGCCGTGTGAAACTGCTGGAGGGGCGTTTTCTCACCCGCGGACGGCCGGAAATCCCGCTTATGCCCGATGAGAGCGGCTGTATTCTCGCCTGTCGGGCGCTCTGCCCTCCTTCCGGGGGGCGAGTCGGCGTATCGGAGGAGAAGGGAAGCGGTCTTACGGTCGCGCTGACCGAGGAGGGGGAAAGGGCTCCCGCCGCTTTTTTGGGAAAAGGGGAGGCTGCCGGCCTTTTTCCCACACCTGCTGCGAAGTCCCCGGAGGGACCTGAGCGCTCTTTTGCTTTGGGTGCTTTGCCCGATGGGGAATCCGCATCCGCTGCAGGGCGCACGGAAGGGCATCCCGTTGTTCGGAGGAAAGAGGGCCGGGTGCTCGGCGCGGCGCTCGATATCGGAACGACGACTCTCGCTGCCGCGCTCTGCGACATCGATACCGGCCGGGTTCTCGCCACCGCCTCCTGCCTCAATCCCCAGAAGCATTTCGGCGCC
>CALXKW010000078.1 GCA_944389045.1 uncultured Clostridia bacterium | reverse complement strand
CCGATCCCCCAAACGACTTTTAAGTATTCCGGCTTTTTCGGGTTCAGCTCCAGCTTTTCCCGGATGCGGCTGATGTCAACCATGACCGTGTCCTCCACGGCATATGCGTCGCTCTTCCACGCCCGCTCGTAGATCTCCTCCGCCGAGTAGACCCGGCCGGGGTTGGACATCAGCAGCTGCAGAATTTTAAACTCCGATGCGGTCAGCCGCACCGCATCGCCCCGGACGATGAGCTGCTTGGCGGCGGTGTCTAAGATGACGTCGCCGATCTGGATCCGATTTTCGGCTCTCGTTTCCCGAATGGAGCCGAAATCGTCATAGCGGCGCAGCAGGGCCCTGACTCTGGCCAGCAGCTCCTGCTGATAGAAGGGTTTGATCAGGTAATCGTCGGCGCCGGCCTCCAGGCCTAGCACCCGATCCGACTCCTCCGCCTTGGCCGACAGCATCAGGATCGGCAGATTGTTGTTTTGGCGGATGCGTATGGTGGCGAGAATCCCGTTGCACTGGGGCATCATCACATCCATGATGATCAGGTGGGGATGCCGGGTGTTTACGATTTGACAGGCAGTATCCCCGTCGTGGGCGGTCAGCACGCGGTAGCCCGCCTGCTTCAATGCGGTTTCAATGATGCTGACGATGGAAAAATCGTCGTCAACAACAAGAATTTGATATCGGTCTGCCATAAAGCTTCCTCTCCGGTATGAGCGATCAAGGCTATTATAGTACAACAGCCGCAAAAAAACAAGATTTATATGCAGACCGAAGAAAAATTTGAAACGCGGAAGCTAAAAGGGCGGGAAACGGCGCTTTCCCGATTTTCGGAAAAGACGAAAGGAGAATAACGTCCATCGGGCGTCTGCCGGCGGGACTGAGGTCATACCGGAAGAAGAAAAGAGAGCAGGAGCGAAAAGAGCACGGTCAGAAGCGCGACGGCCAGACGGACGGCGGCGAGATAGGAGAGAGGAAGTCTGCCGCCAAAGAGCGCTTCGGCCTGAAGGAAAACCGAGAGGCCCGACCAGCCCGCCGCAAAAGCGGCGAGAAGGAGTGCGGGGCGATAGCCCCAGACCGGGGCCAGCAGAGCGGCGTTTTTCAGCGCGGAGCCGGCCTCCAAAAGGGCAGAGAGAAAGGGCAAGGCCGGAGAAAAAAGAGCAATCTCGCCGATTGCGGCCGTAATCACCGAAAAAAAGACCACGAAGGAGGCGACCGACAGCATGGCGGTCCCGCCCTTGACGATGCTGTCGGCCATCAGCGGCAGCAGGGGAGGCGGCTGTTCGGAAGATTCCGCAAAGAGCGTGTCGGATTTTTTCCGGCTTACTTTTTCGAAGCGGGAGAAATTTTCCCGCACTTCTTTTTTTGCCCTCCGGCCGAGATAAAGCCCGACCGCCACCGATGCCGCCGTCTGGGCGAGAAAGAGCGTGAGTCCGGCGCGAAAAGACCCGAAAAGCGTGGCGGCCGTCCCGAAGAGAAAGGCCGCTCCGGCGTTGTTCGAGAAGGCCGCGGCGCGAAACGCCTCCTTTTCGTTCAAGAGCCCTTCCTGCGACAGCTCTGCGGCGGCGAAGGCCCCCATGGGAAAACCGCAGAAGAGCCCGGCGACGAGCGCGGGGAGCGCAGCTCCCGGCAGGCCGAAGAGACCGGCGAGCGCGCCGATCTTCCCTTTTTTCGGAAGGAGTCCGGAAAGAAGGAGGAAGCGCGAGAGCACGGCGAAGGGAAAGAGGGCGGGAATCAATTTTTTCCCCGCGAACTGAAGGGCGTCGCCGGCCGCCCGGGAGAGGGCCTCGGACTTCAGAAGAAGAAGGAGAAAGAGGACGAGCAGAAGAGCGAGAAGCGCTCGGCTTCCGATGCGGTCGAGCGCGGCGCTTTTCGCGCGCGGATGGGTTTTGACCGTTCGGTTCTCTGTCAGCGAATGAATTTTATCACCCCCGAATAGGAATGGTTAGTACAATATAGGAGCGAAAGGGAAAGAATATGAATATGCGATTTGCCAAAATGTCGGTACAGAACGAAAGTCTGGCGGAATCCTTCACGGTTTCGGTGGCGGGAGACCGGGAGGTCTCGGTGAGCGGCTGCAAGAAGGTTCTGACCTATGAGGAGGATCTGATCCGCATACAGACCCGGGAGTGCGTGGTGGCCGTGAAGGGGGAAGCGCTCTCCCTGAAGTCCTTTCATCCGGGAGAGATGCGGATCACCGGGCGGATCGACACGCTGGCCATCGAGAGGGGGTGAGGGCGTGCTTTTCTCGATTTTTGCTTTTATCGTGGGCTATCTTTCGCTTTCCACCTCCTGCCCGGCGAAGACAGCCAATCTTCTCTCCTCGCTCTCGGTGAGCAGCTTCGGCTTTCACGTCCGGGAGGGGCGGGCCTGTTTTCGCTGTCTCCTTTTTTCGAAAAAGAAGCTTCTTGCCGCGCTGGAGGAGCATGACATTGCGGTCGCGGATCTTCGGGTGGGCGGCCTTCCCGGCTTTTTTCTCCGCTATCGCTGGCGGGTGGGCGCTTTTCTCGGGGCGGCCGCCTGCGTCATGCTCACCCTTCTTTCCCAGAATTTTGTCTGGCAGATCGAGGTGGTGGGCAACGAAAAGGTCCCGGACGGCGAGATCCTCGCGGCGCTTGCCGCCGAAGGGGTCTATGAGGGAGCCTATATCAAGAACATCGATCCTCTGGCCGCCGCCAACCGCTGTGTGATGAAGAGCGACCTTCTCTCCTGGATGAGCGTGAACATCGTGGGCAATCACATCGAGGCAGTGGTGGTGGAGTATTCCGACCGGGAGGTGGCCGAACGCGACAAGGCGCCTTCGAACATCGTGGCCAAAAAGAGCGGGATCATCCGCCGCATCGAGCTTGTCTCGGGAGTGGCGGTGGCCGGTGAAGGCCGGGTGGTGAGCGAGGGGGAGCTTCTGGTTTCGGGCGTCAACCTTCTCCGGAACGAAAAGTATATTTATCAGCCCGCTAAGGGAAAGGTCTATGCCGAGACCTTGAATCAGGCCGTTCTGGAACAGCCTCTTCTCACCGAGGAAAAAGTCTATACCGGGCGGGTTTTTACCGAAAAGAGCTATATTTTTTTCACAAAATCAAAAAAAGTTTCGGAATACAGTGGAAATTTGCCTGCCAATTGTGATAGAATAGAGACGAAAGAACGGGTGATGCTCTTCGGGAAGATCCCTCTTCCGCTCTGGGTACACAAGGTGGAATACCGGGAGTTCGTCTATACAGAAAAGACCCTCAGCGAGGAAGAAGCGAGGGAAATTCTCGCCGCCAGGGCCGCGGAGCTGCTTCTTTCGGGCGAGTTGGTCTCCCGGGAGGACGCCTATTCCTTCGATGGGGAAAAAGTGACCCTCACCATGCGTTATCGGCTGGTGGAGGATATCGCCAAAAATTTATTACTGTTTGAATCGCCGTGAGCAGAGAGTGAGAGAGCGCGCGGCGGAATAGGAGAAAAAAGGAAGCGGTATGATCGAAAAAACATTTCTTACCGACAGCGCCGATCAGGCGGGGGTGCTTTTCGGCGCTTATGACGCCAATGTTTCGCTGATCGAAGAGCGCTTCGGCGTGCGGATCTTCAACAAGGACGGACTTATCGCCGTCTCGGGGGAGGAGGACGGCGTTTCGGCCGCGCTTTCCACGCTCGAATATATGAAAAAGCTGGCCCTGCTCGGGGAGGATATCACGCCACAGCGAACCGAATACGTCATGACCATGGTATCGGACGGGGAGGCGGGGGAGCTCGCCGCGCTCGAGAAGGGCTGCATCTGCATCACCTCCAAAGGTAAGCCGATCAAGGCCAAGACGGTGGGACAGAAGAAGTATGTCGACAAGATCGCCGCCAATACGGTGGTATTCGGCGTTGGTCCGGCAGGAACCGGCAAAACCTTTCTTGCGGTGGCCATGGCGGTGGCCGCTCTGCGGCGCCGCGAGGCGGCCCGGATCATCCTCACCCGCCCCGCCGTGGAGGCCGGGGAGAAGCTCGGTTATCTGCCCGGCGATCTGCAGTGCAAGATCGACCCCTATCTGCGCCCTCTGTACGACGCGCTCTTTGAAATGATGGGGGCGGAGGGGTATGCCCGCAACATAGAGAAGGGGATCATCGAGATCGCGCCTCTGGCCTATATGCGCGGGCGCACGCTCGATGACAGCTTCATCATTCTCGACGAGGCGCAGAATACCACGCCGGAGCAGATGAAGATGTTCCTCACCCGTCTCGGTGTGAATTCCAAGGCAGTGGTCACGGGGGACATCACGCAGACCGACCTTCCCTTCGGCAAGACGAGCGGGCTTGTGGAGGCGCTGAAGATCCTCGACGGCATCGAGGACATTGCCATACACCGCTTTACCGAAAAGGACGTGGTGCGCCATCGGCTGGTTCAGCGGATCATTCTGGCCTATGAGAAGCACGCCCGGGAGAAGAGCGCCAAAAACGAAGAGCGGCACGCCAAAAAGACCTTTCGCCGCCGCTTCGGCGAGGGCGGACAGGAGACGCGGTAAATGGCGCACAAAATCTATATCACCGACGATCAGAAAAGAGTGCCGTTCACGCCCGCTCACCGCGCGCTGATCCGCCGGGCGGTGACAAAGACGCTTTCCGAGGAGCGCTTTTCTACGGACGCCGAGGTCTCGGTCACTCTGGTGGACAACGAGGCGATCCGCGCGCTCAACCGGGAATACCGGAAGATCGACCGCGAAACCGACGTGCTCTCCTTCCCGATCTTCGACGAGGATTTCGACGACGGGGAGCGGGCGATTCTGGGGGATATCGTCCTCTCGCTCGAAAAGGCTGCCTCCCAGGCCGAGGAGTACGGCCACAGCTTTGAGCGGGAGCTGGCCTTTCTGGTGGTACACTCGGTGCTCCACCTTCTGGGCTACGATCACGAGGAGGGAAAGGCGGCAGAGAGCGAAATGTTTCAGAAACAGACCGCGATTCTGCTGTCGCTCGGCCTTCCCCGCGAAAGGGCGGAGTGAGAAGGCTTTTGCGGCTTGAAACCGGGCGGAAGGCTCGGATAGAGAACTCGAACGAAATAAAAATGAGGAAAAAGACAGTATGAAAAAAACAGGTTTTCTTGCCATTGTCGGGCGTCCGAACGTGGGCAAATCCACACTCCTCAACGCGCTTCTGGGAGAAAAAATCTCGATTGTTTCAAAAAAGCCCCAGACTACCCGCAACCGCATTACGGGAATTCTCACGCGGGGGGAAAATCAGTTTGTCTTTCTCGATACGCCGGGGATGCACAAGCCCAAGACCTCGCTCGGCGCTTACATGGTCAAGGCCATCAACGGGGCGGTGGCCGACGTGGACGGGGCGATTCTGGTCGCCGACGCCGACAGAGAGCCGGGCGATATCGAAAAGCGGCTTCTGGAGAAGCTTAAAAGCCTCGATCTGCCGGTGATTCTGGCGCTGAACAAGACCGACCTCTCGAGCCCGGCGCACATCGCCCGCTCGATCGCCGCCTATTCCGGGCTGACCGAGTTCGCCGCGGTGGCGCCGATGGCGGCCCTGAAAAACGACGGCGTGGACATCCTTCTGGCCGAGGCCGAGAAGCTTCTGCCCGAAGGGGAATGGATCTTCCCCGAGGACGAGCTGACCGATCAGCCCGAGCGGCAGATTGCCTCCGAGGTGATCCGCGAGAAGATCCTCCGCACCTGCGACGACGAGATCCCCCACGGCTGCGCCGTGGTGATCGAGGAATTCAGCGAGGGGAGGGATCTGCTCAAGATCCGGGCGGAGATATACTGCGAACGGCAGTCGCACAAGCGCATTCTGATCGGCAAGAACGGCTCCAATCTGAAAACGATCGGCACCTATGCCCGGGAGGACCTTGAAAAATTCTTCGGCGTGAAGATCTATCTCGATCTCTGGGTGCGGGTTCGGGAGAACTGGCGGGACAAGCCTGCGGCGGTGGTCGATTTCGGCTATCGCCCCAAGGACGACTGACGGCCTGAGAAACACGGAAAATGCGGCGAGGATTTCAATTTAGAACGCAGATATTCTTTGAAGACATTCTTTGAAGACATTCTTTGAAGATATTCTTTGAAGATATTCTGTAAGGATCTTATCTCAAAAAATTTTACGAATGCCCGAAATTTTTCGGGATAGGCGGATATCCGGACCGGTTTTTTTAAGAAGCGAAGAGTCCGGAGTGCGAAAGGCCGAAAAAAAGCGGCCAAAAGGAAAAAACGGCTTTATGGAAAGGCGCAAAAAGCGGTAGAGAAAGGAGGAGGCGGATGCCGAAAAACACAATCAGCACGAAGGGAATCGTCATCCGTGAGGCTCCGATCGGCGAGGCGGACAAGCTTCTGACCCTGCTGACTCCCACGCTCGGGCGGATCACCGTCCGCTGCCGCGGCGTGCGGACCTTAAAAAGCCGGCGCTTTGCCGCCTCTCAGCTCTATGCCTACTCGGATCTTCTGTTGTCGGAACAGGACGGCCGCTATACGCTCGAGGAAGCGGAGGTGCTGGAAACCTTTTTTGCTCTGCGCTCCTCTCTCGAGGCGGTCGCCTGCGCCAACTATTTTGCCGACCTTCTCTATGCCGTTACGGTGGAAGAAGAGGGCGAGGAAGAAATTCTGCGTCTTTTTCTCAACTCTCTTGCCATGCTGACAAGAAACGGGGACTGTCTTACGATCAAGGCGGTGTTTGAGTTTCGCCTGACCTCTCTGCTCGGTCTTATGCCCGATCTCTCGGGCTGCTCGCTCTGCGGGAGCGCGGTTCCCGCCTCCGGCTGGCTGGACGCGGCGGGGGGCGTTCTTATCTGCTCCTCCTGCGCCTTTGCGGAGCATGCGCCCGACGGGGAAGAGCGGGTTTTGCTGCCTTTTTCGGGCGATACGCTCTCGCTGATGCGCTATGTGGCCTCCTGCGAGAGCCGGCGCATCTTTTCGTTTTCGGCCGACCGGGCGGTCATCGAGGAATTTTCCCGGATCGCCGAGCGTTTTCTGCTCTACCATATCGGACGGGATTTTGACACGCTCGATTTTCTCCATACGCTTCTCTGAACGGTTCTTTCCCGGAAAAATTTCACTCTGACCGGCCTTCTCTCGCGTGACTCGGCCTCCCTCTGCGGCGGCCGGACGGCCGGACGCGGTCATTTTGAATCCGGGTCGGGAAAACCACTTTCATACATTTTGGAAAAAGTAAGAAAATGAACGATTTTACAAAAGCGCTTTCCACACTCGAATTTTATAAAATTACCGACATGCTGGCCGATCTTGCGGCCACCGAGGGGGCAAAGTCGCTGGCGCGCGCCCTGACCCCTTCGGGGGACCCGGCGAAGGTCGCCCGGCTTTTGCAGCAGACCACCGACGCCAAGGCGATGACGGCGTCGAACGGCAGCCCCTCCTTCGGCGGCGTCGTCGACGTGACGGCCGCGGCGGAGCGGGCCGCCAAGGGCGCTGTGCTGACCACGCGGGAACTGATCGACGTGGCCGACCTTCTGCATGTGGTATCGCGCCTTGCCGCCTATGCCGGCGAAAAGGGAAGCACGGCCGGCTCTCTGACCGAGCTCTTTTCGCGCCTTGTGCCCAACGGCCGGGTCGAGGGGGCAATCAAACGGGCGATTCTGGCGGAGGATGCGATTGCCGACGACGCTTCCCCGAAGCTGAGCGAAATCCGCCGTGCCATCAAAAACGCCAACAACAAGGTGCGGGAGATTTTGCAGAAATTCATCTCGGGGGATGCCTACGCAAGAATTTTGCAGGACAACATCGTCACCATGCGAAACGGGCGGTATGTGATTCCGGTCAAAGCCGAGCACAAGGGGGAGATTAAGGGTCTGGTGCATGACACCTCCTCCTCGGGGGCGACGATTTTTGTCGAGCCCATGGCGGTGGTCGAGCAGAACAACGCACTGAAGGAGCTGGAGCTGGCCGAGGCCAAGGAGATCGAACGGATCCTGCGCGATCTCTCGGCGGAGGTGGCCGGCATCTCCGAAATGCTGGTCTACAACTACCTCAACGTGACCGAGCTGGCCTTTGTTTTCGCCAAGGCAGAGCTTTCCTGGGCGCTGCGGGGCATCTCCCCTTTGGTGAGCGGGGAGGGTGAGACCAAGCTTACCGCGGCGCGGCATCCTCTTCTGAACCGGGATCGGGTGGTGCCGGTCGACATCCGGCTGGGCGGGGATTTCGATTCGCTGATCATCACCGGCCCGAATACCGGCGGCAAGACCGTCACGCTGAAAACGCTCGGTCTTCTGACGCTCATGGCGCAGGCCGGTCTGCACATTCCCTGCCGGGACGGCTCACGGGTGCGGGTCTTTGAATCGGTCTATGCCGACATCGGAGACGAGCAGTCGATCGAACAATCTCTTTCGACCTTTTCCGCGCATATGACGAGCATTGTGTCGATTCTGCAAAGGGCCGGCAGGGGAAGCCTTGTGCTCTTTGATGAACTCGGGGCGGGCACCGACCCGGTGGAGGGCGCGGCGCTGGCCGTGGCCGTGATCGAGAAGGTGCGCGCGCTGGGCGCCCGCTGCGCCGCCACGACGCATTACGCCGAAATGAAGGTCTATGCCCTCGAAACCGAAGGGGTCTGCAACGCCGCCTGTGAATTCGATCTTCAGACGCTGGCTCCCACCTACCGGCTGATCATCGGCGCGCCCGGAAAATCGAACGCGTTTGCGATTTCGCGGCGCCTGGGGCTTCCCGAAGAGGTGCTCGCGCGGGCCGCCGAGCTGGTCGACGGCGAGAACAAGAGCTTTGACAGCCTTTTGGGCAAGCTCGAAGAATCCCGTCAGGCCATCGAGCGCGAGCGGGCGAAGACCGAGGAGCTTCGGCGTGCCTATGAGGAGCGGCTGGCCGGCGCCGAGCGGGAGGCCGCCGAGAAGAAGGCTCTCGCCGAACAGGCGCTGGCAAAGGCACAGGAAAAGGCCGCGGCTCTTCTCGAATCGGCCCGTGCCACAAGCGATTATGTGATGGCGGAGCTCGACCGCGCCCGCCGCGCGAAGGAGACGGCCGGGTACGCCGCGGAGCTCGAATCGGCCCGCGCCAACATCCGCCGTTCGATGCGGGAGGCCGACGACCGGGTCAATCCGGTGATCGACCGCAAGGACAAAAACTACGTTCTGCCCCGGCCGCTGCGCGCGGGGGACGAGGTCATCATCATGACGGTTGACCGGCGGGGGACGCTTCTGTCCGACCCCGACGCGAAGGGCAACGTGACGGTAAAAACCGGCCTGATCAATACCAAAACCAACATTAAGAACCTGAAGCTCTGCGAGGATTCCGAGACGCGGGCGGTCAAGGCGGCCGCGCGGCAGGGCGGAAAGGGAAACCGGCCCGCCGAGCCGGCGGCCAAGACCTTCAAGATTGAAATTGACCTTCGGGGCATGACCGGCGAGGAGGCCTGGACGGCGGTCGACCTCTATCTCGACAACGCGATTCTGGTGGGGATGCACAGCGTGCGCCTGATTCACGGAAAAGGGACCGGCGCGCTCAAGCGCTATCTCTGGGAGGCGCTGCGCGTCGACGGCCGGGTGGCTTCCTTTCGCATCGGCGCCTACGGCGAGGGCGACGGCGGCGTCACGGTGGTGGAGCTGAAATAGCTTCGCCTCTGTTTTGCGCCTATCGGCGGGCGGGCTATCTGCGGCGGCGCTTCGGCGGTTCGCCAGTCGTACAGCTTGCCAGTCGTGAGGCTTGCCAGTCGTGCGGCTTGCCGGCCGGGGCGGCGGTTTTCGGAAGGATCCGGTTGGGAATAGTGAAAAATATAAAGAGATGTGATAATATTACTTTATAACTTATCTGAAAGGACTGTTTGCCATGACAAAGCTTAAAATGACTGTTAATCCAGACAACAGAAAAAGCCATATAAACAAAGAAATTTACGGACATTTTTCCGAACACCTCGGAAGATGTATTTATAACGGCTTTTATGTCGGAGAGGATTCCGAAATTCCAAACAAAAACGGTGTGAGAACCGATAT
>CALXKW010000077.1 GCA_944389045.1 uncultured Clostridia bacterium | reverse complement strand
TTCGGAATCGAAGATCTGGGAGCCGATGTGGCAATGAAATCCCTCGAGGGAAAGGTGCGGGCAGCCGAGCGCTTTTTCCGTGATGGCGAAGGCCTGTCCGGTCTTTATGGCCTGTCCGAACTTGGAGTCGACGTTTCCGGTGACGACTGCCTTGTGGGTGTGGGGATCGATGCCGGGGGTGATGCGGAGCAGAATCTTCTGTCTGACGCCGTATTCCCGGGCAATCTCCTCCAGCCGCTCAAGCTCGGTTTCGCTGTCCACGACGAAACAGCCGATTTTCGATTCGATCGCATAGCGGATATCCTCGTCGGTTTTGTTATTTCCATGGAAATAAGCCTTTTCCATCGGGAATCCGGCCGCTTTTGCGGTATACAGCTCTCCCGGGGAGACGATGTCGGTGCCGAGTCCGCATGCCTGTGCCAGTTTGTAAATACCGGTGAAGGAGAGCGCCTTGGAGGCGAAGAGGGGGAAAGACCCCTCGCCGAAGGCCTCCCGCATGGTTTCGGTGTAGACGCGGCAATTCTCGCGGAATTTGTCGATGTTCATGACGAAGAGAGCGGTTTTGTATTTTTGCGCCAGCACGACGGTGTCGTATCCCGCGACGGTCAGATGGCCGCGTTCGTTGATCGAAAGATCGGGATAAAGCATTTTCTTTTTTTCCTTTATCAGCATAGCCGTATACCTTGTATTTTTTCGATTCCGGACTTCTGTCCGGTCTTCTTGCCGATGGTAACCATCAGCAAGAAGACCGGATCGGTTGTCGGCAAAAGGGCCGAAGCTCCTGTCCCGATCCGGTATTCGGAACAGCTATTCTAAAAACCGATTTTATTGCCGAACCATGTCGTAAATGTTGTAAAGACCGTTTTTCTGCGTGCACAAAAATTCGGCGGCGGCCACCGCGCCCTCGGCAAAAAGGGCGCGGCTGTGCGCTTCGTGCTTCAATGTAATCGTCTGACTTTCTGTGGAGAGAATCACCTCGTGTGTTCCCACCACGTTGGCCAGCCGGAGCGAGGAGATGCCGATTTCGTTTTCCCCGCGTTTTTTCATCCCGTTTCGGCCGCAGAGAAGAACGGCGCCGGGGCGGACCTCCTTCATCGCATCGGCCAGCATCAAAGCCGTGCCGCTGGGAGCGTCGAGCTTATTGACGTGATGCGTCTCCACGATTTCGATGTCGGCGTCGGGAAAGAGCGCGGCCGCGCGCTTGGCAAAGCTGCAGAGCGTGGCGATTCCGAGCGACATGTTGGCGGAGTGAAAAACCGGAATCTTTTCGGCGGCGTTTCGGATTTCGGCAAGCTCCTCTTCGTCATGCCCGGTGGTGGCGATGACCACGGGCAGACGGCGCTTGACCGCGTAGGGAAGCAGTTCCCGCACAGCGCTGTGATGGGAAAAGTCGATGATGACATCGGCCGAGCCGTCGAAATCGGAGAGCTTTCCGAAGAGATTGTCGGTGGGTTCTGCGCGGGCGTCCACCATGGCGGCCAGAGAGGCGCCGCGGTAGTTGTCGCAGATCAGCTTGGTCAGCTCGATGCCCATTCGTCCGAGGGCTCCGTTTACAATAACCTTCATTTCAGAGTCACAACCTTTTCTTTATTTTTCTGTACGATTGGGGGTTTGTGCTTCATCGCACCCGCCGGTGTCTTTGTCGTAAAGACCGAATCGATCCTCTCGGGGCCTAAAGAAAGATTCAAACGTCAAGGCCCTGTTCCCGCATGGCGGCGAGCAGCTTTTCTTCCGCGCCCTTTTCCATTTCGATCAGAGGCGCGCGCAGATAATTTTGACAGAAGCCCATCGCGGCCATCGCGGCCTTGACGGGAATGGGGTTCACATCCGAGAAGAGGGCGGCGATCAGCTTATGTAGCGAAAACTGAAGCGAAGCGCTCCCTTTCACGTCCCCGGCAAAAAAACGGGCGCAGATCTCATGCGTTTTTTGCGGGAGAAGATTGGAGAGGACCGAGATCACGCCCGAGCCGCCCAGCGAAAGCAGCGGGACGATCTGATCGTCGTTTCCGGAATAGAGGTCGAGCTTTCCTTCGACAAGCGCCATGGTTTCCACGATTTTCGAGAGGTTTCCGTTGGCTTCTTTGATCGCCACGATGTTTTCATGCTCGGCCAGAGCGGCATAGGTGGCAGGCTCGATGTTCACTCCGGTTCGCGAAGGGACATTGTAGAGAATAACGGGGCGTCCGATGTCGGCAATCTCGTTGTAGTAGCGAATCAGTCCGCGCTGGGAGGTCTTGTTGTAATAGGGCGTGACGACGAGAAGAGAGTCGGCACCCGCTTCGACGGCCAGACGGGCCAGTTTGACGGCATGGGGAGTGTCGTTGCTGCCCGTGCCGGCAATCAGCGGAACGCGGCCGCCGATCTTTTCCGCGGCAAACGCGATGGCCGCGATGTGTTCGTCGTCGTTCAGTGTAGAGGCTTCACCGGTTGTGCCGCAGATGACAAGTGCGTCGATGCCGGAGGCGATCTGCCAGTCGATCAGTCTTCCGAAGGCGTCGTAATCGATACCCGCCGGCGTGAGCGGGGTAATCAGGGCGGTTGCGGCTCCCGTAAAAACTCGTTTTTTGCTCATGGGTAAAATCCTTTCCAAAATAAAAAAATAGCTGAAACATTTCAGCTATCGTTATGAAAAACGCCGCCGGATGGCATACTTTTTCCTATAACAATAGCACTCCGCGTTTTAGCGACAGTCTTGCGGATCTTATCCGCAAAACCAGGTACGGCTTCTTCCGTGAAAAGACGTCCTTCGGCAGTCGTCCCTTTTATGCCGCCGGTCCACGGAGACCTTTTCGGAAGACGGCACGACTCTTGACAGACTGCTCCTCTATTATTCTATTACATATTAGCACACAATGCCGCCCTTTGTCAACCGGATTTTTCATATTTTTTCGCCCGTCTTGGAGGCCCCCAATACCTTAACAGTTCTGGGAGCGGCAGAGAGGCGGAAAGAAGAAATACAGATCGGGATTTCCTTACACGGAGGCGGTCCGGGAAGTACGGCGGCAAAACGGGAAGCGCGCCAAAAGTCCGGCATTTCGGAAGGGGTGAAATGCCGGACAGGAGAAACCTTTCAGCGAGAAGCGTCAGTGAAAGAGATAGGCGCCGTCTCCGAGAAGCTCTTCGATCCGGAGCAGGCGGTTGTATTTGGCCAGTCTCTCGCCCCGGCAGGGAGCGCCGGTTTTTATCTGACCGGCGCCGGTGGCCACGGCCAGATCGGCGATGGCGGTGTCGCAGGTTTCACCGCTCCGATGGCTGATGATGGTGTTGTAGCCCGCGTCCTTGGCGGTGTAAATGGCGTCGAGCGTCTCGCTGAGCGAACCGATCTGGTTCGGCTTGATCAGAACGGCGTTGGCCGCCGAGAGATCGATTCCCTTGCGGATGCGGGAGACGTTGGTGACAAAGAGATCGTCGCCGACGATTTGCAAGGAGGGGTTGCGGTCGGTGAAGAGGCGGAAGGATTCCCAGTCCTCTTCGCCGAAGGGATCTTCGATCGAGAAGATGGGGTAGCGGGAGGAAAGATTGGCGTAATGGAGAAAAAGCTCCTCTCGTGTCAGAATTTTGTCAGCCTTCGGAAGATGATAGTCGCTTCCCTCGACCCATTCGGAGGCAGCCACGTCGAGCGCCAGGGAGATATCCTTTCCTGGGGTGTAGCCCGCCGCCTCGATGGCGTCGGTGATATAGCGAAGGGCTTCCTCGTCCCCGGAAAGATTGGGGGCGAATCCCCCTTCGTCTCCTACCGAGGTCGAAAGTCCGTCTTTTTTAAGAAGCGTCTTCAGAGACATATAGGTTTCGACTCCCATCTTCATGGCTTCGGAGAAGGAGGAGGCTCCTACCGGCGCGATCATGAACTCCTGAATGTCTAAATTGTTCGAGGCGTGCGCCCCGCCGTTCAGAATGTTCATCAAAGGCAGGGGAAGAAGATGCGCCGAAGCGCCTCCCAGAAAGCGGAAGAGCGGCAGGGAATAGGCGTTTGCCGCCGCCGAGGCCGAGGCGAGCGAGACGGCGAGAATTGCGTTGGCGCCGAGACGCTGTTTGTTTTCGCTTCCGTCCGCTTCACGGAGCTTGGCATCGACTTTGAAGATATCGGCGGCGTCGAGCCCGATCACCGCATCCTTCAGTACGGTATCGACGGCGTTGACGGCGGCGTAGACGCTTTTGCCTCCATAGTCTCGGTCGCCGTCGCGCTTTTCGCAGGCCTCGTATTTTCCGGTCGAGGCGCCGGACGGCACTGCGGCCGTCCCGGTCGTGCCGTCTTCGAGCGTGACGATGGCCTCCACGGTGGGAACTCCCCGGGAATCGAAGATCTGACGACCGTGTACACAGGCAATTTTGCGGGAATGGGTATGACAGTACATGAAATCCCTCTTTTCTTTTGGCATAAAATGACTTTGGAGATAGTATGTGCTCGGCGTATGCGCTCTATCCGTTCTTCGCGCCGAATCCTCCTTCAAACGGCTTCCTTTTCTGAAAACGGGGTACAGAAACAACCGTAATAAAAAGGGGGTCTATCGCAACCATCCGGAGAAGCGATTAGCGGAATTTTACAAATAAACCATAACCAAATTCAATTATCTATAAAAATTCACAAATTTGCCTTTACAGATCGGTGAAAAAATGATAAAATAATTCCATACTGAAATTGTAGAGGAAAGAGGTATGATGAAAAAATTTCTTTTGCTTTTTATGGGTTTGCTCCTGACCGTCTCGCTTTTTGTCTTTTTCACGGGGTGCGGCGATAAGGAGGACACCGGCTCCGATTCCGATTCCGCGTCTGATACGACGCCGGCCAATCCCGATGTTGTGGACGGGAAACTGGTTGTGGTTTCCGGAGGAGAGACCAAGTATCAGGTCGTATACCCCTACGGTGCCAACAACAATACCGCCTTCCGGGACGCATTGACCCAACTCCGCGCGGCCTTCACAGCCTGCGGCGTGGAGACGGTCCGCATTACCAGCGACTTTATCGAGCGCGACGAGGAAGATACCTTCGTTGCTCCCGAATACGAAATTCTGATCGGCTCGACTAACCGGGAGGAGTCGGAGAATGCCGGTGAGCTTTCCTTCAACGAGGCGCGGATACGCGTTGCCGGAAAGAAGGTGACGATCTTTGCGAACGATAACGACATGCTGGCAAAGGCCGTTGTTTATTTTATCGAGACCTACATGACCGATACCAACGATGTTCTGATCCCCGAAGATCTTGACGAAACCTTCCTTCTTGATCTGAACTACTGCGAACAGACCGGGAAGACCTATTCCGAGATGGCCGAAGAGGTTTATAACGCGTTCAACGCCGCCTACTGGAACGAGGATGAGCGTTTGGGAGGCTGGCCGACGCCCAACGCCTTCTGGGATGCGGCCGAGATGCTCGAAAGCTACATCGACGCTTACGAGCAGACGAAAGACGAGGCCTATCGGGAGAAGATGATTTCTTTTGCCGAGCGGTTTCGACGCGTCAACGGGGTTTCCTGGCTGGGCAATATGTACAACGACGACATCATGTGGATCTGTATTGCGTTTACCCGCATCAGTATGCTTACCGACGATATGACCTATTATAAATATGCCAAGCTTAATTTTGACGGCGTATACAAGCGCGCGTACGACAACAAGCTGGGCGGCGGTCTCTACTGGACCACCGACAACAATACCAAAAATTCGTGTGTGAACTGTCCCGCCGCCATCGCCGCCTGCCTGATCGGAGAGGTTTCGGGTGACGAGGACTATTTCGCTAAGGCGAAAGATCTGATCGACTGGGAAGTCAAGTACATGTATGAGGAAAATACCGGTAAGGTCTACGATGCCTATCCGCTGAGCGGCTCGATCAACCAGTGGGCCTCGACCTATAACCAAGGCACTTTCCTGGGAGCCTGCACGCTTCTCTGGCAGCATTACGAGGATGAGACCTACCTGAATTATGCCCGGAAGGCCGCCGATTACGCGATGAACCGACTGACTTCTGGCGGTATTCTCGACAACGGAGAGGCTTCGCTTACAAACGGCGATCTGCCGGGCTTCAAGGGGATTCTGACCCGTTGGCTTTACCGTCTGGCCAAGGCGACCGAGGATCTGGATATCCTGAACTTTTTGCAGAAAAACGCCGTGAAGGCCTACGAGAACCGCAACGCGGACGGCCTGATCTGGACCGACTGGAAGAGCAAGACTCCCGATGAGGTGCCGAAGAGCGAGGGCTATTGCGTATTCGGTATGTCCACAGCGGTGGCTCTGATGTTCAACTGTCAGCCGTGGTGGTAAAAAATTTGGTCTGTTCGACGGGGGCTGCCGCAGGGCGGCCCCCGTTTTCTGCCGTATACCACGCGGTTTTGGGAGATACATGCGTTCGGCGTTTTAATTGGTAGAGTCCTTCATAAGACGAAACAAGGTAAGAGATGAGATAATTTTTTCTGATTGCCGTTTTTCTTTTTATCATGCGCTTTCTTTTTACGGCCTGTTCCGAAGAGAATGCGTCGTTCCGGACAACGCCGGATGGCCCATGAGTTTGCAATTAAGCTCTCTATGAGTTTGCAATTTTACTTTTTTCGGACTGACAGCGGCGTTTTTGCCAAAAACCCTTTGACAGAAGAAACCTTCGGGAGTATAATAAGGGGAAACAAAAAGCCTGAAAGGAAGGGATGTTATGACGGTCAATCTGACCGAGGGAAAGCCGGAAAAGGTACTCTTCCGCTTTACGCTTCCTCTTTTCATCAGTGTGGTTTTCCAGCAGCTCTACAATATGGCCGACAGCTGGATTGCGGGCAATTACGCCCAAGACGGGGAGAGCGCGCTTGCCGCCGTGGGAGCTTCTTATCCGATCACCATGATTTTTATGGCGATTGCCGTGGGGAGCAACATCGGCTGTTCGGTGGTGATTTCCCATTATTTCGGAGCAAAACGGTTTGATAAGGTCAAAACCGTGGTCTATACTTCTTTGATCGGCTCGCTGGCAATTTCCGCGCTTCTTTCTCTTGCGGGGCGTTTTTTCAGCGCGCCGCTACTTCGGCTGGTCAAGACGCCCGAGGTGATTTTTTCCGACAGCGCTCTTTACTTTAATATTTATATATACGGCTTCGCCTTCGTTTTTCTTTATAACGTTGCTACCGGCATTTTTACCGCGTTGGGCGATTCGAAAACGCCGCTTTATTTTCTAATCGGATCCTCGCTGGGAAACATCGCGCTCGACGCGCTCTTCGTCATCGTCTTTCATTGGGATGTGGCGGGGGTGGCTTGGGCGACCTTCATCGCTCAGGGCGTTGCCTGTGTTTTAGCGTTGATCACCCTGTTTGTCCGCCTGTCCTCTCTTCGCTGCGATTCGTATTCCCGCTTTTCTTTCCGGGATCTCGGGCTTGTGGGACGCTTCGCGCTTCCCAGCATATTGCAGCAGAGCTTTATCTCTCTGGGCGGCATCGCCATTCAGTCCTTGATTAACCGTTACGACTCGGCGGCGATTCTGGCGGGCTATTCCGCGGCGATCAAGCTCAACACCTTTGCCCTTACCTCCTTCAACACGCTGGGCAACGGTATGTCGAGCTTTACGGCTCAGAACATCGGGGCCGGAAAGCCCGAACGGGTCTCAAAAGGGGGATTCCGGGGCGGTCTTGTTATGGGGCTTTCTTTCTCCGCTCTCTTTTTTCTGATCTATTTTTTCTTCGGCGGACAGTTGGTATCGGCCTTTATCCACAACCCCAGCGAGCTTGCCGTGGAGACCGGGCGGATGTTTTTGTGGATCGTCTCGCCCTTTTATATGGTGGTAACAGTTAAAATTATTATCGACGGCGTTTTGCGCGGGTCGGGGCGCATGGGACAGTTTATGTTTGCTACCTTTATTGACCTCGTTCTGCGGGTGGCCCTCTCCTATCTCTTTGACCCGCTCTGGCAGACCACCGGAATCTGGATTTCCTGGCCGGTGGGTTGGCTGATCGCCATGGGAATATCACTGATATTTTATAAAAAAGGGGGCTGGCAGAAGTCGGAGCTGGAAAGGACAGAACGGAAAAAGGCGCCTTCTATGGCCGGCCGAAAAACCGAATAAGGAGTATCGAATATGGAGAAAAGACTGGCTGACGTGCTGGCCGGCCGGGAGGGCAACTATCTCTTGCCCTTTTACTGGCAGCATGGGGATCATCACGAGAAACTGTCCGAGCAGATACGCCGGATATACGACAGCGGCTGCCGCGCGCTCTGTGTCGAATCCCGCACGCACGAGGATTTCTGCGGCGAGGGCTGGTGGCGGGACATGGACGTGATTCTCAAAGAATGTAAATCTCTCGGAATGCGCGTCTTTATTCTCGACGACAAGCATTTTCCCACTGGGTATGCCAACGGACAGATCGCGGCGCGCTATCCCGAACGGCGTCAGTGGGAGCTTACGGAGCGCCACCTCGACGTGATGGGTCCGCTTGCGGGCGCATCGTTTCTCATGCGTCCCTCGGAGCCCGAGGAGCCGCTGGTGGGGGTCTATGCCTTTCGGCGTAGCGGGGAGGACGAGGAGCTTTGCGGCGAACCGATCGATCTTTCCGCCGGAGTTTCGGAGGGAACTCTCTACTGGGACATCCCTACAGGCTGTTATCGCATTTTCTTTTTATACAAATCCCGCCGGGGCGGAAGGCGCGACTATATGGACATGATTTCGGCGGAGTCGGTAAGTGTGCTGATCGAGGCGGTTTACGAGCCGCACTATGCCCGTTATGCCGACTATTTCGGCAATACGCTGGCCGGCTTCTTTTCCGACGAGCCATGTCTTGGCAACGGGTATGTGGGCGAGACGCGGGTGAACCGCGGCATATACGAAAGGCGGATCGGACAGCCGGGCCTGGCGTTGCCTTATAACGAGACCCTCCTCTCTCTTATGAGTCAGGAGTTGGGCGAGGACGCTTCTCCCTATCTCGGAGAGCTCTGGTATTGGGGAAACCATTCCCCCCGCGTGCGTCTTGCGTATATGAACGCCGTCACCTCTCTCTACCGCAGCTGCTTCTGCCGGCAGGTAGGGGACTGGTGCCGGGCGCACGGGGTGCTCTACCTCGGGCATATCATTGAGGATATGAATTCACACGCCCGCCTGGGGGTCAGCGCGGGGCATTATTTCCGTTCGCTTGAAGGGCAGGATATGAGCGGCATCGACATCGTACTGCATCAGGTGATGCCCGGCTTTGCTCATTTCATCCATACGGCCTCCTGTTCGGGCGGTGTGGCCGATCCCGCCTTCAATCACTATGTGCTCGGCCAGCTGGCCGCCTCGATGGCGCATCACTATCCCCATATGAAGGGGCGTGCGCTCTGCGAGGTCTTCGGGGCTTACGGCTGGGGAGAGGGCGCGCCTATGATGAAATGGCTGATCGATTTTCTTCTGGTAAGAGGGGTAAATCATTTCGTACCTCACGCCTTTTCGCCCAGCTATCCTGACCCCGACTGTCCGCCTCATTTCGGCGCGGAAGGGCACGATCCGCAGTTTGACGGCTTTTCGGCCCTGATGCGCTATACCAACAAGGCGGCGCATCTTCTCACCGGGGGCGTACACAAGGCGACGGCGGCGATCCTCTACCACGCCGAAGGGGAATGGATGAGCCCTTACGGCGCTTCGGTTCTCACCGAGGCGCCCGCGAAAAATCTTCTCGACCATCAGATCGCCTACGATATCCTCCCGTGCGATATTCTACTCGATTCCGGACGGACGGAGGTAGAGAACGGCCGGCTGATCGTCGGTGAGGAGAGCTTTTCGGTGCTGATCCTGCCCTGGGCTCCCTATCTGCCCGAAGCGCTGCTGGCGCGGCTTTCCGAATGGGATGCGGAAGGGCTCCCGATTCTCTGGGCCGATCCCCCCGCATCCGCTGTTGCCTCGGCTTCCGTCCTTTACGAGAACGCTCTTGGTTCCGCTGAAACGGATGGCGTAAACGGCGTTTCTTTGGGGGAGGAAAGGCTGCTCTCCGGTTGGCCGGGGAGGGCGATGGCCTCGGAAGATTTGGCCGACTTCCTTTTCTCGCAAGGCTTTTTCGACATCCGTCTTGAAACGCCAGCGCCGCTTCTTCGCTTCTACCACATTGTGCGGGAGAACTG
>CALXKW010000076.1 GCA_944389045.1 uncultured Clostridia bacterium | reverse complement strand
TTTTGCAGTCTTCACTCGGGGCTTCGCCCCTCCCTTCCCCTGCAAAAGCTTTTAACTGAACTCGTTTCTTCTTTTTTACTTTTTTGGTCTCACATCATTGACAAACATACATTTTTAAAAATTTTTATCGTGGTCGGTTCAAGGCAAATGCAAATCCGCTTTCTTAACCACTTTAGAATGCAAGTTAGCTTTTATTAACAGGAATACGCACATACAGAGAGCGTCTCCTGCCCTTATTCTCTCATACCCCCTTCTTTATGTCAGAAAATCACACAGTTCATCCTATTAAAACCGCTCGTCAAAATTCTTTTCTCCCTCCGCCGCCCTCTCGCCTATCCTCCGCTCCGAGCAATCGCAGAGCGCAATGGGAAAGGCGTGAGTATACTTGTGTGCGAAAGCATAGACGAACGAGAAGCGCCCAGGCCGCGACGGCCCGGGCGCTTCTTAAAAAAACACCTATTTCGGACGCTCTCCCAATACTTTACTCCTTAGGAAAGCTTCCCGATCAGAGCTTGACCTCCAAAACACTGGCTCGCTCCTCAACAGTATGCTTGAAATCCATCAGACGATGCGTATATTCGGTGTTCATGTAAGCCGAGGTGATGATGAAATCCGCCGTGGCCTTGTTGTTGGCGATCGGAATGTCATAAACCTGAGCGATACGGAGGAGCGCCTTCACGTCGGGGTCGTGTGGCTGCGCCGTAAGCGGATCGGAGAAAAAGATGACGATATCGATCTTGTTGTCCACAATCCGGGCGCCGATCTGCAAGTCGCCGCCGAGAGGTCCCGAATTAAAGCCGCGGATGGGCAGACCGGTGTGCTCGGCAATCATGCGGGCCGTCGTCCCTGTGCCGAAGAGAAAATGCTTTTTCAGAATCTCAGCGTGCTGCGTACACCAAGCGATGATTTCGCTCTTTTTGTTGTCGTGCGCGATCAGCGCGATATTCTTCTGTTTGCCGATCACAAACTCGATTCCTTCTTTTTCCATTCAGTCCATCCTCTTTTCCTCATCCTTGGGAGCGGTTTTTTCAAAAATCCCCTTCTCTCGCATTATATCCGATCCTTCGCCCTTTGTCAAGTGCCGCTCTCGAATTTGCCGCAAAGCCGTCGGGAGGGGGAAAGGTCTTGGAAGCCCTTTTCCCCAATACAGCTTTTTCCGTCCTCCGATCCGACTCTTCTCAGAGCGACTCTTCTGGGATACGATTCGCCCCAAACGTCTCGGCGTAATGGTCGATGGCCGCCTGCACAATCCGTATCGCCTCGGTAACGTCGCCTACCTCGTCCACTACCGTCTCCTTGTGCTCCAGCATTTTGTATACGCTGAAAAAATGGGTCATCTCGTCGTATACATGCTTGGGAAGACTGAAAATCGAACGGAACCCGTTGTACATGGGGTCGGAAAACGGAATGGCGATGATTTTCTCGTCCTTTTTCCCGTCGTCCAGCATCTTGATGACCCCCACCGGAAAACAACGCACCAGCGTCAGAGGCTGGATCGGCTCGGAGCAGATCAGCATGACGTCCAGCGGGTCGTTGTCGTCGGCATAGGTCAGGGGAATAAAGCCGTAGTTGGCGGGATAGTGGGTGGCGGTATACAGGATGCGGTCGAGCTTCAGAAAGCCGGTGGGCTTGTCCAGCTCGTACTTGTTTTTACTTCCCTTGGAGATTTCCACCACGGCCACAAAATCGTCCTTACGGATATCCGCGGGGTTCATATCGTGCCAGATATTCATTCTGCCATAGCCCTTTCCTGTTCGTCCCGGACCGGTTGCCGAAGGTTTTTCAAAAAACGGTTTCCGGCGCCGGGTTTACCCGAAAATATTCCAAAAAGCGCTTAAACACGCGCATCTCCTTTGTACCGTGGCATGCGGCGGATCAAAACCGCCGAAACGTACAAAAAAGGTGTGCCGCATCGTTTTTTTCACACGCCGCCCGGCGCGTGATTAGGGAAATTTAGCTGTGCTTTACGGCAATCCCGCTTTACTGCGCGGCCTCGACAATGAGGGCGAAATCCTTCGCCTTCAGTGAAGCGCCGCCGATCAGACCGCCGTCGATGTTCTCCATGGCGAGAAGCTCGGCCGCATTCTTGGCGTTCATGGAACCGCCGTACTGAATGATCGCGTCCCGGGCCACCGCTTTGCCGTACTTCGCGGCGATCACGCCGCGGATCAGCGCGCAGACCTCTTCCGCCTCCTCGGCGGTGGCGGTCTTGCCGGTTCCGATCGCCCAAACCGGCTCGTACGCAATAATCACCTTGCGCATTTCCTCCGCCGTGATGCCGGCCAGCGCCAGCTTCACCTGCCGCGAAACGACCTCCTCGGTGATGCCCGCTTCTCTTTCGGCCAGCACCTCGCCCACGCAGACGATGGCGGTAAGGCCGGCGGCAATCGCCGCTCTGGCTCGTTTGTTGACCGTCTCATCGGTCTCGCCGAAGTACTGTCTTCTCTCACTGTGGCCCACCACAACATATTTCACACCGGCATCCACCAGCATATCCGCGGAAATCTCCCCCGTAAAGGCACCGCTCTTTTCGAAGTGGACGTTCTGGGCGCCCACCTTGAGCGATTTTCCGGCGCATGCCTTGGCCACGGCAGGAATGTCGATGGCGGGAACACAGACCACGATATCGCAGCCTCTCTTCCCCTTGACCTCCTCGTAAAGCTCGGCGATGAATTCCTTGGCAGCCGAGGGAGTCATGTTCATTTTCCAGTTTCCTGCGATAACAGGTCTTCTTTTTCTCGCGCTCATTTTATGCTTCCTTCCCTCTCAGTCCTTATCGTTGAGGGCCGCGATGCCGGGAAGCTCAAGGCCTTCGAGGAATTCGAGCGACGCGCCGCCGCCGGTAGAAATGTGGGTCATCTTATCGGCATAGCCGAGCGCCTCAACCGCCGCCGCGGAGTCGCCGCCGCCGATGATCGAGACCGCGCCGCTCTCGGCTACGGCCTTGGCCACAGTGCGGGTGCCGCCGGCAAAATTCTCCCATTCGGAAACGCCCATCGGGCCGTTCCAAACGATGGTCCCCGATCCGATCAGGCTCTTGGAAAAGAGCTCCTGCGTCTTCTCGCCGATATCCAGTCCCATCCATCCGTCCGGAATGGCGTTGGAATAGATCCGCATGAAGGTGGTATCCTCTTTATATTCTCTGCCGATGATGTTGTCGACGGGGAGCAGCAGGTTCACACCCTTCTCCTTCGCCTTATCGAGAATGCCCTTGGCGAGCTCCAGCTTGTCTTCTTCGCAGATCGAGGTACCGGTGGAAAGGCCCTTGGCGCGGAAGAAGGTATAGGCCATGCCGCCGCCGATCACCAGCGTGTCGACCTTCTCCAGAAGGTTGTTGATGACGCCGATCTTGTCGGAAACCTTGGCGCCGCCGAGAATCGCGACAAAAGGACGCTTGGGATCCTCAAGCGCCTTCCCCATCACCGTGATCTCCTTCTGGATCAGATAACCGCAGACGGCGGGGAGATAGGCGGCCACACCGGCGGTAGAAGCGTGCGCCCGGTGCGCGGTGCCGAAGGCGTCGTTGACATAGATATCGGCCATCGAAGCCAGCTCTTTGGCAAAAGCGGGATCGTTCTTTTCTTCCTCGGCGTGGAAACGGACGTTTTCAATCAGCATGACCTCTCCGCTTTTGAGAGCGGCAGCCTTGGCCTTGGCGTCGGGGCCGATCACGTCCTTGGCGAAAATGACATCCTGACCGAGAAGCTCGGAGAGCTTGGCGGCCACGGGAGCCAGCGAGTATTTCATGTTGAATTCGCCCTTCGGTCTGCCGAAGTGCGAGCAAAGGATCACGGCGGCGCCGTGTTCCTTCAGATAAGTGATCGTGGGAAGCGCCTCCACGATTCTCTTGGCGTCGGTGATCACACCGTCCTTCATGGGAACGTTGAAATCACAGCGCGCGAGAACCCTTTTCCCCGAAACGTCGACGTCTTCAATCGTTTTTTTGTTATACATGGACATATTCATTCACCTCATTCAGATTGGAGTTGGATTTCCGAGTAATATATTACCATACTTGTATTCTTTTTACAATAGGAAAAAGGGAAATTTTTTGATTTTTTTGTGTAATCTCTGCGAAATCCGCCCTGTTTTTCCCCGACTTTCTTCTATTTTAAGAGCCGGCGGGACGATCCGCCACTTTCCGCCTTTATCTGTTATAATTTCTCGTTTCTGTGAAAATAATACTTTCAGGCCAAAAAAGCTGAAAATCATTTCTACACGGAGTGAGCAAGACATGAAGGATCGCCGCCGGCTGAAAACGCTGCGCCGCAAGTTCGGAAAAAACGGAAATTATTACATTCTGCTGCTTCACATCAAAGCCGCGCTGAAGGAGAAAAAAAGCGTCACGCCCCGGCTTTATGCCGCCGCCGCGGAAAAACTGAAAAGCGCCTCCCTGCGCGTATCGGCGGAGGAATACACCGACTACCTAGTCTATAAAAACCGTATTTTCGGCTTCACCGAACGGGAGATCTGCGCGGTTGACCACGCCGCGGCCTTAGTGATCCTGCGCGTACTCGCCTCTTTGAAGGAGGACGACGCCGAGGCTCTCGACCGCCTTTCGGAAAACGCTGCCTATACGCTGCGCTCGCTGCAGACCACCGATTTTGAAGAGCGCTATCTTTCCCTTTCCGCTCTCGACGCTTACCTGCGGGAGAATGACCCGGTCTATCCGCTGTCGGACCGAGCCACCCAGAACGACCAGAAAAGCCGCATCGAGGCTTATGCGAAAAAGCACCGAATCGACGAGATTGCGGCCGCCCGCATTCTGGCCGAGCAGAAACCCTTTCCCGGCCGCCGCGCGCGGGGAAAGGGGGCCGCCTACTTCTCCTTTCTTGCCGCGGGCACCCTTCTTTTTACCCTCGCCGCCTTCTTTCTCGGCGTTCCCCTGCTCCTTCTCCCCCTTCTTCTCTTTCCCCTCTCCGAGCTTGCCAAGGGAATTGTGGAGGAATGCTTCCGCCGCTTTACGCCAACCCGCCCTATACCGAAGCTCGATCTTGACGAAATTCCCGAGGGCGCCGAGACGCTGGTGGTCATCACCACGCTTCTGACGTCGACCTCGGAAGAGCCCTTTGAGCGCATAGAACGCTTTTTTCTTTCCAACCGGGAAAAGAGGGCACGCTTCGGCCTGCTTCTTGATTTTGCCGACGCCGACGAGAGGAGCGTCGAGAAGGACGACGAGCTTGCCGCATTTGCAGAGAGCAAGATCCGCGCTCTTAACGAAAAATACGGCAACTATTTCTTTGTGGCTCTCAGAGAACGTTCCTATTCCGAAAGCGAGCGTCGTTACATCGGCGAAGAAAGAAAACGGGGAGCGATCATCGATCTTGTCCGTTATGTCAAGGACGAAGGAGACGCCTTTCGCCTGTTTCTCGGAGACCGCGATTTTATCCGAAAAGCCAAGTACCTTGTCACGCTTGACGCCGACACCAATCTCTTTATCGGAGCCGTGCGGATTATGGTTGGGGCCATGCTCCATCCCGACAACCGTCCGGTGATCGAAAACGGGGCGGTGCGCGAAGGCTACGCGATTCTTCAGCCCCGCATGGCGGTGACGGTGCGTTCGGCCACCCGCTCGCGTTTTTCGCTTTTGCTCTGCGGAAGCGGAGGCATCGACGTTTACGCCTCCGCCGCCTTCGACGTCTACCAGAACCTTTTCGGAGAGGGTATCTTCTGCGGCAAGGGGATTCTCGATATCGACGTCTTTGCCCAGCTGATCCCCAACGCCTTCAAAAAGGAAGCGATCCTCTCTCACGACCTGATCGAGGGCAATCTTCTCCGTGCCGGCTTTCTCTCCGACGTCGTCCTCACCGACTCCTTCCCCGCAAGTCCCCTCTCTTTTTTCACGCGGATGCACCGCTGGTACCGGGGAGACGTGCAGGCCCTGCCCTACGCCGGCCGCGCGGTCAGAAACGCCGACGGCAAACGCCGCAAAAACCCCGCGGACTCTCTCTCCCGGTATAAGCTTCTTGATAATCTGCGCCGCCTTCTGATCGCGCCCTCCGTTTTTCTCGCCCTGATTCTCTCGCTCTTTTTTGGAAAACGGGCCGAGCTGGCTGTGGCGGCCGCTTTTCTTGCCTATCTCCTGCTGCCCCTTTTCCTCACGCTGACCACCCGTCGCCACGGGATCTTCCGCCGCTATTTCTCCCAGATTCTGCACAGCTTCGGCTACGCCTTCGCCAATCTCCTCTTTCAGATCTCCGCCCTCGCCCACCAGGGGTATCTCGCGCTGAACGCTCTCTTTTCCTCCCTTTTTCGCATGTTTGTCAGCCACAGGCATCTTCTGGCCTGGACCACGGCCGACCGCGCCGAAAAAAAGAAAAACACGGCCTTCGCTTATCTGCGCTCCTCCTGGTTCAGCATGACCGCCGGTTTTCTCACGCTCACCTTCGCGCAAAGTCCGCCGCTGCGCCTCTTCGGTATGCTCTGGCTGGCCTTTCCTCTGATTCTGGTCCTTCTGGCCCACGAATATCCCGCACGCCCCAAGCCCCTCTCAGAGCACGCCAAGGCCTCCCTCTCGCGCTACGTCTTCGATATGTGGGGCTACTTCGACAAATTTGTCACCGCCGAGGACAACTATCTGCCGCCCGACAACTATCAGCAGCTTCCGGTCCGCGCACTGGCGCACCGCACCTCTCCCACCAACATCGGTATGTACCTGCTCTCCTGTCTTGCCGCAAGGGATTTCGGTTTTATCGACTCCAAAGAGCTGCTTAGCCGCACCTCGAACACGCTTGAAACGCTGGAGAAACTCCCCAAGAAATACGGACATCTTTACAACTGGTATGATACGAAGACGCTGGCGCTTCTGGGCGTGCCCTATATCTCGACTGTGGACAGCGGCAACTTCGTCGTCTCGCTTCTCACCCTCGTCGGCGGGCTGGAGGAGTACGCCGCGGAGGAACCCGCCCTGCGCCGGGTGATCTACCGCTTTGAAAAACTGATCGAAGCCGCCGACTTCTCCGCGCTCTACTGCAAAAAACGCGAGCTCTTCTATATCGCGCGGGACGGAGAAGAGCCCTCTCCGCTCTCCTGCTACGATCTCTATATGAGCGAGGCCCGCACGACCAGCTACTATGCGGTGGCCTGCGGAATCGTCCCCAAAAAGCACTGGGAGCGCCTCTCCCGCATCGTGGTGGGAAAAGGACGCTATACCGGTCTTGCCTCCTGGTCGGGAACGGCCTTCGAATATTTCATGCCCCACCTCTTTCTGCCCATTCCCCGCAACAGCCTGGCCTATGAGGCCCTCTCGTTCTGCGTGGACCGGCAGGAGCACGAAAAGATCGAAGGGCTTTTCGGCATCTCCGAATCGGCTTACTATGCCTTTGATGCCGATATGAACTACCAGTACCGGGCGCACGGGCTGGACACGCTCTCGCTCGACGTCACCGAAGGGCGCAACCGCGTCCTCTCTCCCTACTCGTCCTTCCTCATGCTGGCGAGCGCTCCCCACGCGGCGCTCGCCAATCTGGCCGCCCTTAGGGACTTCGGGGCTTACGGCGAATTCGGGTTTTATGAAGCCATCGATTTCACGCCGGCCAGTGTGGGAAAGGGTTCGGCCATCGTCCGCAGCTTCATGTCCCATCACCTCGGCATGAGTATTGTCGCGGCGGCCAACGCCTGTTTTGACAACCTCTTTGTCCGCCGTTTCATGCGCGACCGCCGCATGGCAGCCGCGGCCGAGCTTCTCGAAGAACGCATTCCCACCGGCGCCCCGCTCTTCCGCGGCAAGCTCTCCCCCACCCCCGGCGCCAAGAGCGCCCGCGTCTCGCCTTCTTCCGACGAAAAAAAGCTCCGTACCGAAAAAAAGAACGACCGCCTTCCCAAAATCGCCCTGCTCTCGAACGGCATTCTCTCCCTGCGGGCCGCCTCCTCCGGTGAGGTGGAGCTCTTCTGCCGCGAAATCGCCCTGACCCGCCCCGCGCTTTCCCTGCACGACACCGAGGGGCCGCTCTCCTCTCTGCGTCTTTGCTACGCCGAAAAAGAGCGATGCTTCACCGTTCTGCCCGACCTCTTCTCCTATTCCGGCACCAAGGCGGTCTTCACCACGCTGCACGACAAGCTTACCATCAAAAGCACCCTCACCCTTCATGGGGAAAAGAATCTCTTCGGCATCTCCTTCTCGGCCAGCGGGGCGGAGGGAATTTTAAGCGTAGCGCTCGTCCTCGAACCGATTCTTTCGACCGTGGCCGATTTCAGCTCCCACCCCTTCTACCGCGCCCTGTCGATCGAAGCCTTTCTGTCGGAAGAAAACGGCATTCTCTTCTTCCGCTGCCGCGCCCGCGAGGAAGAGGGAGAAAAATGGCTGGCCCTTTCCGCCGAAGGGGAGGGAGAATTCGTCTTTGACACCCGCAAGGACATCCTGCCCTTCGGATATACCGAAAAAGACGTGGAAGCCCTCGCCGTAAAGCCCCTTCCCGGACGGCTGGGCGCCTGTATCTCTCCGCTGGCTGTTCTTCAAAAGAAGCTGCCGGTCAAGGCCGGCCGCGCCTATTGCGAATTTCTCATCTCCTACGGTTCCACCAAGAACGAGGCGGCCGACGCCATTCTCTCGGTGAGAAGCGTCAAAGGACGGTCAGCCGTCGAGCTTCTGTCCGAATCCGAGCGCCCGGTGGTGCGTCGGATGCTACGCTCGCTCGGAGACGACCGCCCCGACGGAAAATACGCCGAGCTCTATCTCTCGGCCCTTTTCTTCCCCGAGAAAAGCGCTCTTTCCCTGAAGGGGCCGACACCGCCCTCCGCGCTCTATGCCGCCTCCCTTTCGGGCGATTACCCCATCATCGCCATCGCCCCCTGTGAGGAACAGACCGAGAGCGGACGGCGCATCGTCTCGATCTTTCTCAAGCTTCATCGTCTTATGCGCGACAAAGGAGTCCGAAGCGATCTGGTCTTTCTCTGCCGGGAAAAGGACGGCTACAACAAGCCGATCTCCAAGAGGATCGGAAAGCAGATTGCCGAGGAAGCGGGGAACGGCTATGTCGGCAAGCGGGGCGGCCTCTTTGTGGTAGACGATCCGAACCTCTTTGACGCGATCGCCGCTCTCTCCTGCCTCTATATTCCCATTGACCACGATTCCTCTCCCGAAGAGCTCTATTACCGGGTCACCGGACGCCGGCGGGAGGAAGCGCGGGAGATCCTTACGCAAAATACCGAAACGGCCGATGTCCCGGTTCCAAGCGGCGCGCTGCGGGTGGAGGGAGGTTATTTTTACAAAAACAGCTTCACCGTCATCAAAAGCGAATGCGACACGGTGCGCTCCTATGTCTACGCCTCCCCCCGTTTCGGCACGCTGGTCAGCGCCTCTTCTCCCGGCTTCACCTGGCTGTCGAACGCTAAGGAATGCCGCCTGACATCCCCCTCGTCCGATCTTCTGCGGGATATCACCGGCGAGCGCATTCTGGCGGAAAAGGAGGGGATTCTCTATGACCTCTGCGCGCTGGCCGACCGGGTCGAGTTCGGCGAAGGAGAAGCCACCTATACCGCCCGCATAGGCGGCGCAGTCTTCACCGTCCGCATCGGCGTCGACCGTCTGCTCCCTGTCAAGCTGGTGCTGGTCGACGGGCCGGAGGATTACAGGATCCGCTATGAGGTCGCCCCGACCTTCGGCGTATCCGAACGCTATCGGCATCTGACCGAGAGCCGGCGTGAGGGAAAGGTTCTCTTTTTCCGGAACTTTTTCTCCCCGCATCTCTCCGATCAGACCCTCTTTCTGGCACCCACCGACCCGGAGGAAGGGCGCCGCGGCTTTCTGCTCGGCGTCTACTCCGACCGTTCCGAACGGCTTTACCGGCTGATCCGGAGCAAATACCGGGACGCCGCCGCCATCGAGGCCGGCTTTCTCGAATATGCCTCCCACTACCGCAATCTCTTTGCCCCGCTGCGCTTCCGTCTTCCCCGGCCGGAGCTCGAGGTTATGCTGAACCATTTCGTTCCCTATCAGGCCTACGTCATCCGTATGCTGGCGCGCACCGGCTATCACCAGTCGAGCGGCGCCTACGGCTTCCGCGATCAGCTTCAGGATTCTCTCGCCATGCTTCCCTATGACGAAAAGATCACGCTGCGCCAGATATATCCCGCCGCCCCCC
>CALXKW010000075.1 GCA_944389045.1 uncultured Clostridia bacterium | reverse complement strand
CGCTCTGAAATACGGCGAATTCAACGACATCGTGATCGTGGTCGATAACTCCTATCCGGGCCTTCCTGCCGGTCCGATTCTCAACTCTCACATGGCGACCGCCGAGACCCAGACCAACTGGAACGGCATTGTCGGCCGCTTTGAGCTGATCGTCACCGAAAAGGTGTCGATCGATTCCCTTCGCGTCTATCCGAACTCCGATCTGAAAAGCGTCCGTGTCGAAGCGGATCTTTATAACCGGGGAGCCGACGCGGCCTCGTTTACGCTGACGCTGTCGCTGCCCGGCGCAAAAGCGGAGGAGATTTCGGTTTCGCTTGCTGCCGGCGAGAGCCGGACCGTGACCTGCGAATCCTTTGCCATGCCGGCCGATGTGAAGCTCTGGAGCGAATTTCATCCCGATCTTTACACCATGACCGCGTCGCTTTCGAACGGGGAGAAAAAGGACGCCGTTTTCGGAATGCGCGTCTTTACGGTCAGCGACGACGGAAGCGCTCTTTGGAACAACGGCAAGGCCGTGCTGATCCGCGGCGAAGCGAACTGCGCCGTCTTCCCTCTGACCGGCTACGCGCCGATGGATGTCGAAAGCTGGGAAAAGCTGTTTTCCACTTACCAGTCCTACGGCATCAATGCGGTTCGCTTCCACTCCTGGTGTCCGCCCGAGGCGGCCTTTGTCGCCGCCGATAAGCTCGGCCTCTATCTCCAGCCCGAGCTCTCGGCCTGGGACGGCGGCATGATGAACGATGACACGAAGAAGACCTATTATTCCGCCGAGGCGTTTGCCATCCTCAAAGAATACGCCAATCACCCGTCCTTTGTCATGTTTACCTTCGGCAACGAACTCATGTATTCGGACAGCGATTTCCGTTATGCCGACAGCCTGATCGAAAAGCTGAAAGAGGCGGACAGCACCAGACTTTACGCGCAGGGCTCAAACACCTATTTCGGGGGCTATAATCCGACCGAACAGACAGACTTCTACACAGCGCAGTCCTATATGGGCATGGCGCTCCGCGGGGCCTTCGGCGGGCTTACCGGCTTTATCAATCAGACCTATCCGGGTACCCGGATCAATTTCAGCGAAGCGGTGAATCGGCTGATCGCGCTCAGCGTTCCGGTCTTCAGCTTTGAAGTCGGACAGTATCAGGTCTTCCCGGATCTTCTGACCGAGATTTCCAAGTA
The DNA here is from genome assembly GCA_944389045.1 of uncultured Clostridia bacterium. GTDB lineage: Bacteria > Bacillota > Clostridia > Oscillospirales > CAG-272 > RGIG1993. The sequence continues at coordinate 8,960 of CALXKW010000075.1, read as the reverse complement.
TACCGGCGTACTGGAGGCGCGCAATTTCGAGGTGGTCGCCGAAAAGGCCGCCGCGCGCGGCATGACCGAGGAGGATATTGCCGACTGGATCAACGCTTCGGGTATGCTCTCCCGCATCGGATACCGCATGGAGATCGAGGCGGTTCGCCGCACCGAGGGAATGAGCGGCATCTCCCTGCTCGGAATTCAGGACTTTCCCGGACAGGGGACGGCGCTTGTCGGCATGATGAACGCGCTCGGCGAGCCGAAGCCGTATGCTTTCGCCGATCCCGAGTACTTCGCCTCCTTCTTCGGTCCGATCGCCCTTCTTTTGGAGACCGATAAGTTCTGCTATAAAAACAGCGAGACGATCGAGGGCGACATCCTCGTCTCCAACTATTCGGAAAACGACTTCACCGGCGTGATCCATTATGCGCTCACGTTGGACGGCAAGGTGATTGCCGAGGGCGATCTTGCTTCCGCGACCTTCGCGCAGGGCAAGCTCTCCCGCGCGGGCAGCTTTTCGATTCCGCTCGCCTCGGTTTCGAGCGCGGCAAAGCTTGAGCTTGCGATCACCTGCGGGGAAGAGAAGAATTCCTACAGCTTCTGGGTCTATCCCGACGGCGTCGCGGAAGAGAAGGGCGAGGTCTACGTCGCCGAGGCGCTGAACGAAACCGTTCTCTCGATTCTTGAGGAGGGCGGAAAGGTCTTCCTCAGCCCGCGCGCCTCGAAGGACAATTTCCCGAACAGCGTAGCCGGCCGTTTCACGACCGCGTTCTGGTCGACCAACGACAAGGCCAACCAGGCCGGACTCATGGGACTTCTGCTCGATCCCGAGCATCCGCTTTTCAAGGACTTTCCGACCGAGTATCATTCCGACATCCAGTGGTGGATCATGACCACGAACGGCCGCCCGATGAACCTCGAGGGACTGACCACCGAATCGGGCGAAAAAATTGAACCCCTGATCCGCGTACTCGACGACCTCGACGGCGTCAAGACCATGGGCCTGCTCTTCGAAGTGACCGTCGGCAAGGGCAAGCTGGTCGTCTCCTCGATGGGGCTGACGCAGGTGAAGGACGAGTACCCCGAAGCAGAGGCTCTCTACAATGCGATCCTTTCCTACATGAATTCCGACGCTTTTCAGCCCGATTTCGCCATATCGGTCGAGACGCTTATGAACGAAGTGACCTTCTCGGAAAATCAGAAAACGAACGTCGCCCTCGCTGATTCCGGCGCGACCTTTTATACCGGCGCCAACACCGCCACCTGTCAGGGCGGCTATGACGGCGCTCTGGGTGATCGTCTGTTGGAAATCAACGACGGCACGGTCGATTGCGATAACAATTCGCGCTCCTGGAGCGATTACCGCAGCGACGGAAATTATCCCGGAGACGCAGAGCTCGGCGTCGATTTCGCCACGGCGCAAACGATCGACTCGATCGGAATCGCCTTCTTTGAAGATCCCGGCTGCAAGGCGGCGTCCTCCATTCGGATTCTCTACTGGAACGGCAGCGAGTTCGTCGAGGTGACAAATCCCTCCATGACGACCGGCTTTGCCAAGGGAATGAACACCGTTACCTTCGATCCCGTGACGACCGACCGCATGTATTTTTACCTCGAGCATCAAAAAGGCATGGGGATCGCGGTCAGCGAGCTTCTCTGCTATCAGGTTCGTGTCGACGCGACGGCTATACGCGTTCAGGGCCAGGACGGAAAGACGAAGGTCGCTCTTGGCGACAGGCTTCCGATGCTCGTCACGACGACGCCCGAAAACGCCAACGGCTATGAGGTCAAATGGACGGTAACCGATGCCGCCGGCAATCCTACGACTCTTGCGAAGATCGATACCGACGGCGTTCTGGTTCCGCTTGCCGTGGGCAAGGTTACGGTTAAGGCCTCGCTCTACGGGGACTCGTCGATTTCTTCGACGATTGAAATCGAGATCGTCGAAGCGGGAGCTCCGACCGATGATACCACGGCGGAAACTCCGACGACCGAAACGCCCGACACAAGCGGCGATTCGGATAAGGATGCACCCCGGAAGGGCGCTCCCGTCGCCGGCATCGTGCTCGGCGTGATCGGCGGTCTTGCCGTGATCGGCTTTGGTCTCTGGTTCTTCGTTTTCCGCAAGAGAAAACGGCATGACAACGGTTGATCTCTCGTTTACAGCGCCCTGCCCGTTTGCGGGCAGGGCGCTCTGCTCGGTAAGCGCACTTTGTTTGGATTTTTAGAATAGGCGCGCCGCAGGTCGAAAAAACTGTGATTTTGTCAATTTATCTCAAAGATATGACAAGATTTAATATTCAAATCTTTTTTGCCCTGTGTTATAATTTATTCAGAATCGGCAAAACAGTGCCGCCTGAAGATAAGAAAATTGGTGTTATTGCCGGGGATCAAGAAAAATCGGAGGATATGGAAATGAAAAAAATCTTTTTGTCGCTTTCGCTTGTCCTTGCGGTAGCGGCTTTGCTTGTCCTTTTTGCCGCCTTTCCCGCGCTCGCCTCGGATTCGGGTATGTATATTCCCAATATCTGCATCAAAAACGTGACGGCCGACGGCTATGTGGAAAAGGGCTATGAGCCTTGGTTTGCTTTCGACGAAAACGAAGGAAGCTTTTGGCATACGCCCTGGAACGAAGACGCCACCCCTTTCCCGCACTGGATTATGGCGGAGTTTGAAGAGGCGCAGACAATCGACTCGCTTGTCTATGTCCCGCGCGTCGGCGAGCCCGGACAGCGCGCCACCGAATATGAGGTCTGGGTCAGTCCCGACAGCAATCCCGACAATCTTGTGAAGGTTGACGACGGAATCTGGGACTGGGATTCCGAAGAGGCCGGTACGAGCCGTTTCCCCGCCCAGACGGCGACGCTCGTCAAATTCGTCGTCAAGGCGAGAGCGGACGGCGAACAGGAAAACACCTGTGCGTCTGCGGCCGAAATCCGCATTCATTCTACGAAAACGATTGAAGTTCCCGCCCTTGTTCCGGCCGAGGACATCAAAAATGTGACGGCCAACGCCTTTGAAGCGGGTTACGGGCCGGAGCTTGCCTTCGACGACAATGCGGGCGATTTCTGGCATACGCCGTGGTCGGGAGAAATTCCGTCCTATCCCCACTGGATCATGGCGGAGTTTGAAGAGGCCGTGACGATCGATACGCTTCTTTACACGCCCCGCGCCGATACGGCGGATCAGTTTGTTACCGCATATGAGGTCTGGATCAGTCCCGACAGCAATCCCGACAATCTTGTCAAGGTGGATGACGGGGTGTGGGAGTTCGGCCCGTTCGGGAGAAGCAGCTTCCCTGCGACCGAGGCGAAACTCGTCAAATTCGTCATCAAGGGCCGGTATGACGGCGTGACCGAGGGACCGACATCGGCGGTGGCGGAGCTCGATTTCCGCACGACCGAAAAGATTTCCGGTTCCTCCGCCTATGTGGATATTTTCGATATCAAGACGGCTACGGCAAGCTCTTATCAGGAAGGCTACGATCCGAAACTCGCCTTCAACAATAATGTCGCCGACTTCTGGCACACGCCGTGGGGCGATGCCAGGCAGCCCTATCCGCACTGGATTATGGCGGAATTCAAGGAGCCGCAGACAATCGATTCGCTCGTCTATATTCCCCGTTCGCGGGCGGAGACGCAGTTTGCTACCGAATATGAGGTCTGGATCAGTCCCGACAGCAATCCCGACAATCTTGTGAAGGTCGACGACGGCACTTGGGAGGTCGGTTCTCTTGGGACCAGCAATTTCCCTGCGCAGAAGGCGACGCTCGTCAAATTCGTCATCAAAGCGCGGGCGGACGGTACCGACGAAGGAGTTTCTGTGGCGGAGCTCCGGTTCGGGCTTGCCGAGGAAGAAACGCTGTCGCCCGATCCGGTGAGAGGCTACAGCTTCTATTATCAGGAGCGGGAGGGCGAGGCCGCGGGAACGGTCGATCTCCGCGTTCTGTGCGTGATCGACGCCGAAACGCTGAAAAAACGTCCCGACTGTGACATCACCGTGACGGTCACCGCCGGCAGCGAGACAAAGACTTTCAAGCTCTCCTTCAATACGGTATACCGTACCGTTTTGGCCAAGGACCAGGCGTACCATGCCTCGGAGAACGCGTACATTTTTGGTGTCGTCATTACCGACGTACCCGATTCTTATGACGGGCAGATAACCGCCGTCTGGACGAATTCCGATTGAGAAACCGGAAGCATCCGAGAAAGAGGATTTCCGTTATAAACGACAACCCCCTGTCTGGAAAGACAGGGGGTTCTTTTATGAGGAAGGGAAACGGGAACGTATGCGGGGAACTTTTACTTCCGTGTCTCCTTGCGGTAGGCGGCGGGGGAGAGCCCGATTTTCTTTTTGAAAGCCTGAGAAAAATAGAAAGAACTGCTGAAATTCAGCTGTTGGCTGATTTCGGTCACGGTCATGTCGGTGTCCTGGAGAAGATGCAGCGCCTCGTTGATCTGCATGGTGTGGTAGTACTGCATCGGCGTCACCTTCAGCGCGTCGCGGAAAAGCCGGATGACATGAAAGGTCGTGATGCCGAGATGCTCAGCAATTGCGGCGAGGTCGATGTTGTCAAAGAGATGATTTTTCATGAACTGGATCGCTTGGCGGATATACTGCCGGTCACTTGAAAGATAGGTGCCTGAGGACAGAATATCCAGCAGAAGCGATTGGAGCACGGAACAGGCCTTCTGGATGTCGAGCAGATTGTCAAAGTCGTTCAGCAGGCGGATGATATCGATCATTTTCTCGGAGATGCCTTTATAGCCCGGCTGATAGGATACGGGTTCCAGGTTGTTTTTCTGGAAGAGGTCGATCAGCGCCGGAATGCCGTCTCCGATAAAATGCAGCCACAAAATCGTCCAGGGATCGTCCGCCACGGCACCGTAGTCGTGCGGAAGATCCGGTTCGAGAAAAGTCAGCCATCCTTTTGCACAATTGTAATCCTTGCCTTTATAGCGGACAAAGCCCTTTCCGTCGACACAGAGGATCAGAACCGCTTCGGAATGGCTGATGCGGGATACGCTGTAATTGAGCGGTTTCTCGTAATATCCGGCGCGCGTCACAACGAACGGAGAGCGCCACAGCAGAGAAGACAGGGTTTGTTCCGGTAATAGGATGTGAGTAAAACTGTCCAAGACCGAATCACTCCTTTCGTTTTTTATTCTACTCTTTTTTCTCAAAAAGATCAATATTTATTAAAAACTTTTTTCGGAAATCTGATTTTTGAATTTTATCCTATATTTTGGGCGTTTTTTTGGCATAAAAGACGGTATGATGCAGGAAAAAAATTTATCAATGTCAATTTTTTACTGTTTTCGGCGTCCCCTGCGGAATTTCAGGAAAAGAGAGTCATTTTCAGGTGGTCTTTGGAACAGGCCGTCTGTAGAGACTGGAAAAAAGAAACCGAAAATCGGGAAAACAGCGTGTTTCCCCGTTAAATCCATTGACGGCGGACAGAGAATTTTTTCTGTTTGGCCTGCGAACGAGACGTGCAAAGGCGGGATCCTCAATTCGCATGTCGAATATGTGTAAAATAATAGCATGTTTTTTTGTCTTTTTTCAATATTTTTACACCATATGACAATGGATTTATGCAGAAAGAGGAGTAAAATAAAATCAGATTCTTCGGTAAAAATTACGAGAGTGAGGCTGTTGCCATGCAGAAAATCCAGTACACTAAGGCAGATGTGGAGCGGATGAAGGAAGATGTCCGAAATAAAGAATCGATTGTAGAAGAACTGGAGAAGGACAATAAAAACGGGAAGAATGACCAGAAGATCGAAGCACTGCAGAATGAGATCGACGGCCTCAGATATTCGATCTCCGGTAAAAACTGATTCTTGCACTGTCTGAAATCCGCTTCGGTTTTTGAGGGCCATCCGGCTTCTGGAAAGAACTTTATTCCCCGCCGCTTTCGGAATCCCGGATGCCCGTGTGGCCGCGGCCGCTTGGCGCTTCAACGTCTGCTCAAGTCGGATGGCAGCGAGAGAGGGGCGGGGAAGCCGACAAAAACAGCCCTCTCTTTTCTTACAATCCAACCGGCTGACGGCAACGCGGCAGGCGGCGGGCCCCCGGACAAAATATTCTGTCCGGGGGCCTTACATCGAGAACAAGTGAAATGATTTTTCAACACAATCTGCCTCCTTGACGATTGTGCAAGTCATCACCTGCAACTATAAGGAGGAGAAAAAGAGAATTACCTTTGAAGATAAAAAAATCTGAGCTTGCAACTGCAAAAAAAACAAACCCGAACAGGAGTGTTCGGATTTGTTGCGTTTGGTGACCCGTACGGGAATCGAACCCATGTTACCGCCGTGAAAGGGCGGTGTCTTAACCGCTTGACCAACGGGCCATATGGTAGCGGAAGTGGGACTTGAACCTACGACCTATCGGGTATGAACCGAGTGCTCTAGCCAACTGAGCTATTCCGCCAAAAAGTGCACACCATTTGTGCTTGAATATTTTAGCACAGAAAAATCGGTTTGTCAACGACTTTTTGAAAAAAGTCGGCTTTTTTTGAGAAAATTTTTTTGAGATAAAGAAACACCCGCGATATGCGGCATTTGGCGGACTCCTGCCGCCCGCGGCCGGCTCTGCTGTCTGCTACGGGGCTCAACGGGGGAAAGAAGGTGCCGGGCCGCCGGTAAATACAGGGAGGAAAAGAGGAAAGGGAAGGGACGAGAAAAGGCGGCAAGCGGCTCCGGGAAAGGGCAGAGCGGGCAAAAGGAAAGAAAGCCAAAGGCGGAGCGGAGCGCTGCGGTGCGGGCCGAGCAGGGCTACTCAAAGTTTTATTATTTACAAATTCCTTTTTCCCTCAAACGATTGATTTTATCCGCTCTTTCGTGTATAATAAAGCATATTGAGGAAACCGATTTCGGCAAAAGAAACTAAAGAGGTGATCCCATTGGCGCTTACCTTCCGCGGCGGCGTCCGTCTGGCAGAACACAAGAACACGGCGGGCTGTCCCATCGAAGTCTTTCCGGCACCCGAACGGCTTTACCTTCCCATGCTGCAGCATATCGGCGCTCCGGCAACGCCCCTTGTGGCGCCCGGGGACAGGGTCCTTCGCGGCCAGCGGATCGGCACGGCCGACAAAGGACTCGGCGCGCACGTCCATTCGCCGGTCTCGGGTGTGGTGGAAAAAATCACGACCATGCGGGACGCCCTCGGCCGCATGGTCGAGACCGTCGTCATCCGCAACGATTACAAGGCCGAGCTTATTCCGTATGCCCCGGCCCGCCGGGAGGGGAACCCGACGGTCGGCGAGCTTGCCGATCTTGTCCGCGACGCCGGCATTACCGGGCTGGGCGGCGCGTCTTTTCCCACCCATGTCAAGATCCGCTCGGCCGAGGGAAAAGCCGAGCGCGTCATCGTCAACTGCGCCGAGTGCGAGCCCTACATTACCGCCAACCACCGGCTGATGCTCGAGGAGCCCGAGCGGATTGTGCGCGGCCTTCTCCTTCTTCTGTCGGCTTTTGGGGTCGAAGAGGGCATTCTGGCCGTGGAGGACAACAAGCGCGACGCCATTAAAACGCTGACGGATCGGATCCGGCCCTATCCCGCTCTTCGGGTGGCGCCTCTCAGAACCAAATATCCGCAAGGGGATGAACGTCAGCTCGTCTATGCTCTTCTGAAAAAAGAGATTCCGGCCGGAAAGCTGCCTGCCGACCTCGGCTGTGTGATCTTCAACGCCGAGACCTGCGCCGCCATTGCTTCGGCGGTCGAGCGGGGCGCGCCGCTTCTCGAACGGGTGGTGACGGTCGACGGGGACTGTATTGTCTCTCCGAAGAATCTTCTCGTTCCTCTCGGAACACCCTTTTCCGATCTGATCGATTTCTGCGGCCTTCTTCCGGGAAAGAAGATCGGAAAAGTGATCAGCGGCGGCCCCATGATGGGCAGCGCACAGTTCGATCTCATGGCTCCGGTGGTGAAGGGAACGTCGGCCCTTCTTGTCTTCGCAGAGAGCCGGCCGGAAAAAGCGCCGCTTTTGCCCCGCTGTATCCGCTGCGGGCGCTGTGTGGCCCACTGCCCCATGCATCTGATGCCCCTGTATATCGCCCGTTATGCCGGCGCAAAAGATTGGGAAAACGCCGGGCGCTATGGAGCGATGAGCTGTGTGGAATGCGGAAGCTGCGCCTATCTCTGTCCCGGCGAGCTTCCTCTTGTCCAGTATATCCGGATGGCCAAGACCAAAATCGGAGAGGAAAACCGCCGCAAAGAGGCGGAAGCCGCCCGCCGGCTTGCCGAGGCAAAAGGGGCGGGCGAGGCCGGAAATAACAAAGAGGAAAAGGAGGCGGTCCCGTCATGAACGAACAGAATCTTCTGACAGTCACTTCCTCGCCTCATCTGAAGCATAAGCGCAGAACGCGGACCATCATGCTGGACGTGATCATCGCGCTTCTGCCTGCGCTCGGCTGGGCGGTATGGCACTTCGGCATCCGCAGTCTGCTTCTGACTCTGGTGACGGTTTTGGCGGCGATCCTCTCGGAGGCGCTCTATTGCCGCCTCACCCGCCAGCCGAACACGGTCTTTGACCTTTCGGCGGTGGTGACCGGTATGCTGCTTGCCTTCAATCTGCCGGTGACCATTCCCATGTGGATGCCGGTTTTGGGGGCGGTCTTTGCGATTGTGGTCGTCAAGGAACTCTTCGGCGGGCTTGGGCAGAACATTGTAAACCCGGCGCTGGCCGCCCGCGTCTTTCTTTTTCTCTCCTTTCCTTCTTACATGCAGCCCGCCGGCGGCTCCTATTCGGAGGCGGTGGGAAAGCTGATACATACCGACGCGGTGGCTTCGGCCACGCCGTTTGCCGAGGGCGTTTCGGCGGCCGATCTGCCCGCGATGTTTTTCGGCGGCATCAACGGGGTGCTGGGGGAGGTCTCGGCCCTCTGTCTTCTGATCGGAGGAATCTATCTTCTGGTGCGCCGGGTCATCTCCTGGCAGATCCCCGTGAGTTTTCTTCTTTCGGTGGGTGT
>CALXKW010000074.1 GCA_944389045.1 uncultured Clostridia bacterium | reverse complement strand
CCGTATTGCGTAAAGGAAACGTATGATACGAATTGACGTAATATAGATAAAAATATTTGAAAATATCGACAAAAACACTTGATTTTTTGCGGCGCATAAAGTATAATTAATTTGCAGTCGAGGGAGACCGAGATGAGTAAGGTGGCAAGTGCCAGAAAGGAGAAAAAGATGGACGAAGAAATGAGCGGAGTAGCGGAACTTCTGGTAGAAAAGGCAGAAGAAAACCAGACGCGGAAAATCCTCGAAATCCTCAATGCTTGCGAAAACATTGAGGAAGCAAAGGAAAAAGTAAAAGCCCTGCTTAATAAATAAACAGGGCTCGCGGAAACCAACGAGGGGCGGTACTTGCCGCCGCCCCATCAAAGGCGATATTAGTATAACACAAAAGGCAAGAGAAAGGAAGGAAAAAAGAGCAGGAAAAAGAGAAAAAACGGATAAAGAAGAGACCAGGCCGAACGGCAGGGGCCGGGAGAAGGAGGTCCCCGTTTTGCAAAAGGGCATTCTTCTGATGTAGCCCTTTGCTCCCCTCCCCCTCTGCCTCTTCCTTGCGGTTTTGGCGTCCTGCTCCGACAGGGATACCGCCCTCTCTATATGGCCCGGCCCGAAAAGGGAAAGGCCCGTTTCCTCTTTGCGCCTCTTTCACTCCGCTTCTTTTTCTTTTCGGGCCTCTTCCCGAAGCTTTTCAATGTCCGCTCCGTCGAATTCATAGACCCGGTCGCAGAACTGGCAGTTGACCTTCATGGTCTTCTCCTGGACGAGGATGTTATAAAGCTCATAGGGGCTGAGGGTGAGAAGCGCCCGCCCCACGCGCTTGCGGGAGCAGGTGCAGCGATAGCCCACCGTCAGCGTGTCAAAGGCGTGATATTCGATGCCGTCAAGGGCGATGCCGGCGACCTCTTCGGGGGTTTTTCCCTCGTCAAAGAGGCGCGAGACGCCCGAGAGGGCGGGCAGGTTCTTTTCGATCTTTTCGATGGTTCCCTCGTCGGCGAAGGGGAGCAGCTGAATCAGCACCCCGCCCGCCGCACGGCAGGCGCCGTCTGGGCCGACCAGCACGCCGAGCGCGCAGACGGTGACGCCGTTATAGGGTTCCTTCTCTCCCGTGTCCTTGATGACCACCAGCGTGCCCTTTCCGACCGCCCTTCCCACATCGAGCTTTCCCTGTGCGTTGCGGGGCAGGTCGATGTGCGGGTTCTGGATATAGCCCCGCACGTTTCCCATATAGTCCGAGACCGCGAGCACATGCCCGCAGGGGCCGTCTCCCCGGAAGTTGAGCGAAAGCGAATTCCCCTTGTCCTTCAGCGTGGTGCCCATGAGAGAGGCGGCGGTCAGGACCCGGCCGAGCGCGGCGGCGGCGGTGGGGGAGGTTTTGTGGATGCGGATGGCCTCGTTGACGATATCGGTCGAGCGGATCACAAGGATCTGCGCCGAGCCGTCGGCCGTCATGCCTCTGAAAATTTCTGCCATAGTGAATACCTCTTTTTTGTCCGCCTCTTTGCTTGACGAGGCGGTTGCATGAATTTTAAAAATCCTTTTTGAAAACAAAGTATAGATAAGGAAGGAAAGAATAAGGGAAAGAAAATCTGCCTCGCAGGGAAGCGGTAAACCGGAATTTCTTTGCCGAAATGCCGGCTTGTGCCCGCCTGCTTTCAGATCCTTTCAGCGGGCCGCCAGCTTTTCGGCCAGCGCGTCGCCGATTTTGCCGATATCGCCGGCGCCCATTGTGAGAATCAGATCGCCCGGCGATGCCTCGCGCAGAAGCAGCGAAAGAATTTCGTCGAAGCTTTTGCCGTAGACCGCTTTCTCGCCGATGGCCTTCGCCAGAAGGGCCGAGGAGACTCCGCGGGTGTCGGTCTCCCGTGCCGCGTAGATGTCGGCGAGAATGACCCGGTCGGAGAGCGAGAGGACCTTGGCGAAATCGTCAAAGAGGTCGTGGGTGCGGGAATAGGTGTGGGGCTGAAAGACCGTGAGGATCCGGCGGGGAGAAAGGGCGCGGGCCCCGGCGAGCGTGGCGGCGATTTCGGAGGGGTGATGGGCGTAATCGTCGGCCACTGTGACGCCGTCTTTTTGGTATTTGATCTCAAAGCGGCGGTGTGCCCCTTCGAAGTCGGAGAGGGCGTTCAGCATTCCTTCGGGTGAAAAAGCGGCGGGAAGGCCGCCGGTCTCTCCGGCGTTCCCTGCGGCAATCCCTGCGGCATCCCCGACGGCGAGCGCCGCCGCGGCGAGCGCCGCCAGCGAATTGGCCGCGTTGAAGGCGCCGATCACCGGCAGGCTGACCGGCCCCAGCTCCTTTTTCCGCCAGACAGCGGTATAGCGGGCGCATCCTTCGGAAAAGGTGAGATCCTTGGCGTAGAGGTCGGCGGAAGGATCGGTCAGCGAGAAGGTCACGGCACGGCCCCTGTAGCCTGCGGCCGCCTCACGGACATTTTCGTCGTCGTGATTGAGGACGGCGAAGGGAGCCTCGGCGAGCGAGGCCGCGAAGGCGTCGATAACCTCCTTGGGAGAGCGGTAAAAATCGGTGTGATCCCACTCGATGTTCGTGATGACCGCAATTGTGGGATGAAAGTGCAGGAAGGAAGCCTTATATTCGCAGGCCTCATAGAGAAAGAAGCGCCGCCCGCCTTCGTGCAGCGTTCCGCCCAGCTCTTTTGTGACGGCTCCGTTGAGCACGGTGGGATCGAGGCGGTTTTTCAGAAAGATATGGGACAGCATGGAGGTGGTCGTCGTTTTGCCGTGGGTGCCCGAGACGCCGATGCGGATCCCATAGTGCGTCATCAGTTCTCCGAGGAATTCCGCGCGGGAAAAAAGGGGAAGGCCGCGCCGTTCGGCCTCGCGCAGCTCGGGGGAATCGGGGGAGATGGCGGCGGAGTAGATCACCGCGTCCGCGCCTTCGGTGTTTTCGGCGGCGTGGCCGATCGTGACGCGGCAGCCTGCCTGACGGCAGGCCTCGACAAGGGGACTGTCGCGCCGGTCCGAGCCCGAGACGGCGTAGCCCGCCCGGCGGGAGAGGAGAGCGAGCGAGGACATGCTGACGCCGCCGATGCCGACAAAGTGAAGGCTGTGGGCCTTTTTCAGCGTTTCGGAAAGAAAAGCCTCTCGAAAAGGCCTCCCGCAGGTTGCCTGAAAGTCTCTTTCCTCTTTGCCGCGGCCCGCCGTCGAGCCTTCCCTGCTCTCCCTGCACTTTTCCGGCAGCCCGCCGCCGTTTTTCGTCTTTGTCACGCCGCTGTCATCTCCTTTTAGGATCGCTTTGCCGTCGCCGCCTTTTTCAATCGCCGTCTTATCCCGCGCGGCGTTCTGCGTTGTTTGGGTACAAGCGGTTTCATCCATGAGAGGGATCGCTCCTTTCGGAAGATTTTCTCCTGCTGTGCGGAGCCCTTTTCGGGGAAAAGGGCCGCTGCTATTCAAAAAAATTCCAATTTCAGTATATGGGTTAATTTCCAAAACGTAAACAAATCGTTCAAAGATATTTTTCAATTTGTTAGAATTAACGAAATTTATCTCGTCTATAATGCAGTCGTAGGGACAATTTATCAATGATCTGCAAAGGGGATATGGCAATGAAAATTACCGATATTAAGATCAGAAAGGTTTTTGATGACGAAGGACCTATGAAGGCGGTCGTTTCGGTGACGCTGGACGATCAGCTGGCGCTGCACGACATCAAGGTCATCTATGCCAAGGAAAAGTATTTTATCGTGATGCCCAGCAAAAAGAATCCCGACGGGACCTACCGCGATGTGGCGCATCCCATCAATTCGGAATTCCGCGAGGTTTTGAACGACGCGGTTCTCGGAGCTTATTTTGAGGAGATTAAGAATCCGACCGCGCCGGCCGAGGTCTGAGCTTCCATACGGCAGAAGGCCGTGCGGGCATAGAGGCGGTTTCGCACGAAGCCGGATTTTGCCCCATACGGCGGCCCCTGGGGCCGGATACAAAATCGAATTTAATTTTAAGAAAAGATACGGCTTGTCCGTATCTTTTTTTGCTTTTTACGGCACGCGCTCTGTCCCGACGGATTGTCGCGCACGCCGCCTCTCTTCCTCTCTTTTCCGCTCTCCCTCTCTCTCTCTCTCTCTCTCTCTCTCTGCCCTGACGGCGGATGTTCTTTTAATCTTTGCCCGAAAGGCCGGGTTTTCCTCTCTTTTTCCGCCCGGTTTCCCGAAAAATTTTTTCGGCGTGCCGAATGAATACAGCATAGCGAGAGTCGAAAGGCGAGAGTCGAGAGGCGAGAAAAAGAAGCGGCCGAGAGCTTCGGAGGCGGGAGAAGACAGAGAAACGCTTGGGTTACAGCTTTACCTTTTCGCAGAGGTCGGCCAGGGGGCAGGACGAGCAGTCCTGTCCTTTGGCGGGGCAGTATTCCCGACCGAGAAGGACCAGCCGGTGACAGAAATCGTTCTGTTCGGCAGGTTCGATCAAAGAGGAGAGCACGCGCTCTACCTTGTCGGGGGATCCGTCCTCCTTCGGCACCATGCCCAGACGGCGGCTGATGCGGATGCAGTGGGTGTCCGCCACGATGGCGGGAAGGCCGAAGATGTCGCCCCGCAGCAGATTGGCGATCTTGCGCCCCACGCCGGGAAGGCGCAGAAGGTCGTCCATCTCTTCGGGGAGCTTTCCGCCGAATTCCTCGGTCAGCATCTTCGAGGCGGCGATGAGGTCACGGGCCTTGGTGCGGTACAGCCCGCAGGAGAAGATCAGCCTCTCCAGTTCCTCCGGCAGGGCCCCGGCCATGGCCTCGGCGGTCGGATAACGGGCGAAGAGGGATTCGGAGACGAGATTTACCCGGGCGTCGGTACACTGGGCCGAGAGGCGCCCCATGACGAGAAGCCGCCAGGGATCGCCCTCGTACCGCAGGGCGCAGGTCGCCTCGGGATAGAGGGTTTTCAGGCGCGCCACGACGGCGGCCGCGTTTGTTTTGTTCACGTTTTTTTCCTTCCTCTCGCTTTCATTTTCCGCTCTCTTAAAAGCTCTCTCAAAAATATTTTTTCCTTCGTCCTTTCGTGTTTGGCGTCGATCCGCTTCGCAAATCCTGTCCTGCGGGCCGCTTTTTTTCAGAATCTTTTGCCGACCGCTTCAAAGTCAAAAAGAGAAAGCGAGAATTCGCGCTTCAACGCCAGTTCGAGCTGCGTCAGGGGAAGACCCACCACATTGTCGAAGCTGCCCTCGATCGACAGGACAAAAATTCCGGCTCCCTCCTGGATGCCGTAAGCGCCCGCTTTGTCGAAGGGCTTTTCCTCTTCGATATAACGGTCGATCTCCCGGTCGGTGAGAGGGCGGAAGGTCACTTGGGTGACCACGCTCTCGGTATGGCACTTCATTGCGCGGCGGATGGCGAAGCCGGTATAGACCTGATGCGTTCTTCCCGAAAAGGCCGCCAGCATGGCGTGGGCTTCGGCGGCGTCCTTCGGCTTTCCGTAGATTTTGTTCTTCATCGCCACCACCGTGTCGGCGGCGACGATGACGTCCTCTTCCCGTGAGAAGGGCGCGGCCGCCCCGGCTTTGCGGGCGGCGAGCGTTTTTACAAGCTCCGCGGGGGCAAGCGGCTCCTCGACCGTCTCGTCCGCGCCGCTTGTCACGACGCGATAAGAGAGGCGCAGGCGGTCGAACATTTCTTTTCTGCGGGGCGAGCCCGAGGCCAGAATCAGCATGGTTCTCCCTGCCTTCCCTTTTCAAGGTCGGCGGCGCTTTTGCCGGTCGAGCCGAAGCCTCCTTCGCCCCGTTCGGTGGCGTCGAGCTCCTCCGAGAGAAGAAATTTCATTGTGCAGACCGGCAGGAGCATGAGCTGGGCGACCCGTTCGCCCGGTCCGACGGTGTAGGGCTCGTCCGACAGATTGACGGCCGAGAAAAAGATCTCGCCCCGGTAGTCGCTGTCGATGACTCCGATGCCGTTGGCCGCGGTGATTCCCTTCTTGGCCGAAAGCCCGCTGCGGGCCGAGAGGACGGCCACGGTGTCCTTCGGGATGGAGAGCGCGATGCCGGTGGGGATCAGCCGGCGCTCGCCGGGGGAAAGCGTCAGCGGGGCGTCGAGGGCGGCAAACAGATCGACGGCGGCGGCGCCGTCGGTCGCGTAGGCCGGAAGCGAAGCGCCGCTCCGGACCTTTTTGATTTTCACTTCTGTCATGAGGACTCCTTTTCCTGCGATTTTCTGTTCTGTGGGGATGGGTTTTTGGCTTGTTAAAGCGGCGAATCTCTTCCGCCTGCCGTTCTTCGGTCTTTGCGGGAGGATTTTCTTTGCTCAAAAGATGGGAAAAAGAGAAAAGCAGGCGAAACGATTGCCCGGGAATCAGGACGGGCGAATCCGCCGCACCTCCTTCTTGGCGGGAAGCCCCTTTTTGTAAGCGTCGAGAATGCTTTCGACCTCGCGTTTTCCCTCAAGCGTGAAGAGAAAATGCCGGGCGAGAGGGCCGCATTTGGCGAGCGCCTCCTTTTTGTCCGCCATGTAGGTGGGCACCGAGTTCAGAAGGATCTCGCGCCCTCCCTCCGAAAGAAGCGGGAATACCGCCTGGGTGCGGTCGGTCAGAGAGGCTGTGCCGGTCGGCCGCTCGAGCGTCATCAGGGGCTGGCGTCCGTAGACGACGACACCTTTGGGAAAGCGGATGTCGCGGATCTGGGGCAGAATGAGCTCGGGCGAGAGAAGAAGGTCGTCGAAAAGACCGTCGAAGAGGGCGGCGGTATAGCTCGAGCAGATGTTGAGCCGCCAGTCGCCGTGAAGGCAGAAGCCCGCTTCCTTGGCGGGGGCGATCAGTCCCGCGTTTCCCACCAGCGCGTGGACGGCGCCTTCCTCTCGCGCCTTTTGCAGCTTTTCTCGCAGGGCCGGCATTTCGCTGTCGAAAACGACGGGCGGAAGCAGAACGCCGTTGGCTTTTCGGCCGTCGAAGCGGTCGAGCGGCAGATAGACGATTTCGATTCCGTGATTTTGCAAAAGCTTCGGCTCCGGGATGGTTTCGGGGCGGTAAAAGCGCGCCGAATCGACCGGGCGCTCTTTGCGGCCGGAAACAGGCGCTTTCGATGGAGAGAGGCTTCGGCTGCGTTCATAGGGCGGGACCGCATCCCTTCTCCGGCCGCTCGCCGGGCCGCTCTGCCCGTCTGTTTTCCCGTTTGCTTTGCCGGCCGGCTCCGCTCTTTTCGCTCCGCGTTGCTCATGGGAGGCGAGCGGGAGGGTGCGGGCGGCCGCTCGGCTGTTTTCGATGTCCTCCCGGCGGCGGACTCCGAGCATGGCCGGGCCGGTTTGCTTTGTGAAATAGCCGTCGGTAAAGCCCGAGCGGGAGAAGATTTCGGAAAGATACGCCATTTCCTCCGGCGCGGCGTTTCGACCTTCGTCTAAAAGGCGGCGGTAGACCGCCGTGACGCGCCCGACATAGGCGGGGCTTTTCATCCTCCCTTCGATTTTGAGCGAGGCGGCGCCCATCGACAGAAGCTCTTCGATATGTCCGGCCAGGCAGAGGTCCTTCAGACTCAGCGGATAGCGCCCGTTGTAGCGCATTCGGCAGGGCTGCGCGCACTCTCCCCGGTTGCCGCTTCTGCCGCCGAGAAAGGAGGAGAAGAGGCATTGGCCCGACTGCGAGACGCAGAGGGCGCCGTGGACGAAGACCTCGATTTCAAGCGGGGCGTTTCGGCAGAGGAAGGATAGATTTTCCCGGTCAAGCTCGCGGGCCGCCACCATGCGGCAGAAGCCGCGCTCCTTGAAAAAGCGCGCCCCTTCGAGACTGTGTCCGCCGCACTGGGTGGAGGCGTGCAGCGCGAGGTCGGGAAAATTCTTTCGGATCTCGCCGGCAAGGCCGAGGTCGGCGACGATCAGCGCGTCGGCGCCGCTTAGATAGAGAAATTCGGCCTGACGCAGGGCGTCGGACATGCTGCGGTCGGTGACGGCGGTGTTCATGGTCACATGGCAGAGAACGCCTCTTTCATGACAGTAGGCGATGGCCCGCGCGGCCTCGTCGCGGGTGAAATTTTTGGCCATCATGCGGGCGTTGAAGAGCGTTGTGCCGAAATAAACGGCGTCGGCGCCGTTTTTCACCGCCTCGGTCAGCGCTTCAAACGAGCCGGCCGGCGCTAAGAGTTCGGGTTTTTGGATAAAGGGTCACCTCCCGGATAAAATCGGGTTTTGATACGAGCGAACCGGCCGCCCGAGCTCGTTCGGCCCTGTTCGGAAGCTTCTCTTTCGTTTTCGGCAGGGTCCGGGGCCGCTCAGGACTGCATCTCGTCGAGAGAGAGCGAGAAGGCGGGAAGGAAATGCTCGACAAAATAATCGGCCTCGGGCGATTTCAGCGCGGCGATTGCCCGGAGCGTGGAAGCTTTTGCGGCGGAGAATTCGCAGTTTCCGCTCTTCTCCTCTTCGATGCACTTGATCAGGGCCGAAAGCTTGTCGGCCGCCTTGACCAAAAGCCGCTC
The DNA here is from genome assembly GCA_944389045.1 of uncultured Clostridia bacterium. Lineage (GTDB taxonomy): Bacteria > Bacillota > Clostridia > Oscillospirales > CAG-272 > RGIG1993. The sequence continues at coordinate 1,778 of CALXKW010000074.1, read as the reverse complement.
GTCCCGGTTTTCTTCCTCCGCGCCGTCGAGAAGAAGGGGGCGGTAGACCGGCTGCAGCTCCTCGGGAAGGTGGGAGAGGAGCCCCTCGGCGGCGTTTTGTTCGATCGCTTTGTAATTGCTCCGCATCTCTTCCGAATAATATTTGATGGGGGTGGGAAGATCGCCGGTGTAGACCTCGCAGGTGTCGTGAAAGACTGCCAGGGTCACGGCGCGGTCGGTATTATAGGCTTTTCCGAAGAAGCGATTACCGATTGTGCAGAGGGCGTGCGTGAGAAGAGCGGTCTCAAGGGCGTGCTCGGCCAGCGATTCCTCGCGCAGATTGCGCATCAGCCCCCAGCGTTTGATGTATTTCTGACGGAAAATCAGGGCGAAAAAACTGTTGTTCATGGTCTTTTTCATTCTGTTTTTCGATGAAATAGGATCCTTTCGTGATTTGGGATGCAACGATATTCTAACATCCGACGGAGGCAAAGTCAATCTTTTTTCTTGACTTTATGTGGTTTATCGTGTAGAATTGAGGAAAGAATAAAGAGTAAAGAAAGGAATGCCCTTCCATGAGAGTGGAACTCATCGCCTACACGCCCGAGCCCGAGAAGGTCGTCGCGGCGGCGGCAAAGCTTTGTTATGCCAAAAGCGACATCCAGGGGCTGTTCGATCAGCTGACGCCCGAGAAAACCGCCGCCTTTATCGAGCATCTCTCTTCGCTGGGACACGAGAGTCCGATCGAGCATGTCTCGTTTACCTTTGGCATCGAGGGGGTCTCCCGCGCGCTTTTGGCCCAGATCACCCGGCATCGCATCGCCTCCTATTCGGTGCAGAGCCAGCGCTATGTGGAGAAGAGCGGCTTTGACTACATTCTTCCCCCCGAGATTGCGGCGATTCCGGAGGCAAAGGCGCTTTACTGCGAAGAGATGGCCCGCTCGGCAAAGGCCTACGAAAAACTGCGGACGCTTCTTCTTGAAAAGCACAAGGCCGACAATCTGGCCGCCGGCATGAACGAAAAGGAGGCGGCCTTCGCCGCCGCCAAAAAGGCCAACGAGGACGCCCGCTTTATCCTTCCCAACGCCTGCGATACCCGCATGATCGTCACGATGAACGCCCGCTCGCTCCAAAACTTCTTTTCGCTCCGCTGCTGTTCCCGCGCCCAGTGGGAGATCCGGGAGCTGGCAATCGAAATGCTCCGGCTGGTCAAACAGGTGGCTCCCGCGCTCTTCGCCTCCGCCGGTCCCGCCTGCGTTCGGGGGCGCTGCTCGGAGGGGGCCTATTCCTGCGGCAAGGCCGCCGAGACCCGCGCCTTTTTTCAGGCGCTGACAGATAAAAACAGCTCGCGCGAGTGAAGCGAGAACACCCGTGCCGAAGAAGTTCGTGTGACGGCCGGCAGAAAAAACGCCTTGCACGAGTGAAGCGGCAAAATTTTTCACCCAAAGCAGGTCCGTCCTCCGGCAACAAAACCCGCGCACGATGAAAGAAATCTGTCGAGATTGCTGCGGCTGCGGCTTATCTTACGGGAAAGAGCGCCGCTCTGAATTCGGATTGATGGATTTTAGCCCGGAAAAGCTTCTATGGCGGCGCTTATATCTCTTTGCGCTATCCCCACACCCGGCGGCGGTTCGGGAAAAACGGCGAGGGGAAGGAACAAGAGGGCCTTCTCTCGCTTTGAGGAGGCAAAGCGTTTTCAAAGCGCTTTTGTCCCACGAAAAAATACTTAGGAAAGGCACGGCAAGGTGATAGCATGAAACGAATTCTTTTTCTTTTGCTTCTCTTTTCGGCGCTGGTTC
>CALXKW010000073.1 GCA_944389045.1 uncultured Clostridia bacterium | reverse complement strand
CGGGCAAAGGGAGCGTTGAGGAGACCGTCATGCAGGAGAAATCGCTTGCCAGCACGGCGTCGAGCACGGCGTTTTCAAAAACCAGATCGCCGTGCATAAGCAGAATGTCGTCCTCAAGACAGTCTTTCGCGCAATAGATCGAATAGATGTAGTTCGTCTCCCTGTAAAGCGGGTTTTTCACAAAGGTGATGTGAAGCGGCAGGTTCAGGCTCTGGCAGTAATTCACCAGCACGCCGTCGAACAGACCGGTCGTCATGACCACCTCGTCAATTCCCGCCTCGGCCAGCATCTTCAGCTGCCGGCTGAGAATGGTCTCCTTGGCGGAAATTTCGGTCATACACTTGGGATGCTCCGAAGTGAGTACGCCCATACGGCTTCCTAAGCCGGAATTCAAAATCAGCGCTTTCATAATTTACGACTCCTCTTTTTTTCATTAAATCAGTACCGATAGCATTTCTCTCAGTACAGACGGATCTATCTTAATCAAACCCCTGTCATCCCGTATTCGACTTTTCTGTATCCCAAATCAACAATTTTCCTAATGAGAGCCTTTCTCTCAGCATCGTTCTCCTATGTACGGATTATTTCGATGTCAATGTCGTAATTTTTTTAAATATCCGCCGTCACACACCATACCCAGAAGTGAGCCGCTGTCCGAAAATAGATCCACCGGGGCGCCACGGAGAATCCGTAGCGCCTCTTCCGACAGTCTTCCCTTACGATTGTCTCCTGTATTCTCCATAACACTGAACCTCATAAAGATTATTTTTTCAACTTATCCCGGACAATGCCGAACAGATAGCGATAGCTTTTCAGCCGGAAGAGAGCGGAGAACAGCCAGTAGATCAGCCCGCCTGCCAGAACCTGAAGAACAAGGAGCAAATACATGTTAAGCTCGGTCTTCCCGAGCAAATAGACGACGATCGCCATCAGGCACGAAAGCAGCAGCGGAGCGATGATATCACCGATCTGCTCTCGGAAGGAGTAGCGAATCAAAAAGCGGTTGGCGATCATTTCCATCAAAGCGGAGAGAATATAGGTGACTACTGCGCTTGCCGCCAAATAGATCACGCCGAAGTGCATGGACACAACAATCAGAAGGATGCCGACTCCCTTTTCGATAAAATTCATCGCCAGATCCAAGCCGCTTCTTCCCAGCGCTTTGACACAGCTCTGGTTGATCGTTTTCAAGGGCTTGAGCATGTAGAAAATACAGAAGATATAGATATACGGAACGGCGGGCAGCCATTTGTCGGTCAAGAGAACACGAACAAAGGTTTCGGCAACGGCCGCAAAGCCAAACAGCATGGGGAACATGGCATACGCGCAGGTCTGCATGGACTTTCGAACGGCACGTTTCAGACCCTCTTTGTCATCCTGATAGAGAGAAAGTACGGGAAACATGACATTGGTAATTGTCGTTGCCACGTTGTTCGACAACAATTTGGGAAACTGCTGTCCCTTCGTATAGTAAGAAAGATCGGCCGTCGAATATTTGCCCGCGATGATCAGACTTCGCAGCTCCTCATAGATTGTCGTGACCAGACCACCGACCAGAATCTTCCATCCGAACGAAAATAACTGCTTAAAGCGGCTAAAGGAAAACAGAATGCGCGGCCGCCAGCGTACCGTGAAGTAAAGAAAAACCGTATCGATGCAGACATTCGTCAAATATTGAAAAACCAGTGCCCAAACACCAAAGCCGCGCAGAGCCATCACGATGCCGATAACACCGGACACAAGCGTTCCCGTTAAAGTTGCCCAGAAAAACTTTTTGAACATGAACTTTTTCGAGACGTAGGCCTGTTGAACCGAATTGATCGCCGCAAAAGGGATCCGGATTCCCATCACCCGCAGAATGGGCGTCAAGAGCGCGTTTTCATAGACATTCGCGATGAGGGGAGCGAAAAAAAAGAGCAAAGCATATAAAAGGAGCGAAAGAAGTCCGCTGGCCCAAAAGATCGTGGAGAAATCGAGCTCGTCGCTCTCTTTTTTCTGAATCAGCGCGGTTCCCAGTCCGTTGGTTACCAGAACGTTCAAAATCGTAATCAATACCGTTACCAGAGAGATGATTCCGTAATCCTCCGGCATCAGAATACGCGCCAGAACAATCGAAACAATCGTGCTCACAAGTTGAGCCAGAATGCGTTCTCCGAATCGATAAATTAGTCCGGAAAAGGTTTTCTTCTTTATCTCTTTATGATCCAATGTGCTACCTCGCCAAGAGAGAGGGCGTTACCGCCGAATTTTTCGTAATAAGAGAAAAAAACAGAGGTCGGAAAAAACGATCAAAATAATGTAAATAGTATAACATCAAAGACAGGGGATTGTCAACAGAGACCGCGAATTTGCCGGGACAGATTTCCCCTCAAACGCGAAGAAAAAACGGCACTTTTTATTTTTTTCCCCTGAACGGGAGCTTGCGTAAAATTCCCTTGACCCAATAGATCAAGCCGACCTTGACGGCTCTCCGCTTCGCTTTGAGCTCTTCTCTTCGGGTCCCCGTCTTCCAGATGCCGTTTTTGATTTCTCTGAGTTCGTTCGCGTTTTTTTCGACATCTTCCCAAAAAGGATAGTAGATCACCTGACGGATGTCGGTTTCACAATGGCGGTCTCTGTCCTTCCAGAAGAAGGAGGCAAGAAGATTGATCTCCTGATTCGGATCGAGCTGGATGTCATACAGCTCCTCTGTTTTGTCTGCCTTGTTGTAGATATAATAGAAATGATCCTTGATGACAGCGAGCTTCCGGTAGGGCTGGGCATAAAACTGGCTGTCGCAGAGAACATAGGGAAGCCGGGTCACCTTGTGTTCCAGTATCATCTCGCCCAGCTGGATGTTGGAGGTCGGAAAAGTAATTTCGGCACACCCGTTAATTCGGGGTGCGATCAAAGGAATGCGGGCCGCTTTCCGATAAACGTCGAAACCATAGCCCGCCTTTCCTTTTGTCCCGTTCATATGTCCGTGATCGGCCGTGACAAACAGATTATCGTCGCCGAAACGCTTCCGCATTTCCCCAACCAGCCGGTCGAACAAATCGATATCGTCTCCGTAGGAAACCCGGCCGAGAAGACAATGAGGCATATGAATCCATAAAAAGATCGGCTTATTTTGATAATCGATCGTATCGACCTCTTCAATCAGTTTTTGCAGAGTACCCTCTGCCAGAGCCTCGTCCGGCTTCCGCATCTCGGCCTTCATTTCCGCGTTGAATCCGCAGGATTGATTGAATTTATATTGATCGTGATGGATTGTATGTCTGCCGTAGCATTTAGAGTATTTTTCCGCCTTGTCGACGTAGTTGCTGCTCCAGAGCAGATGACATTCGTATCCCTTATCGTAAAGCCGGTCAAATAGCGTTTCGCCCTTAAATTCCCCGACCTCCGCATAGCGCGCATACTCGGTCTGATAGGGGAAAAGACCGGTAAACATCGCAAGAAAGGCCATCGCCGTGGAGGGGGCAGCGGAATAGTGATTGTAAAAGACCGTTCCTTTTTTCGCCAGCGCGTCGATATTGGGCGTGCTCTTGTACACGCCTCCGTAGACGCCGAAATACTCCGGCAGAGTGGCGTCTTTGGACAAAAGAACGATATGACCAAGGCTGCTCATGAAGCTTTCACTCTCCTGCAATCGCGGAAGGCCTGAATGTTCGCCAGCGCAAAGATAAAGATCAGCCAGTCTTCCCGCTTGTAATAGGAAACCGTTCCGTATGCCAGCAGAAAATACTCTACCATCAGCACAAGGTACAGTTCAAAGTCTTTGAATCTGGTTTTTATCGTGCCGAAGACAACCGAAAGCTTTGGCATGTAGATCAAAACGGTTCCGACAAAGCCAACCCCGGACAAAAGCTCGATATAATCGTTATGCGAGTAAGCGGCCGTCTGGGCATACGACATAAAATTGGCCAGTCCCACGCCGACCAGCGGATGCTGCTTGAAGATTTCCCAGCCGTACTGGATATAATAATCGCGCGACGTCAGAGACGAATCTCCCGCGCCGTCCTGAAAAAAGTACGAAACCATAGATTCCAGCCGCACGCCGATCGTGTTGTAAAAGACCTCCACTTCAAACACAAGAAAGGCAATGATCCCCACGACAACGCCGATCTCGACCATCCGGACAAGAAAGAGCTTCGCTGTCGTCATTCGGAGCAAATAATACAAAATTACCAGAATTCCGATCAAAAGCGTTTTTCGGGAACCGGAGAAAAGAATTACCACCCAGGAAAGAAGAAACGCCGCCACCCGAAAGCCTTTTGAAAAACGATCCTTGGCAAAAAGCAAAACCGTCGCCGCCACACAGGCGATATTGCTTATGGCGTTGGCATTATAGCTAATGGTCGCCCCCGGCAGGGAAAATTCGGTCTCCTCCATAAATCTTCCGCTCAGAAGATCCCCTGAGAAAAGAGAGAGAAGCAGCATCAGGGCAAACGCAGCGAAGGCGACCTTGACATAGAGGGTCAGCGCCTGACTGTACAGATTCGTCACATTCAGATATTGCGTCAGAAAAAAGAAAATAACCAGATTGAAGCACATGGTCTGAAGCATATTGACCGATGCGGATTTGTCGTAAACGCCGATAAAAAAGATCTGAACGACGGCAAACAGAATAAACAGCGCATACCAGATAAAAAATCCATGAATCCTCACAGACCGGTTCAGCATGGAAAGCATCGCCAGTCCCATGATAAGTATGGTGAGGATTTGATAATACACGCTGTGATTCAGCACGAAAGTCGCAAAAAGAAAGAGAATTAGAACAATCTTATTCAGATCGATTCCCTTCTTATTTTTTATTCCTGTATCTAACATTCCAAAAATCCCCTTCGGTTATCAGCACAACGCCGCCCACTTTTCAAAAATCACATCCACGGACAGAGTTTCTGCTATTTTCTTTGCGTTTCTTCCCATCTTGAGGGCGAATTCCGGATGATCGGCCACCTCGGACAGAGCAGCGGCCAAGGGCTCCGCTTTCCCAACCGGCACCAGAATGCCGTTGACATGATCTTCGATCATCATACGGGCCCCGCCGCAGGGACAGTCGGTACAGACAACGGGCAGTCCGACCGCCATGGCCTCGATCATGGAATTGGAAATTCCTTCGTAATCGGAGGAGGAGACATAGAGAGAGCTTGCCGCCATCTCCCTTTGAATTTCCTTTGAAAATCCGCAGAGCCGGACCGACGAGGCGAGATCGAGCGCAGAAATCAACGCGGTCAGCTTTCCGACCTCCTCCGTCTTTTCGGGACTTCCGTAAATATCTAACCGATACTGCGGATGCGACTTATGAAAGATCGAAAAAGCACGGATCAAGAGAGAAAAATTCTTCTGCTCATCGATTCTTCCGGCCGCAATCAGCCGATTCGGTTCGGTATCGCTCTTCTCGCAGACAATCCTCTTCACCAAGGGATTCGGGATGATAATCCCACGTTTTCTCACCGCTCTGGGAAAAAAATTCATGGCCTCCTCGGTCTGAAAGACGACTCTGTCCGCCCTCGTGTAAGCCCAGTTCCGCAGTCTTCTTTTGGCGCGACTTCGAATGTTGCTGTTCGGATCGTTTCGTTCCGACATAATCAGCTTTCCCTTCATCGACATTCCGACCGTCGCCAATGCGATTTTTATCGAGACGGGATAACCAAACACGATAACCTTGTCAAAAGAATTTTTCCGGATATACCGGCGAATCGCCTTCAATTCGCTAAAAACTCTTCTCTTGCCCGAAGAAACTTTCACCGTCTCTCTTTTCACTCTCTCGTCCAAATCATAATATCCGTTCTCTATCAGCGAAAGATAGGTACAGGAAAAGCCCCGTTCCGCAAAGGAATTGGCCAGATGTGTCATCACTCTTTCCGCCCCGCCGCCCGAAGACGCATAGGTGAAAAATAATATTTTTTTCATATAAACTCCTAAACTCCTCGCAGTGCGCGTTTAAACGAACACGGCTTTTCCACTCTTCGCTTCCGACCGGAAAAGCCGTAAAATCGCAGGACTTTTCTTTCTGTCGCTCCGCCGCCGGTCATTTCCGGGAGGCGGTGAGGGCAAGGCTTTTTCGGTAATAGGCCTCCAGATTCTCGGCGGCGGCCTTGCTGTCGTAGCCTTTTTCTTTTATGATCTCGACCGACCGGGCCGAGACTGCGTTGCGGTCGCCGCCAAACTCCGCTATCAGAATCTCCTGCGCCCAGGCCTTCGCGCCCGCACTAAGCGGAAGATAGCGCAGATTTCCGGTCAGGTTCGCGTCGGTTGTGACGGTATCCGACACAAGGCAAGAAAGGCCGTTCGCCTGCTCTTCGATCAGCGTGAGCGGAAGTCCCTCCCACTTTGAAGGCATCACAACCAGGTCCATGGCGGAAAGATGCTCCGCCACCCGGCCGGTGCTCCCCGCCAAAAAGACCGCGTCGGACAGGCCGAGCAAGCGCAGCCTTTCCTCGATCTGTGGCCGCAGTCCCCCGTCGCCCAGAAGCAGAAGACGAAAATCGCGGTCGGCACGATAGAGTTCGGCAAAAACATCGAGAAGGAAGGCATGGTTTTTGACATCGACAAATCCCCCTACATGACCGATCACCTTTTTGTTTTCCCAGCCGAGAGACGCCCGGAGCCTTTCCCGCGCTTCATGATCGAAACGCAAGCGGTCGGCATCGATTCCGTTGTGGATGACCGTAAAGGGCCGCTCTCCGAAGAGCCACTTCCCGGCCCCGTTTCCGCAGGCCAACCGTCCGGTGCAGGTGCGGTAGAAGAGAGGACGGAGCAGCCTGTCCGCCGTCCGATGAAGGCAGAAGGTACTGTGGCTGTGCGCGATACGAACCGACACGCCGGCCCTTTTGGCCGCGGCCATTTCGAGGGCGAGCGTCGCGCTGTTGCCGTGCGCGTGCAGGATATCGTAGCCCCGGGCCGCCTCGGCCAGACTGCGGATAAAGCGAACGGGATGAGAAGTACTCCGCGGAATAACAAAAATACGCCCGCCCCGGCTCTCGATCTCCTCCCGAATGTCTCGGTCGGGTTCGCGGTTGGCGACAAAATCGACCTGAAACTCTTCCCGGTCGAGCTCTCGGTACAGATTGAGCATGACGTTCGTGACGCCAAGTCTTTGAAAGGAATTGGTCGAAGTCATCAAAACTTTTATCATTTGCCGTTCTCCGAATGGTTTTAAAAACAAAGTGTACAGCCGGCGAACCGCCGGGGAATTTTCTTACTTCGGGTCCTCTTTCAGATAGGTCTGTAGGATCTCGTTATGAACCTCGCACTGAAGAGAGTTCTGCAGCGCCATCCGCTGATGCTTCCCCATCCATTTCTTTATGTTGAACTTCAAAAGCTTCCCCTTGAAAAGGCGGTTGTCCGCCGCGGAAAAAAGGTAGCCCAGCCGGGACAGACGCACGATATACCGTCCCGCCTCTTTTTTCGCATACGCCCGAAAATTCTCTTCCACAAAGCCCTCGGCTTTTATCTCTTTGCTTCTTCGGGAAAGACCGGCCAATATTTCCTCCGCTTCGCCGCCCTCCGCCAGCCGGACACCCCTTCCCTTTTTCATAAGGGGAAGAAAGCTCCAGTCGGACTTTCCATCCCGAAGCTCAATTCTCACCAGAAGGCTTGTCTGAAAATACTCGGCATAGGCGTCGGTATACCGATCCAGAAGAAAATTTCCCTGCCCGTAGAGAATCCGGCAGCCGCGGTACTCCTCCGTCGCGCCGACGCAGTGACTGTGCTGACACAAAATATAGTCGGCTCCGCTCTCCGCCATTTTGCGGCAGCGTTTCTGCAGCAGGGGAGAAGGATAGCGATAATATTCCTTTCCGCCGTGATAGAGCACAATGAGGCAATCGCACCGCTCTTTGATCGCACGGACGGTATCGGAGATTTCCAGGGGCTCAAATGCATTGGCGCCGGGCGTTTTTTCGGTCGCCGTCGTATATTCATGCTCCACACAGCCGTAGACGCCGACTCTGTATCCCTCCAAATCAAAAAAATAGGCGGTATTGGCATCGGCGGCATTCTCCCCGATCCCGGTATACGCGATGTTCGCCTCGCAAAGAGCTTTTTTAGTGGACTCCAGTCCGGGAATTCCCTGATCGAGAATATGATTGTTCGCCAGAGTAAACAAGTCCGGGTTTAACTGCAAAAGCCCTTTTACCGATTTCGACGAGGTGCGAAAACAGGGTCCTTCCTTGGCAATCGGTGTGGAAACATCCGCAATCGGTGTTTCCAGATTGAAAATCCGAAAATCGCTTTCCCGGAGCACACGAAGAAGCTCCGCGTCCAGAATCTCCTCAAGTCTTCCCTCTTCAAAGAAAGTAAGGTTCGTTTGGGTCGGCACGATATCGCCGCCAATGACAATCGTCTTGTTCTGCATTCTCATTTTCCTTCTTTCGGCAACTCCAGCCAGTCGCCCATAATCCTGTGCCGAAAACCTCTGTGGTTCAGGTTTCTTCCTCAAATCACTCATTGACGCCTGATTTTTGCAAAATAATCCAGTCTCCCATCTGACGCGCAAATTCAGGCGGCGACGGGATTTCATATCCGGCACCGTTGAAAAACGTGATCTCTCCGATATAGAAAGTATCTTGAATCACATAAAAATCCACTCTTGCATGCGCGAAAGGTTTCGCCAATTCGCGGGCACAACACAGCATTTCCTTATAGCAAACCGGCTTTTCCGCGTAAAACGAAAGATCGTTTTCATAATAGATACATTTATCGTCCATTCGGTGCCAATCATGATCGTACAGCGTTTTTTTGTGAAGACCAAATCTCCCCGTATCCAGACAGGTAAAGGCCACATCGCCGCCGTTCCATCCGTTGAAATACATCATTTTATAATCGGGGGGAACGATATCGCTTCCGTTGTCCAAGAATTCCTCAACGATGATGCGAGGCCGCTCCAGGCCGTAATGCCATTCTCCGTAAGCCGGCAGATATTTTTCGCGCAGCCATTTCTTTAATTGCGAAACGGTTTTCTCCCGGTTCAATTCCGCTTTGTTTTTGACTAAAATGTTCCGACCGGAACCGCTTGTAACCTTGACGACAAAACGGTCCGGAAAAGATTCGAACGGAATTTTATCCGCTTCAAATCCATTCCAATACAGCTTCGGTAAGTGATCGCCGTAACCAAGTTCTTCAATATATTGACGAACAAGGAATTTGTCAGCCAATTTGGGGATCAGAGGATTTCGGTCATAGAGCTTTATCCAAGCAACTTTTTCGTTGTAAGTCTTCGGATGATCCAAATCAAGCTTATACCCACACTTCAAACGAAACATCAGCTTTTGTTCCGCAATCGGATTCAGCTTATACAAAAGGGAAAAGGGAGATAACAGAAATTTCTTAATTTTTGCGTTCATAGAGTCTGCTGCCTCTCATTCCAATGCCTTCAGCTTTTCGAATTCGCCGCCGAATTTTTCATACTCGTAAATTTTGGCGTCAACCAGCATCCGATACCAGTAGCACTCGAAGAAATGAAACAGAAAGCCTTCCTTTCCGTCGAGAAAGCCGCCCCGCAGGATGTAATTATACAAAAACCACGCCCAGGCCCGGAAAAAGCGCGGCGCCTTATAATAGGTCCCGTATTTCTTCGCCCGCTGCTTTCGGATAGCCGGGTCGCTGATGACCGCCTCCTCACCTCCCCGCTTATGCTCGATATAGTCCATCATCTCGCGGGTGGCGTACCAGTCGTATTTTTTGATATAACTGTCGAGATCCTTAAAATCGTAATGCTCGAACTTTTCCTTCGTGCTGACCGAAAAGCCTTTTGTAATGATGCTGTGCGCATCGCGCCGCTTGTTCTCGATACAGCCGCACGCCCTTTTGAAGAGCATCATTTTGCGCTTGTTCTTGATGCCGTGCTTCATACGGCGGCCGAGAAAAAACAGATTGGCCTCGATGGTGATGCCGTTCATTTCCTGCCCCTCGTATTGGGAAAGCAGCGCCTCGATCTCCTCACAGAGAGGCTTCGGAAAACGCTCGTCCGCGTCGAGACGGATGATCCATTCGGTGTCGATCTCGCAATGGTCGATTCCCCAGTTGAACTGCTTGGCATAATATTCAAACTCGTGGAAATAGACCGAGGCCCCGTATTCCTTCGCCAGCGCCACGGTATCGTCGGTGCTCCCGCAGTCGATCACCACCACTCTTTTGGCGAATCCCTGCATAGACTTCAGGCAGTCCACGATATTTTTTTCTTCGTTTTTTGTCATGACGAT
>CALXKW010000072.1 GCA_944389045.1 uncultured Clostridia bacterium | reverse complement strand
AAAGAACATCCCGGGGGTAGACCGGCCCCAGCCTTTGACGGCTGTAAAAACGCGGAAGACGCAAAGAGTCAAAAAAAGCGGCGTTTTTCTCTCCGTACGCTTTGTCGAGGAGAAAGCCACCGCCGAGCGGGTACAGAAGAAGGTCGGGGTGGCGCGAGAGCAGAGGAGGAAGGGCAGGGCAGGCGGGCAGAACAGCTGCCGCAAAGCCGAGCGCTTCCAGCGCTTCTTTCTGCCGGGGCGTGATTTCGCCGCACAACAAAACAGGGCGGATGGTAAATCCGCCCTTCACAGCTGCAATATTGACCATATGCCTTCCGCAAAAGACAACGTTTTGTTTACCATCGGATACCGGCACAAGCGCGTCTGTGTTCTATCTCTGCCTTAAGCGCGTTCGACCTTGCCGGAACGCAGGCAACGCGAGCATACATAGGCGGTTCTGTGCGTGCCGCCCGAAACGATCTTGACTCTTCTGATGTTGGGCTTCCACGCGCGGTTGGTCTTGCGGTTCGAGTGAGAGACTCTCAATCCAAAGGCAACGCTCTTTCCGCAGAGTTCACATTTTGCCATGATTCTGCACCTCCAATTTATCGTCCAGTTTTTAATTCACAAAACAGCATCCACAATTATAGCATAACGAAAAAGAAAAATCAAGTGGAATTTCAAAAAAATATTCCTCTTTTCCGCCTTTTTACGGGGAAACAGGGGGCAAAACCCTTTATTTTTTGTCTTCGTCCTTCAGTTCTTCGTCGAGCTCGTCGATGCGGTGACGGCTTTTTTTATTTTCTTCGGCCGTCGCGGCGACTTCGGCCGCCGCCTTTCTGTGAAAGCTGAAGCGGCTCTCCTCCCCGCGCATGATGCGGCGGATGTTCGCGCGGTGCATGTAGACCACAAAGACCGCGAGAAAGATTCCGACCAAAAGCGTGGTGACCGAGGTGGTGTGGCTCAGTGTCGAGACAAAATCGGGCACGTCGGTGACCGCGCCGTTTAAGGTCGTCACCTCGGTATAGAGGCCGTGCCGGATGAAATAGCCGGGCAGAACCTCGGCGTGGAGAAAGTCGTAGATCCGCCGGTTGATCAGCGGGTAAAGAATGATCGTCATCACGCTGCCCAGCGAGACGTATTTGCTGGCCAGCACGATGAGGGCAAAGAGCGAGAAAAGCACGACGAAAGAGAGCGGGTCGAGTATCAGCACCATGCCGGCCGTGGCCGCGACGCCTTTGCCTCCCTTGAAGCCGTAAAAGCAGGGAAAGCAGTGCCCCAGAATGCAGGCGAGCCCCGCCGCCATGGCGATGCTCGAGCCGAAGAGAAGCATCGAGCCTCCCACGGCGATCACGGTTTTCAAAACGTCTCCGATGATGACAAGTCCCGCCGCGCGCTTTCCGAAGACCCGGTTCATGTTGGTGAAGCCGGCGTTCCCGCTGCCGTGGCCGCGGATGTCGTCGTGGTAGACGTGTTTGGAGAGCAGGATGGCGAAATTCAGCGCTCCCAGAATGTAGGAGAGGAGGATCCAGAGAAAGGCCCCCAAATAAAAGACGAGGGCTTTGTCGGCCAGAACCTCCCTCAGAAGTCCGTTGAGCTTGATGTATTCGTAATCGTAAAGGAGATTGGCAAAGGAATAGAGAGAAAGACTCACAGTTTAACCCTCCTCGCCGCGCATGCGGATGATGATCTGTATCGGCGTGCCCTCGAAGCCGTAGGCTTCGCGGATCTGGTTCTCGATATAGCGCTGATAGGAGTAATGGAAAAGACGGGCGTCGTTGCAGAACAAAACGAAGGCGGGGGGCTTGATGCCGGTCTGGGTCATATAATAGATCTTCAGCCGTCTTCCCTTGTCGGAAGGAGGCTGTACGCGGGCGATGGCATCGGCCAGAAGGTCGTTCAGCTGTCCGGTGGTGATGCGTTTTTCACTCTCTTCGACCGCCCGGTTGAGCAGCGGAAAGAGCTTTTCCACCCGCTGGCCGGTCTCGGCCGATACAAAGAGCAGGGGGGCGTAGGTCATATAGGCCAGGGCCGTGCGGATTTTATCGGTGAAGACGGCGACGGTACGGTTGTCCTTTTCGATCAGATCCCACTTGTTGACCAAAAGCACGGTGGGCTTGCCGGCCTCATGGGCGATTCCGGCGATCTTTTCGTCCTGTTCGGTGATGCCGGCGGAGGCGTCGATGACAAGCACGCAGACGTCGGCTCTCTCGACCGCCGCCTTCGCCCGCAGGACGCTGAACTTTTCGATGCGGTCTTCGATCCGGCTCTGGCGGCGGATGCCCGCCGTGTCGATCAGAAGATAGCGCCCGTGCTCGTTTTCAAATTCGGTGTCGACTGCGTCCCGCGTGGTGCCCGCCACGTCCGAGACGATCAGGCGCTCTTCGCCGAGAATTCGGTTGATCAGCGAGCTTTTTCCCGCGTTGGGCTTGCCGATCACCGCCACCTTGATGCGGCCGTCCGCTTCGTCCTCGTCCTCTTCCTTTTCGGGAAAGTGCGCGAAAACCGCGTCGAGAAGGTCGCCGGTGCCGTTTCCGTGAGTGGAGGAGAGGGCGATGGGATCCTCTTCAAAGCCCAGCTCATAAAATTCGTAAAATTCGGGAGGCGGAGCGCCGATCGAGTCGATCTTGTTCACCGCTACCACCACCGGCTTGCGGGAGCGGAGCAGCTTGTTGGCGATCTCCCGGTCGTCGGCCGTCACGCCGGCGCCGATATCGCACAGAAAGACGATGACGTCGGCCGTTTCGATCGCGATTTCCGCCTGATCGCGCATATATTGCAGGATGAGGTCGTCGGTCTTGGGCTCGATTCCGCCGGTGTCCACCATGACGGCGGTGCGGCCGCGCCATTCGATCTCTCGGTAGATGCGGTCCCGGGTCACGCCGGGCGTGTCTTCCACAATCGAGACGCGCTCCCCCGCCAGCTTGTTGAAGAGAGTGCTTTTGCCCACGTTGGGCCGCCCGACAATGGCCATGATCGGTTTTGACATGTTCAGGTACAGTCCTTTCGCCCGCCTGACGAAAAAGTTTTCTGCCCTTTCGTCTTTTGCGGGAAGGTTTTTTATCGGGGGCGTCGCCCCGCGGGTTGGGTTTTGGGGATGCGCGGCATACCGGCCTTTTTTCATGGCCGGCTTTGATTTGCGTTTTTAGGAAACCTATTTTAGGAAAGCCTATCCCAGAAGCGTCCGGATAAAGTCCTCGCCGGTCGAGGGCGAAAGGCGGATCGGAAGTCCGAGTTTTTTTTCAAGCTCCTCGAGCGTGGTGTCGTCGAGAAAACGATCCTTTTCGTCCCGCAGCATGACCTCCGGAATGGCCAGAAAATCGCCGAGATCTTTTCCCCGAAGCTGTTCGAGAAGGTCGCACCCGCAGATCAGTCCCGCCACCGTGATATGTTCTCCGAAAAAGCGGTTTTCGATCGGATAGACCGTGCAGGAAAGGTTCGGACAGCGCTCCTTTAGAAGAGAAACCAGCTCCGAAATAAAGCCGAAGGCGGCGTATCCGGTGGCGATCGAACAGCGGATCGGGCGGGAAAGGTCGTAGTCCTCGGAGAGAAAGGCAATCGACTCTTCAAATTCCCCCCGCATCGAGGCGATCATGCCGACGCCGTTTTCCAGCTGGGGATACCCTTCGTAATACTCTTCGCCGGGGAAGGGAATCTCGGCCTTGAGATAAAACTCGTCCGAGGGAAAGACCAGCCGGGAGCCCTCTTTTTTCAGCATTTCGTCGCCGAAGGCGTTCACCTGGGCGATCACGGCCGCCGCGTCCTCTTTTGAGAAGGGCTCGAGCGGATATAAGCCCTCCCGATGCTTGGTCAGCCCGGCGGGAACCACGGCGACCGAGGCGAGGGCGGGGCGATAGGAGGTGAGATCCGAGAGGGTGCGGTCGAGCTCCTCCTTGTCGTTGAGTCCTTTGCACAGAACGATCTGGGCGTTGATGGCGATGCCGGCGTCGGCCAGCTTCTTCAGATAGGAAAGCACCTTGCCCGCGTTTTTGTTCTGCATCATTTTACAGCGCAGGGCGGGGTTGGTGGTGTGTACCGAAATGTTGACCGGACTGAGCCGCATTTTGATGATGCGGTCGATGTCGCTCTCACTCAGGTTGGTCAGCGTGATGTAGTTGCCGAGCAGAAAGGAGAGGCGGGAATCGTCATCCTTGAAATAGACGGTCGGGCGCATCCCGCGCGGATTCTGGTCGATGAAGCAGAAGAGGCAGCGGTTGCGGCAGGTGTGCTTTTGGTCCATCAGATAGGTCTCAAAGATAAGCCCGATGTCGTCGTACTCCCTTTTGCGGATCGAAAAGCGCAGAAGCTCGGGACCGCGGTGGACAAGAAGGGAGAGCTTCGTCTCGGTGATGTAGTAGCGGTAGTCAAGCACGTCGGCGATATCGTTTTCGTTGACCGAAAGCAGGATGTCGCCGGGCAGAAGGCCGCATTTTTCCGCCGGGGATCCGGGTTCCACGCTCTGTATGGTGACCATGTTTTTCTTCCTTTCGCCCGTTTCTCTTTCGCGGAAAAAGCGGGAAGCAGCGGCTTCGCAATTCCGTTTCCTATTATATAACAGGCCTTATTTTTTGTCAACTCTTTTCGTTCGGAGAATCTTTTCCCGAAGAAAAGGGGGAAAGGGGACGGATGGCTTTTTCGAAAAAAGACGTCCGCCCGTCCCCCAAAATCGGGCATATTCGCTGCCCGGATGGTTTTGCGGGTTCTCCTTTGCCTAAAGCCGGAAAAGTAAAATTTCCCGGAAAACGAAATAAGGAGCCGCCGCGCTCTTCACGCAGCAACTCCGTTCTTTCCGACAGGATCCGGCCGAAAGCGTTTATTTGGACGCCTCGGGCTCGACAATCACCGTGTTATTGTATGCGCCGCACTTGGGGCATACTCTGCCGCGCAACTTATACTCGCCGCATTTGCAGAGCTCAAGAGTCGGCTCCTCCAGCTTGGAATTGCTCGAACGTCTTTTGTCTCTTCTCGCCTTGGATACCTTTTTCTTCGGTACTGCCATCGTAAAACACCTCCTCGAAAACCCCGATAATCCTTATCGTTGTCTATTATACATATTTTTTTTCACTTGTCAAGGAATTTTGCAAGAATCGCCAGCCGCGGATCGACTTCCTTTTTGTCGGAGCAGCCGCATTCGCCCTCGTTTCTGTCCTTGCCGCACTTGGGGCAGAGACCCTTGCAGTCCTCTTTGCAGAGATAGACGAAATCAAGATTCAGCACAAGATCCTCCAAGAGGGGCTCGTCGAGGGCAACGCGGTCGTCCCGAATCAAAAGATAGTCGTCGTTTTCCCCGTTTTGCAGCCGCGTGGCCAGTGTGCGGGTGAAGGTGTGGGTAAAGACGCGGGAAATCTCCTTCAGGCACCGGGCACATCGGGTGATGTAGGGAACCGAGGCAGAGGCGGTGAGCGTCATATAGCCCGCCATGTTTTTAATCCGACTGACAACCCGGACGGGTTCCGGGAATTCGATGCCGTTGAAGGGGGCGGGAGGGGCGAGCGTGTCGTCGAACTCGATCACGTCGACGGCGCCGGTCAGAATCGGTTTGACGTCGATAAACAACCGTTTCACCTCGGAAACTCTTTTTTGCAAAATGTCACAACTGGTATTATACAAAAAGAAAGGAGGTTTGTCAATACTTTTTTCGGTTTTTTTCGGTTTTTTCGGGCTTTATGGAAAATTCGGTTTGAAGAAAAAGGTTCTCACCTCTCATTCGCTCTGCTGCCCGTTCTTCCGGTCGGCACTTTGCCGCCGGGCTATAGCACCTTGCGCAGCTCGGCCAGAATGATCTTTTCCTCCCGCGATACCTTGACCTGCGTGATGCCGAGCGCCTTTCCGGTCTCGCTCTGGGAGAGATCCTTGAAAAAGCGCAGATAGACGATCTGCCGGCGGCGGGGCGAGAGGGTTTTGATGGCCTCTGCCAGAGCGATTTTGTCGGTGAGCGATTCGAGAGGGTTGTCCCGGTCGGCAAGAAAATACTCGAGCGGCGCGTCGTCCTCCCCGGCCGTCTCGTTCAAAGAGGCCACCGGACCGGTGGCGGCCACCGACTCCGCCACTTCCTCGGGGGAGAGATCCAGGCGGTCGGCGATCTCCGAGAGGGTGGGCTCCCGTCCGTTTTCGCGGAGAAAGGCTTCACGCTGTTTCATGACGTGCATGCCGGTGCTTTTGACCTTGCGGCTGACCTTGACGATGCCGTCGTCCCGGAGAAAGCGCTTGATCTCGCCTATGATCAGCGGAACCGCGTAGGTGGAAAACATGCAGCCGAGCTCCGGACGAAAGGAACGGGCCGCACGGAGCAGGCCGATCGAGCCGAGCTGAACGAGATCCTCATAATCGGTGCCCCGGCCGAGAAAGCGGAGGGCACAGCTTCGGACAAGGCCCATGTTGGAGGAGATCAGCTCCTCCAGCACGCTCTCGTCCCCCTCGGAGAGCTTTTGCAAAAGTGAAATATTATCGGACATACGGCCTCCCCAGACGCTTCCCGAAAGGGCTTCAGGAGAACTTGAATTCTATGTAAAGAACGGTCCCGTGTCCGACCGATGAGGTGACGCGGAACTTGTGGGACATGGCCTGCATGATGGGAAAGCCCATGCCGCCCCGCTCTCCCGAGGCGTCGGTGGTGTAGAGGGGCTGGAGGCATTTTTCGATGTCCTCGATGCCGCATCCCCAGTCGCGGATCTTGATCTTGAGGCGGCGGTCCTCGTAGAGCGAGGCGGTGATGACCACCTTTCCGCCGTTGTTTTTATAGGCGTGAACCACGGCGTTGGTCACCGCCTCCGAGATGACCACCCGCAGATCGGAAATTTCCTCCAGGGTGGGATCGAGCGAGGCGGCAAAGATCGAAAGGGTCTGGCGCGCGAAGGCTTCGTTGGAGGAGAGGGCATCAAATTCCAGTTTCATTCGGTTGATTTCGTTCTTTTTCATATCGTTCCTTCTTTCTGTCCGTTTGTTTTGGCGTTTTTCCGGCTTCTTTTCCGGTTTTTCGCGTCAATTGCGCTTATCTCTTCTTTATGGTGCCGGTCTTGTCCGCGTCCTTTTGAGCGGGAGCTGCTCCCTCACCGGGGAAGGCGCCGGTATTTTGGCCGACAATCGTGACGGTCTCGGTGCCGCCGTGCGCGCCGGAGAGAGAAAGGGCCGTGACAAGCGTCCGGGCCGTTTTGCCCGCTACCTTCTGCCTTTTGCCTGCGCTGCCGTCGGAGGCGGCCGGGCGCGCCGCTTTTCCGCTGTTTCCGTTCGCCGCTGTCAATCTTGTATCGATTCCGTTCGCCGCCGTTGTTCTTCCGCCGGCTGAGCCTGCCGCCCCTCTCCCTCCGGCTGCTGCCGCCGATTTGGACGAGGCGGCCGCCGATGAGGCCGGGGGCTTGGCGCGGGGGCTGTGCTCCACGGGAATTTTCTTTTCGAGACCCGCCAGACGCAGTATTTTGACGATCTGCGGCGTGGGATCGAGGATTTTCATCGTCCCGCCGAGCTCCTGCATGCGGGTGTAGCGGCCGAGAATCAGGCCGAGCCCCGAGCTGTCCATGAACCCTACTTCCGAAAGACAGAGGAGCAGCTCTTTCGGGCGGTGGTAGAAGATCTCCCGATCGATGGCCTCCCGCAGGCCCTTGGCCGCGTGGTGGTCGATCTCGCCCAAAACCGTCACCCGAAGCAAGCCGCTTTCCGCTTCGGTTCTGATGTATTCGTCTTGCATGCCTTGTTTCTTCCTTTCCGTTTTTCCCGAAAAGAGCCTGTCCTTCGGGATTTCCTGACAAAACAAAAATGGTATCCTTTTGGGAGTAGGATACCATTTTTAAAAGGAAAATTTTGTCACAATCTGTGACTCATTTGATTTTTTTGATGGCCTCTTCGATTTTCGAAAGGGTCATGCGGAAGGCCTCGAGCTTACGGCGCTCGCCCTCCACGACGGCGGCGGGCGCTTTGGCGACGAATTCGCCGTTGGAAAGCTTCTTTTCGGCGCGGGCAATGTCGCCGGCGGTTTTTTCTTTCTCGCTTTGCAGACGGGCGAGTTCCTTTTCCCGGTCGATCATGTCGGCCAGCGGGATGTAGATCGTGGCCTTTTCGGTGACGATCTGGAGCGCGTCGTCCGACTCGTAGGAATCGACGAAGGAAACCCCCGAGGCATAGGCGAGCTTTTCGAAAAGGGGGATAACGGCGGGGCCGAAGATTTCCTTTTCCCCGCTGACGACAAAGAGCGCGGCCCGGCGGGAGGGCGGAACGTTCATCTCGCTGCGGCGGACCCGGACGGCGCGGATGGCGGCGATGACCGCCTCCATCTTTTCCTCCTCGCCGGGAAAGGCCAGCGCCTCGGAATAGGCGGGATAGGCGGCGATCATGATGCTTTCTCCCTCGTGAGGCAGAGACTGCCAGATTTCCTCGGTGATGAAGGGCATGAAGGGATGGAGCAGCTTCAGCGTACCCGACAGGGTATAGGCCAGCACCCTCTGGCAGATCTCGTTGGAGCGGCTGCCCTTGTCGTTTAGACGGGGCTTGGCGATCTCGATATACCAGTCGCAGAAGACGTCCCAGAGAAAGTCATAGAGCTTGGCGAGCGCGACGCCCAGCTCGAACCGGTCGAGGTTGGCAGTGACCTCGCGGGCAAGGGTGTTGAAGCGCGAGAGGATCCATTTGTCCTCGAGGGCAAGCTCCTCCGAGGAGGGAAGGGCGGAGTCCTCGATCGTCAGGTTCATGAGGACGAAGCGCGCGGCGTTCCAGATCTTGTTGTTGAAGTTGCGCGCCGCCTCGATCCGCTCGTCCGAGAAGCGCATGTCGTTGCCGGGTGCGATGCCGGTGGCAAGGGCGAAGCGCAGGGCGTCGGTGCCGTACTTTTCGATGATATCCAGCGGGTCGATGCCGTTGCCCAGCGATTTGGACATCTTGCGTCCCTGACCGTCCCGCACCAGGCCGTGGATGAAGACGGTCGAGAAGGGCACCTCGCCGGTGTGCTCGAGTGCGGAGAAGATCATGCGCGCGACCCAGAAGAAAATGATGTCGTATCCGGTGACCAGCACGCTGGTGGGATAATATTTTTCCAGATCGGGCGTTTTGTCCGGCCATCCCATCGTCGAGAAGGGCCAGAGCGCCGAGGAAAACCAGGTGTCGAGCACGTCGCTCTCCTGCCGCAGAGGGCCGCCGCAGTGAGGGCAGACCGACGGAGTCTCTTTCGAAACCAGCATCTTGCCGCAGGCGTCGCAGTAGAAGGCGGGGATGCGGTGCCCCCACCAGAGCTGGCGGGAGATGCACCAGTCGTGGACGTTTTCCATCCAGTTGATATAGATCTTGGAAAAACGCTCGGGAACGAAGCGCACCCGGCCGTCCTTTACCGCCGCCAGGGCAGGGGCGGCCAGAGGCTCCATTTTTACAAACCATTGGTCGCTCGTGATCGGCTCCACCGTCGTGCCGCAGCGGTAGCAGGTTCCCACGTTGTGCTTGCAGGGCTCGGTCTTGACCAGAAGGCCGGCCTTTTCGAGATCGGCCACAATCGCCGCTCGGGCCGCGTAGCGCTCCATGCCGTGGTAGGGCGTGCCGGGGCAGCGGATCGTGGCGTCGTCGTTCATGATGCGGATGCTCGGAAGTCCGTGACGCTGGCCGACCAGAAAGTCGTTCGGGTCGTGAGCGGGCGTGATCTTCACGCAGCCGGTTCCGAAATCCTTTTCGACATATTCGTCGGCGATCACGGGGATTTCCCGGTTGACAAGGGGCAGGATCAGAGTCTTGCCCACAAGGCCGGCATAGCGCTCGTCGTCGGGGTTGACCGCCACGGCGGTGTCGCCGAGAAGGGTCTCGGGCCGGGTGGTGGCGATCTCCACATAGCCCTCCTCGCCCCGGATGGGATAACGGATATGCCAGAAATTCCCGTTTTGCTCGGTATATTCGACCTCGGCGTCCGAAAGGGCGGTGACGCAGTGGGGGCACCAGTTGATGATGCGGTTTCCGCGGTAAATGAGTCCCTTGTCATAGAGATTGACAAAGACCTCCTTCACGGCGCGGGAGCAGCCCTCGTCCATGGTAAAGCGCTCCCGGCTCCAGTCGCAGGAGGAGCCGAGTTTCTTCAGCTGGTTGATGATGCGGCCGCCGTAGCGCTCTTTCCAGTCCCACACCCGTTCGAGAAATTTATCGCGTCCCAGGTCATAGCGGGTAAGGCCCTCTTCCTTGCGCAGGGTCTCTTCGACCTTGATCTGGGTGGCGATGCCGGCGTGGTCGGTTCCGGGAATCCAGAGGGTGGAATAGCCCTGCATACGCTTGTAGCGAACCAGAATGTCCTGCAAGGTCTCGTCAAGGGCGTGGCCCATGTGAAGCTGTCCCGTCACGTTGGGAGGGGGGA
>CALXKW010000071.1 GCA_944389045.1 uncultured Clostridia bacterium | reverse complement strand
TCATGCTTCTCTCGATCCCGCTCTATAAGAAGGTGCAGCAGAAGCTCGACCGCGTGGTCTCCTCCACCCGCGAGAACATCGCCGGTGTGCGGGTGATCCGCGCCTTCTGCAAGGAGGAGGAGGAAGAAGCGGAGTTCCGGCGTCGCAACAACGATCTGACCCGGATCCAGAAGTTTGTGGGGCGGATCTCGAATCTTTTGAATCCCGTCACCTATATCCTGATCAATCTTGCGACGATCTATCTGATCTACACCGGCGCTCTGCGGGTCGATACGGGCGATCTGACCCAGGGCGAGGTGGTGGCGCTCTACAATTACATGGCGCAGATCCTCGTGGAGCTGGTGAAGTTCGCCAGCCTGATCATCAGCATCACCCGGGCTCTGGCCTCGGCGGGGCGGATTGCCGCCGTTCTGGACATAGAGCCGGGCATGGAGGAGGGCGCGGCGTCCTTTCACGGCGTGAGCGGGGAGGAGGCCGTGCGCTTTGAAAACGTCTCGCTCCGCTACCAGAACGCCGGGGAAAATTCTCTCGATTCGATCTCCTTTTCGGTCAAAAAGGGAGAAACGGTGGGAATCATCGGCGGCACCGGTTCGGGAAAAAGCTCGCTTGTCAATCTGATTCCGCGGTTTTACGACGCCACCGAGGGCAGCGTCCGGATCGACGGGAAAAACGTGCGGGAGTATGACAGCGCGTCCCTGCGGGCAAAGATCGGCGTCGTCCCGCAGAAGGCGGTTCTCTTTTCGGGTACGATCCGGGAGAACCTTCTCTGGGGGAAAGAGGACGCCGACGACGAGGCGCTCTGGGAGGCGCTTCGGGTCGCTCAGGCCGATCGTGTCGTGGCCGACAAAGGGGGTCTTGACGCCGTCGTCGAGGCCGGCGGGAGGAACCTCTCGGGCGGACAGCGGCAGCGGCTGACCATCGCCCGGGCGCTGGTGCGCCGGCCGGAGATTCTGATTCTCGACGACGCGGCCTCGGCGCTCGATTTTGCCACCGACGCCGCCCTGCGCAGGGCGCTTCGGGAAATCCGCGAGACCACCGTTTTTATCGTCTCCCAGCGCGCCTCCTCGCTGATGCACGCCGACAAGATCGTCGTGCTCGACGACGGGGAGGCGGTGGGAGTCGGCCGGCACGAGGAGCTGCTTTCCGACTGCCCGCTTTACCGGGAGATCTATGAGACGCAGTTCCCGAGCAAAACCGAAGACCGGGAGGGAGGGGAAGTTCATGGCTGAGAAAAAAGAACGGCAGAAGGCCAGGTCCGGCACCTTCCGCAAGGTGCTCCGGTATATCGGAAACTATAAAATCCTTCTCGGATTCTCCACCTTTCTGGCCCTTGTCACGGTGGCGCTGACCCTCTGGGTCCCGATTCTCATCGGGGACGCCATCGATCTCATCGTCGGACCGGGAGACGTCGATCACGAAGGCATTCTGGCCCTGCTTCTGCGCGCGGCCGCCGTGGTGGCTGTGACGGCGGCTGCCACCTGGCTGATGAACAGTCTGAACAACCGCATGACCTATCACATCGTGCGGGATCTGCGCAACGACGCCTTCGCCAAGATCGAGCGGCTTCCGCTTTCCTATCTGGACAGCCATTCGCAGGGGGATCTGGTCAGCCGCGTGATCGCCGATGTGGATGTCTTCGCGGAGGGGCTTCTTCTCGGCTTTTCCCAGCTCTTCACCGGCGTCGTCACCATTTTCGGAACGCTTCTCTTCATGCTGACGATCCACTGGCAGATCGCGCTGGTCGTCGTTTTCCTGACCCCTCTTTCGCTCTTTGTCGCCCGCTTCATCGCCTCCCGCACCTATAAGATGTTCCGCCTGCAGTCGGCCACGCGGGGGGAGCAGACCGCCCACATCGACGAGATGATCGGCAATCTGAAGGTGGTCAAGGCCTTCGGACGGGAAAAGGCGGAGCTTGAAACCTTCGACGAGATCAACGGCCGGCTCGGAAAATGCTCGCTGAGCGCCATTTTCTATTCCTCGCTGGTCAACCCCACCACCCGCTTTGTGAACAGTCTGGTCTATGCGGCGGTCGCCTTTGTCGGCGCACTTGCCGCCGTCGCCACCGCAGGGGCTTCGGTTCCCTTTACGGTGGGGGAGCTGACCTGTCTTCTCTCTTATACCAACCAGTACACCAAGCCCTTCAACGAAATTTCGGGCGTGGTCACCGAGTTTCAGAATGCGCTGGCCTGCGCCTCCCGGATTTTCGAACTGATCGAAGAGACGCCCGAAGAGCCCGACGCCCCCGACGCGGCCTGTCTGACCGACCCCGCGGGAGAGGTGCGCTTTTCGAAGGTCGCCTTCTCTTATACGCCCGAAAAAAGCCTGATCGAGGACCTGAATCTTGCGGCCGCGCCCGGCCAGCGGGTTGCCATCGTCGGTCCGACCGGCTGCGGGAAGACCACGGTGATCAACCTTCTGATGCGCTTTTATGACGTGCAGCAGGGGAGCATTGCCATCGACGGCCTCGACCTTCGCGGCATGACCCGGCATTCGCTTCGCCGGAATGTGGGCATGGTGCTGCAGGAGACCTGGCTGAAGGCGGGCACGATCCGCGAGAACATTGTCATGGGCCGGCCCGACGCGACCGACGAGGAGATGGTGGCCGCCGCGAAGGCCTCCCATGCCCACAGCTTCATCAAGCGGCTGAAGAACGGCTACGACACGGTCATCGGAGAGGGGGGCGACGGGCTCTCTCAGGGACAGAAGCAGCTGCTCTGCATCACGCGCGTGATGCTCTGCCTGCCCCCTCTTCTGATTCTTGACGAGGCGACCTCCTCGATCGATACCCGCACCGAGATCCGCATTCAGAAGGCGTTTGCCGAGATGATGCGGGGGCGCACCTCCTTCATCGTGGCCCACCGCCTCTCCACCATCCAGAACGCCGATATCATTCTGGTGATGCGGGAGGGGAAGATTGTCGAGCAGGGAAAACACGAGGAGCTTTTGGAAAAGGGAGGCTTTTACGCCTCGCTTTATAACAGTCAATTCGCCCACTGAGCTTTTATGCCGCCCGATTTTCGGATTATTCCGGACGTCGGGCGGCCGGTTGTCTTTTTTCGTTTCCCAGCCGAAGAGGGTTAGATGATTTTCCGGCCGGTTTGTTTTCCGGCGCTTTGCTCCCGGCGTTTCCGGCGCTCTTTGGAGGCGTCTTTCGGGCGGATCCTCTCGGGACAAAGCGGCGCGTTCTTTTCGCTCGCCATGCCCGGCAGACGTTTTTTCTTTCAGAAGGGGGAAAGCTTTGAAAAAAGACTTGCCTTGCTCTTCCCGACATGCTATAATGGACAAAGAGCCGGGGCCTTTTCCGGCCCCGGTCTTTTTTATACAAGCTTCCGACTACACAAGTTTCGTTTTTTTCTCTGGGGCGTCCAGAGCGGGAGTCTTTCCCGAGACTCCCCGAAAACTTTTTAATAAACTTTTCTAAAACAAGGAGTGGCACTACATGAAAACCTCCGCGCTTATTACAGAAGTCCGGGAAAAAAAGCTTGACGCGGCGCTGTCCGAGCTCTACGGCAAAGAGGCGCTTTCTTCCGCCAGAGAACGCTATCTGTCCGCCCTGACCTCCTTCTGCGAGCTTTACGGAGACCGGGAGGATACCCGGATTTTTTCGGTGCCCGGCCGCAGCGAGATTTCGGGCAACCACACCGACCACAACAACGGCCGGGTTTTGGCCGCGTCGGTCAATCTCGACATCATCGCGGTAGCCTCTCCCACCGAAGACGGCGTCATCCGGCTTCAGAGCCAGGGGTTTGAGCCCGACGAGGTCGTCATCGAGAGGCGGGAGGAGACAAAGACCCTGCGCTATTCGAGCGCGGCGCTCATCGCCGGGGTCTGCGACGGCTTTCTCCGGGCCGGCCATCCCGTGGGCGGCTTCGTCGCCTATACCGCCAACGACGTTTTCAAGGGCTCCGGGCTCTCCTCCTCCGCCTCCTTTGAGGTCATGGTGGGAAACATACTCAGAACTCTCTATCCTTCCGAGCGCCGTGTCGGCGACCTCGAGCTGGCCATGATCGCCCAGTACGCCGAGAATGAGTTTTTCGGCAAGCCCTGCGGGCTGATGGACCAGACCGCCTGCGCCGTCGGAGGACTCATCGCCATCGATTTCTGCGAGCCCGGAAGGCCGGACGTCGAAAAGCTGCCCTTTGATCTGTCGGCCGCCGGCTACGCTCTCTGCATCGTCAACACAGGGGGCAACCACGCCGACCTGAACGAGGACTATGCCTCGGTTCCGGCTGAAATGAAGCGTGTGGCCGCCGCCCTTGGGGCGCCGGTTCTGAGAAAGACGACCAAGGAAGCCCTCCTTGCCCGCCTCCCCGCCCTGAGGAAGAGCTGCGGGGACCGGGCCGTTCTGCGCGCTCTTCACTATTTCAACGAAAACGCCCGTGTGGAGCGGCAGGCGGCCGCGCTGAAGGCGGGCGAGCTTCCTGCCTTCCTGGCGCTGGTGAACGAGTCGGGCTCTTCCTCCTTCCGTTATCTGCAAAACGTCTATACCACCAAAAATGTCGAAGAGCAGGGCGTTTCGCTGGCGCTCTTCCTCGCGGAGGACTATCTCTCGCACCTGAAAAAGCCCGCCGCCTGCCGGGTACACGGCGGCGGATTCGCCGGAACGATACAGGCCTTTGTTCCGAATGAGGAGGCGGAGGGCTTCCGCCGGGCGATGGACGCCGCCTTCGGGGAGGGCGCCAGCCATATTCTGAAAATTCGTCTCAAAGGAGCCGTTGTTCTTGTCTGATCCGAAAAAAATCACGCCGAAGGCGAAAAAGCGGCTTTTGTGGCTGCTTCTTTCCGCAGTCGTCACCGTGACCCTCTATATCGTTCTTTACAAAGCCGGGCTTTACGGCATCATCGACTGCCTCTATATTCTTCTCGCGGTTTTGTTTGTCGTCGTCTTCTATCTGAGCGGCGCCATGGCCAAGCGCCTTCCCGAGAAGGACGAGCTCAATCCCCGCTGGGACGACGCTAGGAAAGAAAAATTTCTGGCGCGTATGAAGCGCAACCGGGAGCTTTCCATCAAGCTGATCATCCCGCTCGTGCCGCTGATGGCGGTGGTGGCCTTTGATCTGATCTTCCGCATCCTCTGGGGGAAATGACGATGGCGCGCTCTCTGAAGATCTACACGCTTTTTTCGGGATCCTCCGGAAACTGCACCTATGTGAAATGCGGAAACACCGAGTTCCTCATCGACGCGGGGGTCTCCCGCCGCGCGATCGGCCGGGCGCTTGCCGCGCTCGGCACCGCTCTCGAAAAAATTTCCGCAGTTTTTGTGACGCACGAGCATGCCGACCATGTCAAGGGCCTTCCGATGCTCGCCAAACACGACGCGATCCCGGTCTATGCCGCCAAGCCCTCCTGCGGGGCGCTGGGCGTGGTCGCCCCTTCGCTTTTAAGGCCGATGGAGCTGCCCGGCCGCGTCGCGCTGGGGGAGGCGGTGATCGAGTCCTTTCCTACGCCTCACGACAGCCTTTCGAGCTGCGGCTATACGATCTTTTACGAAGGGAGGCGCTACGGCTACGCCACCGACATGGGCTGCGCCATGCGAAACGTGGCCGACAGTCTGGCGGGCTGTGAGGCGGTGATTTTAGAGGCCAACTACGACCGGGAGATGCTCCGCTTCGGCCCCTATCCCGCCTTTTTGAAGGCGCGGATCGCGGCCGCCACCGGTCATCTCGACAACGACACCTCGGCGGCCTTCTGCTCCTTTCTCGGCAGGACCGGAACCAAGCGGGTGCTTTTGGCGCACCTTTCGGCCGAAAACAACACGCCGGAGAAGGCGGTCCGAACCGTCTCTCGGAAGCTGACCGAGGACGGGGTCAATCTGGCCTTTGCCGTGGCGGGCCGCTTTGAGCCCACCGAGCTTATCGCCTGGGAAGAATGCTGAACCTGACAATCCTTGCGGTCGGAAGTCTGAAAGAGGCCTACTTCCGTGACGCGGTAAAGGAATATGAAAAACGGCTGGCGGCCTACTGCCGCTTCAAAATTGTGGAACTGAAGGACGGGACGCCGCTTCTGCCCCGTCTGCCAGAAAAGGCCTATCGCGTTGCCCTCTGTGTGGAGGGAAAGGAGCTTTCCTCCGAAGAGCTGGCCGGACTTTTGGAGAAAAAAGCGACCGAGGGCTTTTCCGAGATCGTCTTTTTGATCGGGCCTTTTGACGGGCTTCCGGAGGAGGTCAAGGCGGCCTGCCATCTGCGCCTCTCGTTCTCCCGCATGACTTTTCCCCATACGCTGATGCGGGTGATTCTGGCAGAGCAGCTCTACCGGGCATGCAACATCCTCTCGGGAGGAAAATACCATAAATAAAAAGCCGAAGACCGCAACCCGCGTTTTTTTGTACCTGCGGCGGGGCCGGTTCGAATCTTTTTTCGGGGGATAGGGGGATTTCATGGAGAACGAACTTCTGACCGAAGCGCGTAAGGCTGCGGAGGCGCTTATTTCCTGCTGTCTTGAAAAAAAACTCACGCTCGCAACGGCAGAATCCTGCACCGGCGGGCTGCTGGGGGCGATCCTCACCTCCTTTCCCGGAGTGTCCGAGGTCTATCTCGGCGGGGTGGTCTCCTATGCCAACGAAGTCAAGACAAGGCTTCTCGGGGTAGGGGAAGAGACGCTCGCGGCGGTGGGGGCGGTTTCGCCCGAGACGGGGCGTGCCATGGCGGAAGGAGCCCTTCGTGCGGTCGGCGCGTCCCTTGCGGTCTCGGTCACCGGCATCGCGGGTCCGGGAGGCGGAAGCGAGGAAAAGCCGGTCGGACTGGTTTATGTGACCGTGACCGATGGCCATACTGTTACTGTGACAAAGAACCTTTTCTCGGGAGGGCGGGAGGAGGTGCGGCTGAAGACCGCACGGCGGGCCTTTTCGCTTCTTCTGGAAGCGGCCGCGTATGACGGCCTCTCCTCTCGGGCGGGATTGGAGATAAAATCGTAAGGCCCTCTTTTCCGCGACCCTGCGGGTTTCTTCATGACTCCGAGCTTTCGGCAGAACAAAAGGCTTGATCTCGCGGATCTCTCAAAAACGTTTTCCTGCGTTTTACCTTTCCTTTTTCATTTTATTTTCTAAAAGGAGCACACGGCATGAAAATCTCGGTGATCGGCTGCGGGCGCTGGGGCGCCTTCATTGCCTGGTATCTGGACAGCATCGGACACGACATAACGGTTTACGGCCCGAAGGAAGCGCCTCAGATTCAGGAATTCCTGACGACGCGGACAAACGGGACCGTCACCTTCGGGGAGAGAGTTCGTCTCACCACCTCGCTGGCCGAGGCGGTCGGAAACGACACGATCGTCATTTCGATTCCCTCCCAGAATCTCCGGTCTCTGATGGAGGAGATGCGCCCCTTTGCGCCGAAGGACAAAATATTTATCCTCTGCATGAAAGGGATCGAGATCGCGACCGGCAAGAGGCTTTCGGAGGTAGTGGCCGAGTATTACGGGCGGGAAAACCGGACGGCGGTCTGGATCGGTCCGGGCCATCCGCAGGAATTCGTGCGGGGCGTTCCGAACTGCATGGTGATCGATTCCTACAACGAGGAGGTGAAGGTGCGGCTGGTCAACGAATTTTCCGGTCCGCTCATTCGTTTTTACTACGGCGGGGATCTGATCGGCAACGAGATCGGCGCCGCGACGAAAAATGTCATCGGCATTGCCGCGGGGATGCTCGACGGGCTTGGCCTCACCTCGCTGAAGGGCGCCTTGATGAGCCGGGCCACCAGCGAGGTCTCCCGCCTGATCGGCTCGCTGGGCGGGGACGGCCGCTCGGCCTACGGGCTTTGTCATTTGGGCGATTATGAGGCCACCGTCTTTTCAAAATTTTCTCATAACAGGGCCTTCGGCGAGGCCTTTATCCGGGGCGAGACCTATTCGGCGCTGGCCGAGGGCTACTATACCGCCGAGGCGGTGCATCGGATGGCCGAGAAAAACCGGGTGGATATGCCGATCTGCGAGGCGGTGTATCAGATCCTCTATCAGGCCGCCGAGCCCCGCGAGGTCATGAACGCGCTCTTCTCCCGCGCCATCAAAAAGGAATTCATCTGAGAAAAAGGAGTCGCCATGCCCACCGAGAAGAAGTACAAAAGACTGTTGTCGAATACCGCCATCGTGGGCGTGGGGACGCTGGGCTCCAAGCTGCTTGTCTATCTTCTGGTTCGGCTCTACACCTCGATTCTGACCAACGAGGAGTACAGCGTCGCTTCGAATATCGCGGACATGGCCACCCTCCTTATCCCGGTGATCTCGCTGGGCATCGGGGAGGCGGTCTTCCGTTTTGCCATGGACAAGGCGTATCGTCAGAGCGAGATCTTTACGCTCGGCTTTCTCGCCGTCGGCTTGGGGAGCCTTCTTCTTCCCGGCCTCGCGCTGCTTTTTTGGAGTATCCCGTATTTTCGGGGCTATGTGGCGCTTCTGGTGGCCTATGTGCTGGCCTCGGCGCTCCATACGAACTGCTCCCAGTTTATCCGGGCGCGGGCGCAGTTCAAGCTTTACGCCATTCAGGGGCTTCTCAACACGCTGCTTACGATCGGCTGCAATCTGCTCTTTCTGATTCCCCTCAAAATGGGCGTGACCGGCTATGTGCTTTCGGTGGCGGTGGCCGACCTTCTCTCCTCCGTGTTTATCTTTCTTGCGGGAAAGCTCTGGCGCGAACTTACCTTTTCCGGACTGCGCAAATCGACCTTACGGGCTATGCTGGTCTACAGCCTGCCCCTGATCCCTACCACCATCTCCTGGTGGGTGACCAACGTCTCCGACCGGTACATGATCACCTTTATGAAGGGGGACGGAGTGAACGGGCTTTACGCGGCGGCCTATAAGATCCCCACGCTCCTTATGGTGCTGATCGGCATTTTCAACAGCGCGTGGAAATACTCTGCGGTCAGCGAGCGCGACCGAGGGGAGGGCGCTCTTTTCTTCACCAACGTCTACCGGGGCTTTCTCTCCCTTCTGTTCTGCGTCAGCGGCGGGGTGATCGCCTTTTCGAAGCTGCTCTCCCATCTGATGTTCGGGCCGGATTTCCGCTCCGCCTGGGTGTATATTCCGGTGCTCACGCTGGCGATGGCCTTCTCCGCCCTCGCCTCCTTTACGGGAACGATTTTTATTGTGGAGAAAAAAAGCCGTTATTCCTTTTACACCGCTCTTGCGGGCGCTCTTCTCAATCTTGTGCTCAATTTCTTTCTGATCCCGCTTTTCTCGGCGGAGGAAAACGCCGCCATGGGGGCGGCGCTCGCCACGCTGGTGGCGTATTTCGTGATGTATCTCTTCCGCCTCTTCTATTCCACGCGTCTGATCGGATACGATCCCACGCTTTCCCTCACGCTCGGCAATCTTCTGATCGTGACCGTCATGGCCCTGGCGATGACGCTTGAGGTCCCGCTCTGGATCCTCTGGCAGGCCGCGGGGCTTGTCCTTCTCCTTTTGGTCAACCGCAGAATTCTCTTCCGTTTTCTCGCCGCGCTTTGGCCCGGAAAGAAAAAAAGTGCCGAATAAGCCGAAGAAAGGGAAGCGTCCTCCTCCAAAAAAGCGGGTGCGGAGTCCTCTTTGTACGATCGGACGAGGGGAAAGTGCGAGGGGAAGGGACGGGGAAGAGGGCGCGGGCGCGGCCGGTTTGCCGCGCCCGTGTCTTTCTGCGAAGGCGTTCTGGCGGCTGAGGCTTTTCGATATATACGATATATAAACACGGGAGATCCGCCCGTCCCCTCTTTTTCGCCTTCCGGCGCTTTCTCTTTTCCTTTTTGTCTTTTCTTCCTGTCCTCTATTTTCCCATCAGGACGAGAAGCAGGCCGAAGAGGAGGAGAACCTCGTCGTCCGCCTGACCGGAGGCCAGAAGAAGCGCGATGCCCATGATGAGAAGGTCTTCGAGCGAAAACCGGGTATGTATCAGATTCTTCAGAAAAGAAAGCCCGCCCTTTTCCGACGGGGCCTTGCCGAAACGGCTGTCCGAAGGGCCGGAGTCCTCCGAAGGGCCGGTCTGCGGCAGGCCGAAAAGTTCCGGCCTGGAAGAGTCGGGGCCGATGTTCATCCCGCCGAAAGAATCCGGCGCGGGAAAACGGCTGTTATCCGGTAGCGCGGTGTTTTTCCCGAAGTCGGAAGCTTCGAGTCCCTTCGCGGCGAAGGAGGATTCTTCCGCGTCTGGCGGCGCAAAGCTCGCGGCCGCCACAGCCTCCTGCCTTTTTATGTAGTCGGCCATCAATCCGTTCGGCTCCTCGCGCACCGGGCGGAAGGCGGCCGCCGGGCCGTACGCCGAAGTGTTTTTCCGGCTTTCCCGATTGACCGAAGCTCGCCTCGAGTCGGCCGAGGGAGGGGACGAGGGGCGCGCCGGCTTGTCGGGGGGGAAGGCGA
>CALXKW010000070.1 GCA_944389045.1 uncultured Clostridia bacterium | reverse complement strand
TCCTTTCTGCTTGCATTGTAGAGAATCAGAAACTTAATTGCCACACACGGAGCGTAGAGTTTTGAATATCTACGGAGTATAGACTGGTATTTCAATAATCATTTTAGAATATGAAAGTGTCTTTGGCAAGATACGGCAAGCCATCCAGCACAGCTACTCTCCAGGCACATCCGCTATTTGGTGAAACCGACGGAGTTTGGGCCGTCACTACTTATCTTGAAAAGAGACCCCGCTTAATGCTCTATGACCGGTTATTTTTTATGATTTTTTCTGCCATGGTTTTGCCCGCCGTGATTTTTCTCACCGCGAGCGGCAAATTCCGCACCCTCCACCGCCGTCGCTTCAGACGGGGGCTCGGCTTCGGGAAGTGTCTTTGCTTCGGCGGCATCCGGCGCCCCGGGCTCTTTCTCCTCGTCCGCTCCCACCATCTGGGGAATGAATTGCCGCGCGAACGCGCCCTCGCCGCGCTGCTTCACATAGAAAAAGCCTATGACACTGAACACCACAGCTCCGATAAAGTTCACGAGAAGGTCCTTCATGGTATCCGCAATTCCCACATCCAGATAGCCGCCCTCGATCACCACCGTACTGCCGTCCGCGGTTTCGATTACGGTCTGTACGATATCCTTCACCGCCACCACCTGATTGGAATTGGTCGGATCCAA
This sequence comes from uncultured Clostridia bacterium, assembly GCA_944389045.1. Taxonomy (GTDB): domain Bacteria; phylum Bacillota; class Clostridia; order Oscillospirales; family CAG-272; genus RGIG1993. The sequence goes on along the minus strand of CALXKW010000070.1, from coordinate 9,697 downwards.
CGTCACCGTATAAATATCCCGGACAACAAAATCCTTCTGCATATCGATCATCAGAATATGGTCTGCGCCAAATTCAATAAACTCCCAGAAAATGCCGACCGTCATGGAGAAGCAGAACGCGACAAAGGCCAGAAACGCCGGAGACATGTCGAATTTGTTAAAGCGTCCCCTGTTGAAAATATCCACAATGCAGAAACCGAAGGCGGCGAAAATAAACCCGCAGACCGTGTGCAGGAGCGTATCCCAGATCGGTACCCGGACATAAAAGCTCGAAATCTCGCCGAGGATTTCGGCACAGAAAATAAAAATAAACGCAATGATCTGAAGCGTGCTCGGCAGTTCTATCCGCATACTCTTCTCGACGAAGGGGGGAATCAGAAAGAGGAGCAGCGTGAGAAAGCAGATGTAGACGCTCTCCCATTGTGCGAGAAAGACGCTTCGAATCAAAACGGCGATCACAATGACCGAGAGGACGAGATAGACATAAAACGCCTTTTTATTGGCCCGGATCTGCCCGACCAGCGAATACGCGGGAAAAAGAAGCTTTTTCTTTCTTGACTTTTCCCTTTCAACTCTTTTTCGTTCTCTTCTGTCCCGGGTTCGTTCTCCCCGTTTGGTACGCCTCGTCCGCTCCGTCCGGGACGGCCTTTGTTCTTTTTTCGAATCCTTGTTCTCTTGGCTCACGTTGTCACTCCTTCCCGCACGGAACATCCTTATAGATTTTGATCCTGCCATGAAGCAAAAAGGCTTGCCCGCATGAGAAGTTCTCCTCGAAACCGTCCATAGCGCGTGATTATCCCCGGAAAGACGGCGGAAAATCCGTGAGTATTCCGCCGCAAGGGCACAGCGCGCACTTTCTCTCTTAGAAGCAAGACTTTTGTGCTTATTATACCATTACCGTGCATCTTTTGTCAAGTTTCTCTTACTTTTTCCCTCTGTCGGATTCTTTTTTCTCACTTTTTGTCTGTTGCTTGCAAAAAACGAACGCCGCACCCGACTGCATTCCCCGCAGTCTGACATCCTTTGACATTCACGCTCCGGATGCCGGACGCCGCCTCTGCCCCCGGCGATTCGAGCCCGATTCAAACCCGAAAGTTTTTCTGCAAAGCGCCGTGCCCTCGGGTATTCTCCGGATATGGTGCATGAACCTCCTTGCTCTTTAAATTTGTGGTAGTTTCACAAATTCATGCTATTATATTGCAGAAATTCATTAAATATGATATAATGGTAAAAATACACACTGCAAAGGAGAAAAAGCACTCCCTCCGCGGCGACTACGCCGCCCGTCACCGATTCCGAGCCGGCGCCGCCCGTCTTTACCGAAGCCGATCACGCAGTGCTCCAAGACGGCAGAGCCACGCTCACAAGCCTCGAAGGCCACCTTGTCATGACGGTTGCGCGGAATGCCGAAGGAAATATCGTGTATACACTCTCCGATAAGGAGGGGAATGCGATTCTCTCCGAATCGGAAATGGGAATTACCGCCACCAACTTCCCCGGCTTTCCGGGCGCGGCGCTCACCGCTCTGACCGCCAAGCGCCTCACGGCCTCCTATCCCTATCTTGGGAATTTCTCCACGATGAAGGAGGACTGTGTGGCCGCTGCGCTCACCCTGGAAAACGAAGGATACCGCTTTCAGATCGAAATCAAGCTCTACGACAACGGCGCGGCCTTCCGCTACGTTCTGCCCTACGACGGAAAGAGCCGCTCGGTCCGGAGCGAGACCACCTCTTTCGCGGTCTTTGCTCTGCAAAAGGTCTGGTACGGACAGAACAGCGACTGCTATGAATCGGAGATCGTCTCTTCGCCCTACCGCGCCGTCTCTGCCTCATCCAAACTCACCGGCCCGCTGACGATCGAGCGCCGGGACGGCGGCTATCTCTCGCTGATGGAGGGCTATGTGGACGAGAGCTACATCGGCACCAATTTCGTCTCGGCCGGCGAAAACGACACCTTCCGCGTCTCGGGCTCCTGGACCTCCGGAAGGGATTTTGACTCCTTCACGGCCGCGGGCGACATCGTAACCGGCTGGCGCGTCATCGTCTATGCCGAAGAGCTCGGCGATCTTGTGACCAACAACATCCTTTACAACACCACGCTCTCGCTGGGCGGCAGCAACACCGAGAACGGAACCCGCTTCGAGCACGGGATCAGCACCAACGCCATCGGCTATTTCGTCTATGACATTCCCGAAAACGCTGCGGAATTCGTGGGTGTGGTCGGCATCGACGACTCGGCCTACGCGAACGCCGCCGACGGCTATAAGGCTTCGATTCTCTGCACCGTCTCGGCCGACGGCAAGGTGCTCTATACCTCTCCGAAGCTCGGACAGGGCCAGTACGACAGCATCCGCGTCGCCATTCCCGAAGGCGCGCGCGAACTGAAAATCCACTTCGGCGACGCCGGCGACGGTATCACCTGTGACAACGCCACGCTGGCAGAGGCGGGATTCCTTCTCGAAAAATAAAATATTTCCGCGATCCGGTGCGACAGCCCGCGTAAGATCGGCGCACCTGCCGGTTCTTCCGGTCGGCTCTCGCCTATCGTTCATTCCGTCCGTTCGTCGACTCCATGCCCTGCGGCCGTTTTTTGGAAAGAAACGGCCGCAGGGCAAGCGTCAGTAAACCGCGGGATCTTCTCGGTTTGCCGGGACTTTCTCCTCGTTTTTAGTCATAATTTTTATGAAAGAGGCGTGACGGCTTCGGGCGGATCTGTCAACAAACCCTATTCGGGTAGTATGGGCAGGAAATTTTTCAGTTTGGAAGACACTTTTCCACGATCTTTCCGGAAAAGAGTCAAATATTTTGAGAAATTTTTAAAATTCCTTTTATTTTTCCGAAAAATGTGTTATAATGTGAATGCCGTCTTGAAAAGAACCGCCGCAAAAGACGCGCCAATGAAAAAGCCAAAAAGCAAGAAAGCCGGATAAGCCCGATGGATAGCGAAGCACTTCACGAAAACGAGGGGAAAAACCTACTCATAGACTGCGACGGGACGCTTTATCTGCGCATTCCCGTCAAAACCGAGCTCATCACCGATAAGGACGACATCGCCGAGGCGGCCAAGACCTACGCCGGGCCGCACCTTCAAAAAGGGGATATTCTCTTCATCTCGGAAAAAGCCGTGGCCTGCTCGCAGGGCCGCGCCATCCCCATGGAAAGGATCCGGCCCCGCCGGCTGGCGCGGTTTTTAGTCAAATTTGTCTATAAAAGCCCCTACGGCATCGGACTGGGCATCCCCGAAACGATGGAAATGGCTCTGCGCGAATGCGGAACCCTTCGCATTCTCTTTGCCGCCTTTTGCTCTGCCATCGGCAAGCTGATCGGCAGACGCGGCTGGTTTTATAAAGTGGCAGGCTATAAAGCCCGCTCGATCGACGGGCCCACCCCCAACACCATTCCGCCCTACAATCACTGCGTAGTTCTCGGCCCGAAGGATCCCGACGGCGTCGCCGAACGGGTGGCCAGGACGGTCGGCGCCGCCTGTCTTATAGTCGACATCAACGACATCGACGGCGTGATTCTGGGCGCCTCGGACAAAGCGCTCGACCGGGAGCTTTTCCGTCGGATTCTTTCCGACAATCCCCTCGGACAGGACTGCCAGCAGACCCCTATGGGAATCATTCGCCGCGCGGCGGCGCCCAAGCCCGAGCCGATAGCCCCGGATCCCGCAGAAGAACACGCGGACAAGCCGGCCGAAGCCGACTGAGCGCGGATGAAAGAGAATTCCGGCCTCGTACGAACAGCCCCTTTGAACCGACACGCGACAGACACGCCCGCCGGCCGAAGCCCTGTGTCCCGCCGCCATTGCGGCCTGTTCCCTGTCCTTTTCCGGCGCAGGGTTTCATCCATCCCGCCGGTCCTCCCCTGCCCGTTCTCCATTCCCAAAACGAACCCATGCCAAACACGACTTTGAACTCAAAGAAAGGCAAGCGTTGTGGATATCATCGATCTGAAAATTCTCAATCTTCTTAAAGAAAATGCCCGCATCAAGGCTTCCGCCATCGCGGAAAAGATCGACCTTTCGATCTCCGCCGTCACCGAACGGATCAAAAAGCTGGAGCAAAGCGGCATCATCGACAAATACACCCTGATCGTAAACCAGAAAAAAATCGGGAACGATATCTCGGCGGTCATGGAGGTGGCAATCGAGCATCCCGATTACATCGAATCCTTTATCCAATTTGTCAGCAACATGCCCAATATCACCTCCTGCTACTGCGTCACGGGCGATTTCGATTTCATTCTGAAAATTCTCATCGACTCCTCCGAAGGGCTGGAGCAGCTCTACCGCATGGTCAAGGGGTTTGACGGCGTAAAGGCCACCAAGACCTATATCATTCTAAAAACCATAAAAAACAATCTTACGCTGATTCCCGAAAAGGTTTCCGAATAGAAGGCGCCGGTTCGGTTTTGTCTATTTTGACGGCGGAAAGCCGCCCTTCTTGGGGAGAATTGTAAAGATTATTTTGTCGAAAACCCTTCCCAAACCGTCGATTTTATGATAGACTATTCTATATAATAAGAAATGTACTCTATATACCGGGAGGAACCAATGAGCAGCGAACTTTTTGGGGAACTGAGCGTCATCGGCATGCGCGGCTGTGAGGAATTTACACAGCAGGTCGACCGCTATCTGATGGAGTGGAGAAGCTCGGTCCACAGCTTTGTCGTGGACGCCGACTGCCCCCGTTTCGGAAGCGGAGAAGCCAAGGGCTATCTGCATCAATCCCTGCGCGGACACGATGTCTTCATCGTCTCCGACGTATTCAACTACGGCGTCACCTATAAGATGTACGGCCGTGTCGTCCCCATGAGTCCCGACGATCATTTTCAGGATCTGAAGCGCATCATCGCCGCCATCGCCGGAAAGGCGAGACGGATTTCGATCATCATGCCCATGCTCTATGAAGGCCGTCAGCATAAGCGTACCGGCCGCGAATCGCTCGACTGCGCCATCGCGCTGCAGGAGCTGGTCCATATGGGCGTGGAAAACATCATCACCTTTGACGCGCACGACGCCCGGGTACAGAACGCCATTCCGCTCAACGGCTTCGACAACGTGCGCTGCACCTACCAAATGATCAAAGCGCTCGTACGGAATGTGGACAACCTCTCCCTGAACCGCAACGACATCGCCGTAGTCTCTCCCGACGAAGGCGGCATGAACCGCTGCATGTACTATTCCTCGGTACTTAAGCTTGAACTCGGCATGTTCTACAAACGCCGCAACTACTCGATCATTGTGGACGGAAAAAATCCCGTCGAAGCGCACGAATATCTCGGAAAGAGCGTGGAGGGCAAGGACATCATCGTGGTGGACGATATGATCTCCTCCGGCGGCTCGATCATCGAGGTGGCCCAGCAGCTCAAGGAGAAGGGTGCAAGACGGATTTTTGTCTTTGCCACCTTCGGCCTCTTCTGCAACGGCCTTGAGATCATGGACACGGCCTACGAGGACGGACTGATCGACAAGATCTTCACCACAAACCTGATCTATCGCCCCGACGAGCTCAAGAAAAGGCCCTGGTACTGCGAGGTCAATATGTGCAAATATGTGTCGCTCATCATCGACACCCTGAACCACGACGAATCGATCAGCTCGATTCTGAGCCCCGCCAACCGCATTCATGCCTTCATCGACCGGCAGGTGGCCGAGGGCAAGGTGCGCATCTGAAAAGAGAAAAAACCGGTATTCCGATCACCGGCCATACATAATTCCGGCGCCGCGACAACGCGGCGCCGGTTAATCGTTCTATACGAAAGCCCCTCATCCGGCGATCTGCACGGCTGAGGGGACTCTTTATTAAAGAAAAAGGGGCCTGTTCTCTTTTCTCCTTCTTTTTCTATTCGATCGTTTCCGATCGAAGCGATCGAACCGCCGAACCGCCGGATTTCGAACCCGGCTATCAACGGCAAATGGGCGTTTTCACATTCAAGGATATCGTTTCCGCCGATTCATCCGATCAAATGGGTAATCAGAATCTCGCACCCGATCAAAATCAGAATGACGCCGCCGAAAACCCCGGCCTTTCCCGCCAGGCGCATCCCGAACTTCTTTCCCAGAAAAATACCGGAGAAACAGATCAGGAAGGTAACCGCGGCAATCAGAAGGACCGCCCAAAGGGCATGAATAAAGTCATACGACGCAATGGTAAAGCCAACCGAGAGCGCATCGATCGAAGTCGCCACCCCCTGCGCCAAAAGAAGAAAAAATCCGGCGTGCTGCACAACCTCTTTCTCTTCCTTTCCCCGCAGGGCGTCAATCAGCATTTTGCTGCCGAGGAAAACCAGGAGCAGAAAAGCAATCCAAGGGACGAAGCGGGCGAGATCGCCGAACCGGTTCACGGCCGTGTGAACCGTCAGCCAACCGATCATCGGCATCAAGGCCTGAAAGAAAGCAAAAATCCCGGCAACCGCGCACATCCGCGAAATCCGCATCCGCGACTCGGCAAGTCCGTCGGCCAGCGATACCGTAAAGGCGTCCATGGCCAGTCCCACACCCAGAAGAAGGCTTTGCAGGACAAAAAGAAGCGTTTCCATCGGCTTTGAATTCCTCCCTTTTGCTTTTGGCGGCCAAACAAGGAGATTATATCATACCCCTTCCGGCTTGTCAAGGGAACCGACGGCAAAAGTCATGGTAACGTGTAGTATTACAATAGAAGTGAGACCGAAAGGAAGTAGAAAAAGTGACCGAGAGCTGTTAAAAAGAATTACCGCTAACTCATCCCACACCCCCTGACACAACGGCAAGGTTGGGAGAAGCCGCAGAAACGATCCGGAACGCTTTTATAACGATTTGAAAATCTATTCCTTTGCCGATCTGCAAATGCAAACGAAGCGTTATTTTCGCCGCTCGAACAGCATTCCCCTGGCTGTTCCCTCTTTCCACGAAAAACTTTTTTGCGAAAAATAAGAGAAAACGCTTGCATTTTCCGTCGGCCTGTGATAAAATAAAACGGTCATAGCCCCACACCATACGGAGAGGTATCGAAGTGGTCATAACGGGGCTGACTCGAAATCATGTTGTTTTCTCCAAAAACTGAATATTTTTTACACGGAGAGGTATCGAAGTGGTCATAACGGGGCTGACTCGAAATCCGACCGTCAACTGGTCAGGTATTCCCTGAACCTCCTTGTTGCCGCAAGGAAAATCCGGCAGTTCAAATTGAATAGTATCGTAACATCCCTCGCTTAAATCCTTCTGTTACCCAAAAGTTCAACGGAGCGGAAAGCCGAGGTTTGTATATACGGAGAGGTATCGAAGCGGTCATAACGGGGCTGACTCGAAAACGAGTGACCTTTTTGGAAGTACCTCTCCGATAATCCTTGATTTTTCAAGGCTTTCAGCGTATCATTAACAACTGAATACTCCTTAGTTCTCTCCATCAGTTCTCTCCTTTTTCTGAGAGGGTTTTGGGAGCTGATGTAGTAGATAAATTTCTGGAGATGTACTCAAGTGGTCGTAAGAGGTCGCACTCGAAATGCGATAGGTCCGCAAGGGCGCGTGGGTTCGACTCCCACCATCTCCGCCAGAAAATCCAGTCCTCAAGCGGATTTCCGTTTGAGGGCTTTTTTATTCCTACACTCCATAAGTATTGAGTTCTCTCCTAAAATACATTAGTTCTCTCCTAAAATCAATGAGTTTTCGGCAAAAATCACTTCTAATCGAACTCTCATTTACTATGTACCCGGCGCATCTTTAAAGATACGCCATTATTTCAGGAAATGGCTTCCAAAGCTCCACTTAAACCGTTTACCATTGCGTCGGCAGAGGATAACTTTGAATTGTAGTCCAAGTGAGCATATACATTCGCTGTTGTGGAAAAATCACTGTGACCAAGCCATTCCTGAATTTGCTTCATCGGTACACCATTGGCAAGCAACAGCGATGCGCAGCTATGACGCAGATCGTGGAAGCGAATATGCCTCAGATTGTTTTTGGCAAGCAGCTTTGGAAAAGCAGAAGTGAGATAGTGGGGAGAGATCAGTGTCCCCATTTCGTCCACACAAATATATTCCAGATACCGTTTGTCATAGCACTTCCCACATACTCGTCTGTATTCCGCCTGCTTTTCTTTCAACTGCAGTAGCTTGTTTTTGAAAACAGGCACAAGGGGTAGTGTTCGCATACTGGACTTCGTCTTAGTAGTGTCCTGCGCAACCTGAACATGCTTTCCGTCGATATTGCAGGAAGTCACGGTGTGCTTAATTGTAATAGTATTGCTCTGGAAGTCAATAGCACTCCATTTTAAGCCAAGCACCTCGCTCCTTCGTAATCCATAAAAGGCTCCAAGAAAAATAGGAATTTCAAGGCGTGTCCCTTTTGCTGCTTCAAACAGTTTCTCAACTTCTGTACTGTCGTAAAAACTGCCTACAAAGCTATTCTTTTTCGGGCGTTCAACTTTATCAGCCGGATTTGTGTCAAGCAACTCGATTTTCACAGCGTATTTCAATGCTTTGTGAATGTTAGCGTGATAGTGGATGACAGAGTTCGGCTTTACCCGTTTTAGCTGTTCCATATAAAAGGCTTGAATATCTGTTGCTTTTAGTCCATTCAGGGTTATACCTTTTTTCTCAAAGTACGGAGCGATAACACTCTTTACCATATTGGAATAAGAAGAATAGGTTGTTATCGCAATCGTGGGTTTTACCACCTCCAACCATTGAAGCATAAAGTCAGAAAAAAGGATGTCATCACTTATCGGCTTATCCTCTGGCTCAAAAGTTTTTCTCAGTTCCATAAGCATTGCCTCGGCTCTTTTCTTATTACCTTTTACGGGCAGCTTTGTAGGAAACCATTTTGTCTTTCGATTTCCCATTGCATTACGATAGCTTAAAACCATATAATAATAACCTTTTTTCTCTTGCAGATGTCCTGCTACCATAAATAAAACCTCCTTTATTGTAGCACCAATAGACTTCTGCTGTTGACCGTCATTATTGTAGTAAATGCGGTCAGGAAAGTCCAATGTGCAAATTCAAAGTTCTCCGCAAGATTGCATACCTAACCGCAGGTATGAAAGAAGGTGGGCTTTGGGTACTCTGTACGCTCTGCCCACCTTTAAATGTTCAACTTTATTATCTCGGAGTAGTTGATAGCCTGTTTTGCTGCTAACGCCAAGAGCCTTACTCATTTCGTCAACTGTTAGAATGTCAGGATATTCTTTCAAAACTGTCTCATAAACATCACTGAAACTCATAAGCCCCTCCCTTCATACATTTCTTTATGCCAATGCTGATTAACAAGGGAGTGCTGACAGCCTCCATATTAGGCTCATCAAGGCGTGTGAGCTTTTCTTTCAGCCTTGTTTTATCAATGGTACGCAACTGTTCTAACAGAACAATCGAGTCGGCAGGAAGCCCATTCACGCCTGATAAATTATAATGAATGGGTAAATGACTCTTAGAATTTCGACTTGTAATAGCAGCAACAATGACCGTGGGGCTATGCTTGTTCCCGATATTATTAGAAATGATAAGTACGGGGCGTGTCCCACCTTGCTCCGAGCCTATAACTGGATTAAGGTCGGCATAATAAATGTCGCCCCGCTTTATTTTTCTTTCCATATGTGTATGACCTCCCATCTTATTTAGGCAAACATGCTCTGCCTATGTAAACAGTCAAACACAAGGGAGTTTTTAAGGTCGAGAGAGTATAAACAATTCTCTGCTTCAATGACCGCCTTGTGTTTGAC
>CALXKW010000069.1 GCA_944389045.1 uncultured Clostridia bacterium | reverse complement strand
CGCCGCTGCCAGAAAGATCCTGTCCACTTCCTCCTGACTGTAGCTCGCGTATCTCTTCTGCGCCTCGCGCACCCGCGTGATTTCCTCTTCCAGGCCCTCCACGCTGTCGATCAGCGGCCGTTCGGTTTTGGTTTTCTCCATCGTTTTGTATCTCCTTTGTCATAGTTTGTCATAGCGTTATGATGGGTTATCGGTTTCCCTGTATGTTCTTTTTTCCGGCGCCCGGCGGTTTGCCGCTCCTGCCGGGCGCCGTCTTGGGACCGAAGCGGTCGGCAGGGATTCAGATTTCGAATCCGGCGTATTTCAGCACAAGCTCGGAGAAGATCGAGTTTGCCCAGGCGAACCAGGAGCGGCTGAAGCGGTATTCGTCGTTGGCGTCGATGCTCTCGTGCATGTAGTAGGTGCCCGCATGAGAGGCCACCAGCATGGAGAGCACCTCCTCCACCTCCGCGGGGTCGTCGCTGGTAAGCCCCTGAAGGGCCAGCGAGATCGGCCAGACATAGCCGGGATCGGTGTGGGGGCTTCCGATGCCGCGCAGAACGCTGCCGGCATAGTAATAGGGGTTGTCGGGCGAAAGAATAAACCTTCTCGTGTTGACATAGATCGGGTCGTCCGCACGGCAATAGCCGAGATAGGGGGCCGAGAGCAGCGAAGGCACGTTGGCGTCGTCCATCAGGTTATAGTTTCCGAGTCCGTCGGTCTCGTAGGCGTAGATCTTTCCGTATTTCGGGTGCTCCACGATGCCGTACTGCTGAATTCCCGCATCAATTTCGGCGGCGAGCGCTTCGGCGCGGGCGGCCATATTTTCGTCCCCGTAGACCGTTTTCGCGATTTCGGAAAGGTAGCCGAGCACCACTACGGCATACATCTGGGAGGGGATCAGGTAATTGTAAACGCAGGCGTCGTCCGAGGGACGGAAGGCTGACCAGGTCATGCCGGTATATCCCACCGGTTCTCCCTTACCGCCTCTTGTCATGGTATCGGAGGGGCGGCAGTTCTTCCGCTCAAAGGTGTAGGGCGATTTTTCCGCGTGATGCTGCTCGGTCTTCCAGAGGTCGAGGATAATCGAGAGCGTTTTGCGGTAGGCTTCGTCGAAATGGCCGGTGCGGCCGGTTTTTTTCCAGAATTTATAGGCGATGAAAATCACCGAGCAGAGCGAATCCACCTCGTATTTTCTTTCCCAGACCCAAGGGGAGCGGAAGGTGATGTCGTCGCTGTGTCCCCGGTCGTTATCGCATTCGTTGAAGGCGTTGGCGTAGGGGTCCTTGGGAACGTAAAGGCTGTAGCGGCGGATCATTTTTTCGATGATGCCGGCGAGCTCTTTGTTTTCCCGTGCGACCGGCAGGTAGTGGTGGACCTGAGCCGCGCTGTCCCGAAGCCACATGGCGTGGATATCGCCGGTGATGACAAAGGCGCTGCCGTCATCAAGAAGCTTGGTGGTGGTTTCCAGCGTGTTGGGATAGCATTTTGTGAAGAGAAGGGCAAGGTCGTCCCGTTTCATCTCGTGCAGACGGGCGCAGACCTTCTCGACGGGTTCCTTCAGGATGTGGGAAAATGCGTTCATGGCGTTTCTCCTGTTGTAAAGGTATCTTTGGTTTTCCTTCTCCAGTATAGCATAAAATTGTTTCCGGTTCAAGAGTTTTTCCCTTTTTCAGGCGAATACCCCGCTTTTTTCACCTCCTGTCATCTTATATTCACGGATAGGCTAAGAAAGCTTTTCCGCGGTCTTCTCCTAAAATTCGAAGTTTTTCACGCCGGGCGGGCCTACGCCCTTGACAAGTCGGTCTGGCTGTGCTACAATCGGTTGAAACCAAAAGGACAAACAGAGACACGCGGCATCTTCGTATGCCGGCGGTCCGCGGATATTTCCGCGATGGAAGCGGGTGAAATTCCCGCACGAGTCCGTCGCCGTGATCGGCAAGTTTTTTCCAGGAAGTCACTGCGCCAAGTTTTTTCGGTGTGGGAAGGCGGAAAAAGCGTCTGAGCCGTCAGTCGGAATACTTTCTGTTTTCTCCTCGCTGAAATTGACTGCGGCAACCGGTCATGAAGCGCGCCAGAATCCGCTTGACGTAAATCTTTGCTTGACGGCACTTTTTTAATGCGTCATGCGCTTTTGGCGTGCGCCGTTTTTTGCCTCCCGCGGGCGGCTTTCTTTTGCTTTTTCGGGCAAGGGGACTGTCGGGGAAAAACGGCGCGGAGCCCTTTTTCTTTCAAAGAAAGGTTTGGTTAATCATGAAAAAGCTATTGGCACTTTTACTCTTTCTCACGCTGATCGTCTCCTTCGCCGCCTGCGGCGGACCCGACGGCACGACCCCCGCCGATACCAGCGACGGGCAGCCCGAAGAGGTTACGATCTCGGTCAAAGTGATCCACAAGGACAAGAGCGAGAAGACCTTCACCATTACCACTTCGGAAAAAACGCTGCTCGGCGCGCTGCAGCAGGAATCTTTGGTGGAAGGCGAGGATCAGTCGGCGGGCTATTACATCACGTCGGTGGACGGCGAGACGGCCGACTGGTCTGTCGATCAGGGCTGGTGGTGTCTGAAAAAGGACGGCAGCAGTCTCATGACCGGAGCCGACAGCACGCCGATTGCCGACAAAGACAGCTTTGAGATCGTCTATACGATCGGCTGACCGGCGGTCTGTACATGCGGAATACGCTCGATAAGCAAGAGCCTCGGGAGAAAAAAAAGCTCTTAGGATTCGGCCGGGCAGAGAAGGGGGCCGCGGGTCCGAGCCAAGCGGAGAAAGAGAGCGCTGCGCGCCGGATCGAAAACCGACGGCGTTTTTCGCACGAGCGTCTCTTTTCGCTTCTTGTCTGTCCGATCTTCGGCTCTCTGACCTTTGCGCTGAAAATCGCCATGGCCGGCCTCCCCAACATCGAGCCGGTGACGCTGATGCTGATGCTCACGGCGCTGGTGTTCGGGTGGAAGGCTTTTCTCACGGCGGGGATTTATGTGCTTCTGGAAGGGCTTGTCTACGGGTTTTCCTCCTGGTGGCTGGTCTACCTTTATGCCTGGCCGCTTTTGGTTCTTATCATGCTGCCTCTGCGGCGTTTTCGCTCTCCTGTGCTTTTTGCGCTTGTGGCGGGAGGCTATGGGTTTCTGTTCGGCTTTCTTTTCCTGCCGGTCAATATTATTGTTTACCCTTTGGATACGATGGAAAAGATTACGTTTTATATTTTACAGGATATCCCCTTCAATCTGATCCACGGCGTGTCGAACCTTATCATCGGATTTGTTCTGCTGTCCCCCCTTCGCAAGGCGCTCGAAATCGCTATGGCTAAGGTACGAGGCAAGACCGCATAGCGCTTTGAAAGCGATAATTCTCATATTCAAGAGAAACCGCGATAGAGAAGAGCAAACGCCGATCCGAAAAGGCCCCGGATCTCTTGCGTCCCGTTCTGTCAATAATCCCGACAGTTTGAAGGAACGGAACCGGGTAGAGACTCGGATTTGAAAAAATTCACATATTGAAAAACTTCTCCGGCCGAATGCGGCTCCGGAGAAGTTTTTTAATACTATTATTTCCTATAATACTATATATTAATATGCCATATATAGGCCGATAAAGTAAGGTTTTTTCTTTCTTATTTTTGCCGGTTCGGCTTTTCGCGGATCCTCCGCGCTTCGATATAATAGCGTTTGTCTGCGGCCTCGCCCAAAGAGAAGGTTTTGCGGACAAGCGCGCCTTCCCGGCGGACGGTGGGGAAGAGTTCTTCCTTTTTCATCCCTTCGAAGAGAAAGCCGACCGTATCTTTTTCGGAAGAAAGGGCTATGGTCTCGCGTTTACCGTGGATATAGTCGATTTTGGCTTCGGGATGGCGTGCAAGATAGCGGTCAAGGAAGCTTTGAAGCGTCGTTACGGCCGGTGTCCCGGCTGGCAGGGCCAGCTCGGTATAACGACCGCCGGAGTGGGCGGTGACGTGCGGCCCGTCGCTTTTATCCGAACAAACATGCCGGAGCTCCTCGAGAAGGGCTTCGGGGTCAACCGAGAAGAGGACACGATAGATCGGCTCGAAGGTCAGTGCCGGGTCGTGAAGATTGACGACTTCGGCGAGCGTGTAGCGGTTAAGGGGATTCGGGTCGGCCTCATAGCAGGCCTTGGCGGCGGCCAGAGAGTGGTTTCCGTCTCCCACAGCGAAGGCAAAGGGCGCGGCGGAACTTTCCGCAGATTTTTCTGCAGATTTTTCTGCAGTTCTTTCTGCAGTTCTCCCGGCGAGCGCACGAAAGGCGTTTTCTAAGCGCTTTTGACTATCTTTGTTTACAAGGTAGCCCTTGATATGGCCTCCACCCAGCATCAGATCGAAATCGTAAAGAAGACGGAAATCTTTCTTTTCCCCGGCCAGCGGTTCAAGGATTTCACGTTTTGCGTCGTCGATCAGAAGCAGGACATGCGAGACCTCAAGCGGCGCGTTCCGGCGGATTTCGGTCCGGGGCGGGATGCGTTCAGGAACCGTCTTTTCGGTGGCGCGGACAAGCGACCGGCTGTCCGGGCGGAAATCGTAGGCCGAAAGATCGACAGCCCCGACCAGCCCGTGCCGGCAGAGTCCGTTTGCAAGCGTCCGCTCGACGTAGATATAGGCGTTGGGGTATTCGTCGAAGATTCCCGCTTTAAGATAGTCCTCCATGGTGCGGTTGACGGCCTCGATCCGCGCGCGGTTGTCGGAGGAAAGCGAGATCTCGGGCAGAATGATACGTAGGGCCGAGGGGGAATCCTTCGTCAGCGCTTCGGCGGCCTGCCAGTAGGCGGGGTCGCTGGTGTGCTGGTCGCAGGCGATGACCGCCCACTCGGCAAAGGAGGAGCGGGGAAGCAGGATGTCGGCGGGAGAAAATATTTCCATTGGGCACTCCTTCGGGCTTCAAAATTCGGCCGGCTTTTGCGGCCGGTGTTCGGATTTTTCGGACATTGCGCGGCTTAATCAGGGGAAGAGGACGTTTCGGGCGCTTCCGGGGGCGACGGAGGCTTGGGGTGCGAGGGGGCGCGTTTGTCGCGGGAGAAGGGCGGTTCCTGCGGGGCGTTTTCGGAAGACATTCCGGAATAGGACGGCGCGGTGTCAAAATGCGTGCCGGGATAAGGGGGGCGGCCGTGCGGCGGGGTATTGTCGAAGTTTTTCTCACGGACGCTCTCGTTTTCCGAGGATATGTAGCGTTTGGCCTGTGTGGAGAAGAGGGTATAATACTCTCCCTTTTTCTCCATCAGGGTTTTGTGGTCGCCCTCCTCGATGATCTTGCCGTTCTTCAAAACCAGAATCTTATTGGCCGTGGTGGCCGAGGAGAGACGGTGGGAAACGAAGATGGTCGTTTTGTCCTTTTTCAGGCGGTCGAACTGATTGAAAATCTCCTGCTCGGCCATCGGGTCGAGAGAAGCGGTGGGTTCGTCCAGAATCAGGATATCGCTGTCGCTGTAAAAGGCTCTCGCCACCGAGAGCTTCTGCCACTGGCCGATCGAGAGCTCGATGCCGTTGGTCTCAAAATAACGCATGAGCGCGGCATCGTAGCCGCTCGGCAGACGGGAGATGAATTCCTCGGCGGCCGATTGCCGGGCGGCGTCCTCGATTTTTTCCATGTCCGGTTCCTCCCCGCTCTTGGAGAAGGCGATGTTTTCCTTGACGCTGAAGGCGTATTTCCCGAAATCCTGGAAGATGATGCCGAAGATTTTATAGAGTTCCTTGGGGTCGTATTCCCGGATGTCGTGGCCGTCTAAGAGAATTCTTCCCTCGGTGGGGTCGTACAGCCGGGTCAGAAGCTTCAGAAGGGTGGTTTTTCCTGCGCCGTTGAGGCCGACGAGAACGACCGTGTCCTGCGGGTCAAGGCGGAGGTTGATGTCGTCGAGCACCTTACGCTCGGTTCCGGGATAGGAGAAGCCGACATGCTCAAAAACGATGGTATGTCCGACATGATGCGCGGGCTTGATCGGCTCGGGGAGCGAGGAGACAATCGTCTTCTTCTCGTTCATGAAGAGGATCATGTTGTCGATGAAGAGGGTGCCCTCGTAGATCGACGCGGTGGTGGTGATCAGCGCCGCCACGGCCGAGGAGACCGAGTTCAGAGCGCCGGTATAGAGCGAGTAATCGCCGATTTCGCTGATCCCCGTGGCGATCATGTAAAAGAGGATGCAGTTCAGGACCGAGGTGCCCAGCGTGATGACGATCTGCCAGAGCCCCTCGGCGCGGATCAGCTTTCGGATCCCTTTGTAATAGCGCGAGAAGACCTCGTTGTATCTTCCGATGAAGAGGTCGGAGAGGTCAAACAGCCGCACCTCCTTGACAAGGTCCTTGTTGACCAGCGTATCGGAATAGTAGGACATCTGCCGGCGGTCCTTTGAGCGGTTGCGCATGAAGAGAAAGTTTTTGCGTCGGTAGGTGAAATTGACCACGGCCGACAGGATCGAGAGCAGAAGGAAGAGGATCATGAAGAGCGGCGCCCAGCGGTTCAGATTGGGGAGCACGGTCACGAGAACGGCGATGAACGAGACCATGCTGATGATCTTGCTGAGCATCGAGAAGGTCGAGTTCAGGATGTTCACCGGCCGCACGCCGGCCTCCCGGTTGGCGTTTTCCATCCGCTCGTAAAAGTCGGGCATGTCGAAAGAGGCAAGGTCGATCTCCTTGGCCTTTGTCATGATCTTGACCTTGATGTGGTTGGTGATGACCTCGTTGGAAATGCGGGTGATGATGTTATTGATTGTTGTGACCAGACTGTTGGCAAAAGTAAAGCCGAACTGCCAGAGCAGCGCGATTAAAACCTCGTCGGCCGTGGCGGTTCCGGCGATAGAAGAGGCGATCACGTTCAGGAGGTGGGCGGTGATGTAGGCGCTCACCACCGGCACCACGCCGTTGAAAACCGCCATGAAGACCATCAGAAAGAGCAGGGAGGGCTTTGCCTCCCAGACCAGTCCCACGGTATAAAAAAGCCTCTTGAAAAAGTTTTTGATGATATTTCTGAGATAACGGGGTACTTCTTTGATGTTCTGCGGCTTCGGCTCACGCAGCTTGGCGTTCATTTCCTCCCGCCCCATGCCTCTAAACCCTCCCGGACCCATTCCATCGCTTCCTTTCCGTTAAAGAGTCGCTTTTCGATACTTTTGTATTATACTCTCAATTGTCGGTCTTTTCAAGAAATCTTCGCGATTTTTTGCGAAAATTAACAAAACTTTCATGAAAATCCGAAGAAATAAAGGCAATCGGACAAAGTTCGCTTTTTTTCTGCGTTTCGATTGACAAGCGCTTCTTTTGTGGTATAATAAAAGCGCAATCAAAATCTCATCCGGCGGGATTCCGCCGAAGAAGAGTAAAGATCCATTCGTCAAGTGTCCGGGGGACGGGGAGTTGCCGCCGGAACGAAAAGCGCCTTTGCGCGCTTGCGGTTTGGGTCTTGCATCCCGCTTCACGAGAAATGATAGTCAGGCTGCGGCGGAAAAGCGTTTTTTGTCGTACCTCCTTTATCGTTTTTTGGAAACGAGGATAAAGGAGGTATTTTTTTATGAGAAGAAACAAGACGAAACGTAACGAGACAAAAAAAACCAAGACAAAGAAAAGAAGAAACTCCATCGGCGGGAACCTGCGGGTTCTCATTTTCTGTTCGGCGCTGGCGGCGCTGGCGATCGTTCTGAGCCAATATCTGTCGATCAAAATCGGCAATTCGGTCCGCATCGGCTTCGGCGCTCTGCCGGTCATCTTGGCGGGCTGTCTCTTCGGCCCGGTCGCGGGAATGCTCGTCGGGGCGGTCAGCGACATTTTAGGGTGCATACTTTTTTACGGTGTCGGCGCTTTGGTGCCGCTTGTCACGGTGGGCGTGATGGTCGAGGGAGCCGTTGCGGGTCTTGTCGGGCGCAGAAAAACCCCCGTTTCGCTTGTGATCGCGGTGATGACCGGGCGGATTGTCGGGTCGGCGTTGATCAAGGCTGTGGGACTCTGGCTTCAGTATAAAACCCCGCTTCCGGTGCTTTTGGCCCGGATTCCTCCGATTCTGCTCGAGGGCGCTCTGATTTCGATTCTGCTGGTCTATCTTCTCTGCAACAACCGGGCGGTAACAAAAGAGATTCGAGGTCTTACCGAAAAATGAACTACGAGGAAGCGCTTGCTTATATCCATTCGATCAATTGGAGGGGGAGCCGCCCCGGACTTTCCCGCATTCGTGAACTTTTATCCGCGCTGGGCAACCCGGAAAAACAGCTTTCCTGCATCCACATCGCGGGAACCAACGGCAAGGGTTCGGTTTCGGCCATGCTGGACAGCATCCTGCGCAAGGCGGGCTATCGGGTGGGGCTTTTCACGTCGCCCTATGTGGAGCGCTTCAACGAACGGATCTGTTTCGGCGGGGAGCCGATCTCGGATGGGGATCTTGCCGAACTGACCGGAAAGCTCGCGCCCCTCGCCGAGGCGATGAGCGATCCGCCCACAGAATTTGAACTGATTACGGCGCTGGGATTTCTCTATTTTGCGGAGAAACAATGCGATCTTGTCGTTCTGGAAACCGGAATGGGAGGGCGTCTTGACTCCACCAATGCGATCGAAGAGCCGCTTCTTTCGATCGTGACCGGCGTTGCTCTCGACCATACCGCGTTTCTCGGCGATACGGTGGAGAAGATCGCCGCGGAAAAGGCGGGAATCATCAAAAAAGTAGCTCCGGCGCTCTACGGCGGCGACACACCCTCGGTGCGCGAAGTATTGGCGGCGAAGGCCGCTGCGATGGGGGCGGAGTTTTTTGTCGTCGATCGTTCGCATCTTGTTGTGCGGCGGGCCGATCTTGCGGGCAGTGTCGTGGATTACGACGGGTTTTCAAATCTCTTTCTGCCCCTCCTCGGGCTTTATCAGCCGCGCAATCTGGCTACGGCCGTCACGGCGATCGGTCTTCTGCGCCAAAGAGGCCTTTCGGTGAGCGACGAGGCTGTCCGCGAAGGGCTTGCCGGCGTTCGTTGGAAGGCGCGTTTTGAACTGCTCGCGCGCGACCCGGTGTTCGTCTTTGACGGCGCTCACAACCAGCAGGGCGTCGAGGCGGCATGCGAGGCGATCGGGTATTACTTCGCCGATAAAAGGCCGCTTCTTCTGACCGGCGTGATGGCCGACAAGGAATATGAAAAGATGGCGGAGCTTCTGGTACCTTGCGTGGGAAAAGTGTTCACTGTTCGGCCGGATAATCCCCGTGCACTGGAGGCGGAGGCGTTGGCTGAGACCTATCGGAGGCTCGGCGCCGAGGCGGAGGCGTATCCCGATATGGAGGGGGCTTTGACCGCTTCCCTTGAGGCGGCCGTGCGGGAGGGGCGCCCTGTCGTGGCTCTCGGTTCGCTCTACACGTACCGCGAACTGAAGACGACGCTTTCTCGCATGCTCCCCTATGCCGATCGGAAGCATCGGAAGCTTTGAAGGGAGGAGGCCGGCTCATTCTGCCGATCGATTCGGTCGGCAACCAGGTTGCCGATGGGAAAACGGAAAACCGTTGTTTGGCAAAGGAATGGATTTTGGGTCTGTTTTTTGCGCCGGAATCGCATAAGGGACTCTCTTTTTCTCGAAAAGAGAGTCCCTTTCTTTTCCCATGCCCCCAAGCGCCCATGCCCAAACGCCGGCGCACGGAAGAAATGCAGAAAAAAGCCGCAGATAAAAAAATGCCGGTTCAAAAACGACTTTTCGGAGAGCGGCTTCAGCGGGAGGCAATGGCCCGGCGGATATTCCGGCCTTTTCGAGACGAGCCTTCGGCACGCTTTCCAAAAAACGCCTTTAAAAGGGATGCCTTTCCGAGGAATGCTAAAAATTTTCCGGCCGAAACGCCTTTTCGGGGAACGTGAACTATTATGAGAAAATGATGCAGAAATGTCTTTTTCTCTTTCCGCACGATTGACTTTTTTCACAAAAATTGTTATAATGTCCTCGGTTGAGCCCTTTCACAAAGATCCGGCGCGGCAGAGAACAGGAAAATAGAACAGGCGATGTACAGGCGGCGAATAGTAGGCCGCTGCCGGCAGAGAGGGAGCGTGTGTGTATGCGTGTTCATGGGGAAGAATAACGGTTCGGGTGACCTGAAAGAGCAAAAACTGAGATGAAACAGGAAGACAAGAGCTTTGACGCCCTTTCGCCCGAGGAGCGGGATTGGGTTGAATCGCTTCTTTTGACCGCCGGGATGCGCTTTTTTGTCGAGAACTACTTCGAGCTCAAGAGAGGCGATGTGCGTTTTTGTTTTTCCGGCGGGGAGAAATATTCCGCTTCCTCGCTCCGAAACCGCCGTTCGGCGGCCGGCCGTATCTTTCGGGAGGGTCTCGGAAGGGCCGCTCTCGAGAGGATTCTTTCTTCCGGCGCGCTCTCGCCCTCGGTCGTTGGCATGGCGCGCGCCGTTGAGGTAAGATCGGAAGAGCGTCGTGTAGGGAAAGAGTGTAGATCTCGGTGGTCGCCGTATCATTAAAAAAAAAAAAAA